>CAZONX010000057.1:0-12779 GCA_964581295.1 uncultured Acidimicrobiaceae bacterium
GTCGGTGACGATCACAGTTGATCCGGTCAACGATGCGCCGGTGGCGGTTGATGATTCGGATTCGACCGATGAGGACACGCCGGTGACGATCCCGGTGTTGGGCAACGACACGGATGCCGACGGCGACACGCTGAGCGTCACCAGCGCGACCGATCCTTCTAACGGTTCGGTCACGATCCACATCGATGGCACGATCACCTACACGCCGGATGCCGACTTCAACGGCGTCGACACGTTCGACTACACGATCTCGGACGGCAACGGCGGCACCGACACCGCCACCGTCACCATCACCGTGGTCTCGGTCAACGACGCGCCGGTTGCGGTCGATGATGCGGATTCGACGCCGGAGGACGCGCCGGTGAGAATCCCGGTGTTGGACAACGACAGCGACCCGGAGGTTGACCCACTCACCATCACCGGCATAACGGACCCGGCGAACGGCTCGGTGACCGTCAATGCCGACGGGACGATCACCTACT
Organism: uncultured Acidimicrobiaceae bacterium; assembly: GCA_964581295.1. Classification (GTDB taxonomy): domain Bacteria; phylum Actinomycetota; class Acidimicrobiia; order Spongiisociales; family UBA5794; genus JAHEEL01. The sequence continues at coordinate 483 of CAZONX010000057.1, forward strand.
CGCCGGCCCCCAACTTCTTTGGCATCGACACGTTCGACTACACGATCTCGGACGGCAACGGCGGCACCGACACCGCCACCGTCACCATCACCGTGGACTCGGTCAACGACGCGCCGGTTGCGGTCGATGATGCGGATTCGACCGACGAGGACACGCCGGTCACGATCCCGGTGTTGGGCAACGACACGGATGTTGATGGTGACACGCTCACGGTGACGGGGGCGACGGATCCGGCGAACGGTTCAGTGACGGTGAATGGCAATGGGACGATCACCTACACCCCGGATGCCGACTTCAACGGCGTTGACACGTTCGAGTACACGATCTTGGATGGCAACGGCGGCACGGATACGGCGACAGTGACCGTGACGGTTGACGACGTGAATGACCCGCCGGTGGCTGATGACGATTCGACCGCGACCGACGAGGACACACCAGTGACGATCCCGGTGCTGGCCAACGACTCGGACGCCGATGGCACGCTGGAGCCGACCAGTATCTCGATCACGGTACCGCCAGCGAGCGGCTCGGTGGCCATCAACGCCGACGGCACGATCACATACACACCCGATGCCAACTTCAACGGAGCCGATGCCTTCGAATACGAGGTGTGCGACAACGATGGAGCGTGTGACACCGCCACGGTGACCGTCACCGTTGATCCAGCGAACGACGCGCCGGTGGCGGTCGACGACTCCGACTCGACGCTGGAGGACACGCCAGTAGCGATCCCGGTGCTCGGCAACGACTCCGACATCGATGGTGATGCCCTCAGCGTGATGACCGCGACCGATCCGGCGAACGGGTCGGCGAGCATCAACGCCGATGGCACGATCACCTACACCCCGGATGCCGACTTCAACGGCGTCGACACGTTCGACTACACGATCTCGGATGGCAACGGCGGCACCGACACCGCCACCGTCACCGTCACGGTTGATCCAGCGAACGACGCGCCGGTGGCGGTCGACGACTCCGATTCGACGTCCGAGGACACGCCGGTGACGATCGCCATCCTCGGCAACGACACCGACCCCGAGGACGATCCGCTCACGGTGACGGGTGCGTCCGATCCCTCCAATGGGTCGGTCGTCGTCAATGCCGATGGCACGATCACCTATACCCCGGGTGCCGACTTCTTCGGCTCGGACACGTTCGAGTACACGATCTCGGATGGCAACGGCGGCACCGACACCGCCACCGTCACCGTCACGGTTGATCCAGCGAACGACGCGCCGGTCGCGGTCGACGACTCCGATTCGACGTCCGAGGACACGCCGGTGACGATTGCCATCCTCGGCAACGACACCGACGTCGACGGCGATCCGCTCACTGTGGTCGGCGCCACCGATCCGCCGCACGGGATAGCCACGGTCAATGCAGACGGCACGATCACCTACAGCCCGGACTCCGACTTTTCGGGTGTTGACACCTTCGCCTACACGATCTCGGACGGCGCTGGCGGCACCGACACGGCCATGGTCACCATCACCGTCGTGCCTGCCAACGATCCGCCGATCGCTCACGACGACACTGTGGGAACGCCGGAGGACTCACCGGTGACCATCCCGGTCCTCGATGATGACACCGATCCTGACGGTGATCCGTTGGTGGTGGGAACGGTCACAGATCCGCCAAACGGTTCTGTCACGGTGAACCCGGATGGCACGATCACGTACACCCCGGATCCCGACTTCTACGGCACCGATACGTTCCAGTACCAGGCATGTGATCCCTTCGGCGCATGCGACACAGCGACAGTGACGGTCGTCGTCGGGCCGATCAACGACGCCCCGAACGCTGTGGACGACGACGACTCGACACCTGAAGAGACGCCGGTGGCTATCACGGTGCTGGGGAACGACTCCGACGCCGAAGGCGATCCCCTCACGGTCGCGAATGTGACGGACCCGGCGAACGGCTCAGCTGCGCTGAACGCCGACGGCACCGTCACCTACACCCCCGATCCAGAGTTCAACGGCGTCGACGCCTTCGACTACACGATCTCGGACGGCAACGGCGGTTCCGACACGGCGACCGTGACGGTGACGGTGACCCCGATCAATGATCCTCCGGTCGCCGATGACGACAGCGGCACGACGCCGGAGGACACACCGGTGGTAATACCCGTCCTCGGCAACGACACCGATCCCGACGGCGATCCCCTCACGGTTGCTTCCGTGACCGATCCGCCGAACGGAACTGCTGCGATCAATCCGGACGGCACCATCACCTACACGCCGGACCCTGACTACTCAGGCCCCGACACATTCACTTACCAGGCGTGCGATCCGAGCGGCGCGTGCGACACCGCGACGGTGACGATCGACGTCGCCGCGGTGAACGATCCGCCGGTGGCTACCGACGACATCGACAGCACCGACGAAGACTCGCCGGTGACGATCCCCGTCCTCGACAACGACGACGACATCGACGGATCGATCGACCCGTCAACGGTGGCGGTCACGTCGTCTCCGTCGAACGGATCCGCCGTGGAGAACGCAGACGGAACGGTCACGTACACGCCCGACCCGCACTTCTCCGGGATGGACACGTTCGAGTATGAGGTGTGCGACAACGACGGCTTGTGCGACATCGCGACCGTTTCGGTGACGGTGAACCCGATCAACGATGCCCCGGTTGCCGCCGATGATTCGGATTCGACGCCGGAGGACACGCCGGTGACGATCCCCGTCCTCGGCAATGACACTGACATCGATGGCGACACGCTGACGATCGCGAATGCAACGAATCCAGCGAACGGATCGGTCACCGTCAATGGCGGCAGCACGATCACCTACACACCCGACACCAACTTCAACGGCATCGATATGTTCACGTATCAGGTCTGCGACCCGGATGGCGCCTGCGATACCGCGGCGGTGACGGTCGTGGTCGATGCCGTCAACGACGATCCGGCTGCGAACGACGACGTCGCAAGCACGAGGCAGGACACACCGGTGACGGTCCCCGCCCCGGGCATGCTGGGGAACGACACCGACCTCGATGGTGACACATTGATCGTCACCGGTGCCACAGACCCGGCCAATGGTTCCGTCACCGTCAACCCCGGCGGCAGCTTCACATACACGCCGGACACCGGCTTCTTCGGCACCGATTCGTTCGACTACACGATCTCGGATGGGAACGGCGGCACGGACACGGCCACCGTCGTGGTGACCGTGAATCCGTTCGAATCTCCAACGGCGGTCGACGATGACTACACGACCTCGGAGGACACCCCACTCGTCGTGCCGGCGCCCGGCGTGCTCGACAATGACTCCGACCCCGAGGGAGATCCGCTGACGGTCGCCGGCGCAACGGATCCCGCACACGGTTCTGTCACGATGAACCCCGACGGCAGCTTCACGTACACCCCCGACCCGGACTTCAACGGCGTCGACACGTTCACCTATGAGGTGTGCGATACGACGAGTCTCTGCGATACGGCGACGGTCTCGGTCGTGGTCGACCCGGCGAACGACGCGCCCAACGCCAACGACGACCTGGGCTCGACGTTGGAGGACCAACCGGTCACAATCCCCGTGCTCGACAACGACTCGGATCCGGAGGGCGATCCGCTGGTTGTGACGGACGCGACGGATCCCGCTAACGGGTCGGTCGCCGTCAACGGCGACGGCACGATCACCTACACGCCGGACGCGGACTTCGATGGCGTCGACACATTCGACTACACGATCTCCGACGGAAACGGCGGCACCGACACTGCCACGGTGACGGTGACGGTGAACCCGAACAATGATCCGCCCATCGCTGATGACGATTCGGGATCGACGGTCGAAGACACGCCGGTGACGATCTCGGTCCTCGGCAACGACAGCGACCCAGACGGTGACCCCCTGGAAGTCGGCGCAGTCACAGATCCACCGAATGGAACGGCTGTGGTCAATTCGGACGGCACCATCACCTACACGCCGAACCCCGACTACTACGGACCCGACACCTTCACCTATCAGGTGTGCGACCCGAACGGTGCGTGCGACAGTGCAACCGTGACCATTGATGTGACGGCGGTGAACGACGCCCCGGTTGCGACCGACGACCTGGACAGCACGAACGAAGACACCCCGGTGACGATCCCGGTGCTCGACAACGACGATGACATCGATGGCACCATCGACACCTCGACGTTGACGATCACCAGTCAACCGGCGAACGGGTCAGTCACAGTGAACGGTGATTCGACGGTCACCTACACCCCCGATGGGGACTTCGAGGGACTGGACACCTTCGAGTACCGCGTCTGTGACGACGACGGTCTCTGCGACACGGCCACGGTGACGGTGACCGTGAACCCGATCAACGATGGCCCTGTGGCGACCGACGACTCGGACTCGACCCCGGAGGACACGCCGGTGACGATCCCGGTGTTGGGCAACGACACCGACATCGACGCCGACACCCTCACAGTGACGAGCACGTCCGCCCCCGCTCACGGCACCGTCACCGTGAACCCAGACGGCACCATCACATATGTTCCGGATGCTGGATACTTCGGGCCGGATGTCTTCGACTACACGATCTCGGACGGCAACGGCGGGATCGACACGGCGACGGTCACCATCGACATCACGTCGGTCAACGACGCGCCGGTTGCGGTCGACAATGCGGAGTCCACTAACGAGGACACGCCGGTGACGATCCCCGTGCTCGGCAACGACAGCGATCCCGATGGCGACCCGCTCACCGTCATCGACGCGACGGATCCCGCCCACGGCTCGGTGGCGATCAACGCCGACGGCACGATCACGTATACCCCCGATCCCGACTTCAACGGCGTCGACACGTTCGACTACACGATCTCCGATGGCAACGGCGGCAACGACACCGCCACCGTCGAGATCGACGTTGCGCCACAGAACGATGCTCCGGGAGCGTTCGACGATGCGGCGACCACCGACGAGGACACTCCGGTGGCAATTTCGGTGCTCGGCAACGACAGCGATCCCGATGGTGACCCGCTCACCGTCATCGACGCGACGGATCCCGCCCACGGCTCGGTGGCGATCAACGCCGACGGCACGATCACGTATGCCCCGGATCCCGGCTTCGACGGCGTCGACACGTTCGACTACACGATCAGCGATGGAAACGGCGGCACCGACACAGCGACGGTCACGGTGACGGTCAACGGTGTGAATGGTGTTCCCAGCGCGGTCGGTGACACCGCGACGACACCGGCCGACACTTCGGTGGCGATATCGGTGCTCGACAATGACACCGATCCGGATGGCGACGAACTCACCGTGACCGAAACGACCGATCCGGTCAACGGCTCGGCAGCGGTGGATGCCGACGGCACGATCACCTACATACCCGATGCGGGGTTCGTCGGCATCGACAGATTCGAGTACACGATCTCAGACGGCAACGGAGGCGTCGCAACAGCGACGGTCACGGTGACCGTCGAGGCCGCGAACCGGCCCCCGGAGTTCACCGATGATCCGACCAACACAAATCAGACCACGCCCGTTGGCGGGTCGATGTCTCCCCTCAAGGGCGAGGATCCCGACGGCGATCCCTACGTGTTCTCGCTGGTCGACGGCGCACTCCCACCTGGGGTGTCGCTGAATCCGAACGGCGCCTTCAATGGATCGCCGAGCGCGACCGGGACCTACACATCAACGATCGATGTCTGCGACAGCCACGGGCTCTGCACGCCGGGCACGCTGACGATCCGGGTGACGGCGCAGGAGTTGCCGAAGACCGGACTCGATGCAGGCTTGCTCGCCGTGTTCGGGACGATCCTGGTTCTCCTCGGAGGTGCACTCCTGCTCGCCACCCGGCGCCGCCGGGCGGTCGGCGAGTAGGCGCTGGATCATGGACCGCAGGGGCCCGATGGGACAAACACCGAGAGGTCGGCACCTGTCTTCTATCTCCTGATCCGCCGCGCGACGAACAGCGCGAGGCCGGCGACGATGTAGAACACGGTGGCGAGGGCCAGCGCGAACTTGGGAACCGCCATCGCCCCTGCCAGCGGTATCCAGCCGGTCCATGACGACCATCCGTTGAGGTAGCCCAGCATTGCGACGTTCTCGATGATGTCAAAGACGCCGACAACGACTCCACCGGTGGCCAAGACGACACCAGTGCCCCGTATGAGTTGGCCCACGAACTGCCGCCGCGCCCACAGCGAACCGGTCGAGAGCGCGAGCGCGTAGAGGGCGATGAAGAGGAAGTCCCACACGATCGTCCTTCGGATGATATCGATCGCCGTTCCCGCGACGACCTCGTCGGCTCGATCGACCGTCCACGCGAGCTCGAGGTCAACAATGGGGAATCCTTCGGCAGTGGCGACCGTGACTGCTCCGGCTACCAGCGCGAGCAGGGCCCAGAGCCACCACATTCGGACGACCCACGGCAACGCCCGCTCATGTCGTCCGGCACCAGTGTCGGTAGTGCTGCTCTCCACAGATCGACCGTAGCACCAGGCAGCCTGCAGCTATTGGAGAGCGGCGTCCGGTTGGATCCCCATGGCGTCGAACATCGACATCGCCGTCGCCAGCTGCGTCTGGCTCTCGTCGTCCCGACCGGCGGCCTCGAGCGCGTTGGCGTAGGCGTGGATGGCCCTCGCCTGATCGGGACGAGCATCGATGTCTCCGAGCAGGGCAATGGAGCGTTCGAAGTCGTCGAACGCCAGATCCCACTGCGGGTCGGGTCCTCCGGTCACGGCGATGGCACGCTGCAGCCGGACCGCGGCCTCGCCGCTGCGGCTGCCGCCCACCTGGGCCATCTCGAGCGGTCGTGCAAAGCCGTCAGAGTCGAGATCCCCAAGGCCGGCTCGTGCGGAGGCCAGCCACGCTTGGCCAAGTTCGACCATGGCCTCGGCATTGCAGAACGCTCCGAGTTCGAAGGTTCGTTCCAGGTGTGAGATGGCTGCCGCAGGGTCGCCGCTGCGGAGCTGCTGATCGGCAACCAGGAAATTGCCGACGAGTTCACATTGGATATTGTTCGCGTCGGCCGCGGTTGCAATTCCACGCTGGGTGTGCGCAACGGCGGCTTGCAGCTCACCCCGTCCGGCGGCTATTCGACCGCGAACGAGATCGACATCCGCGATGACACCAGGGTTTCTGCTGGCATCGGCGAGACGTCCGGCCCGGCTGATCCACTGATCGGCCTCTGCGAAGCGCTCCCGTGAGGCTTCGACGTCGGCCGCGTAGGCCGCGTTGAGCCCCGCTTCGCCGATTCGTCCTGCGGACTCGAGCGGCCCGACCGATCCGCCGGCTAATTGCACCGACGCGCCGTACTCGTCGGCAGACCGCAGCGCCTGGCCCATCATGCCCTCGAGATAGGCGCGGACTTCCGGCGCACGTACGGTCGGGCCCAGAGCGAAAGCCCGGTCCATGAGTTCGCGATACTGCGGGTTGGAGTAGTTCTCATCGAGCATCGTTCGGACCCTGAGCAGCAGGGCATACGTCCGTGCGAGCAACTCCGTGTTCTCCAGGGCCTCTGCCTCGGTTCGTACGGCCTCGAGCCGGGCGAGCGTCTGGCCGCCTGGGATGAAGTTGATACCGGCCGCGGCTGCGGACAGCGCCATGTCGATCTTCTCCTCCGGAGCCACCGCCGGATCGGCGTCGACGATCTCGAACGCCCTGGCGTAGAACGCGTGGCTCTCCGGCAGGGCGTGGCGGGCAAGTGCAGCTTCTCCTGCCATGACTAGATAGGGGAGCGCTCGGTTGGTGTCGCCTGCTTCTTCGTAGTGGCGGGCAAGAGTCGGGGCGTAGTCCCCGAGCTGGTCGCTGTGGAGGTCGACGATGGCGTCGGCAACGCGTAGGTGAAGCACGCGGCGCTCCTTGCGCAGGATCGACTCGTATACGACGTCGTGGGTGAGCGCGTGTCGGAAGCTGAATGTCAGCTCAGGTCTCGCCACGGCGAGCTTGACGAGACCATGGGTCTCGAGCGTGTTCATGTCGGTGGTCAGACGCTCGCCGGCTCCGTCGCTCTGGAGGACCTGCGCCAGCAGGCGCGTTTCGAACTGGCGGCCGATCACTGCTGCAACCTCTGCTGTGTGTCGCGCCTGCTCCGGCAGCCCGTCGAAGCGTGAAGCGAGAAGCCCGTGAAGCGAGAAGCCCGTGAAGCGTGTTCGGAACCGACAAGCTGCTGATGCCCTTGTCGGCGACCCACCGTCCGTCGACCTCCCGGATGAGTTCGCGTTCGACCAGCATGCGGACGATTTCCTCGATGAAGAATGGGTTGCCCTCCGCGCGGCTGAGGACCAGAGCCCGCAATCCACCCGGCAGCGATTCGATCTCGAGGAGGTTCGCTACCAGTTGCCTGCTGTCGCCCTCGTCTAGGGGCTTCAGCCGCGACTCGACGAACGCCTCGCCGAGATCTCGTTCGGCTCGAACGACGATGTCCCAACCGGAGGATTGGCGATCTGGTCGACTCACCAGCACGAGCACGGTTGGTGATTGACGGATGCGATCGAGCATTCCGGAGATCAGCGCCGCCGATGAGGCGTCCGACCAATTGATGTCCTCGCACACCAGAACCAGCGGAGAGTGCTCGTCGGCGACGCCGCGGATCAGGCCGGCGAGAGCCACGTCGTAGTAGGCGTGGAGCACGGCTGGATCGTCGTCCGGATGACCAACGTCGATTCCGATGAGCTGGAGGAGATGCCGAATCGGAGGAGCGTTGATTCCGAACACACCTTCCGCGGTCGACCACACCGCGTTTGACACGATGCCCGGATCGTCGCTCGCGGAGACACCGCACAACGATCGGACGATCGAAGCCGCAAGGTGGTAGGGGCGTTGCTGATCGTATGGGGCACTCCTCCCGAGGACCCACGCCGAGCCGTCGACGCTATCGACCCGCTCTCGGAGTTCGGCAATGAGCCGGCTCTTGCCGACGCCGGGATCCCCGACGATTGCCGCGACCCGACCACTTCCCGCAGCGGCGTATCCGACGAGTTCGGCAAGGGTCGATAGCTCCCGATCCCTTCCCACCATGGGGCTCTCGAACCCCGGGACGCCGCGTCGCCGGGTGTTCGTGTTGCGAGCGCCGGTCACCTTGTAGACGACGATCGGCTCGGCCTTCCCCTTGACCTCCATCGGCCCAAGGTTCTCCGCCGTGACGTCACCCTCGACAAGCCGGTAGGTGTCGGCCGAGATGAGCATGCTGCCGGGAACCGCCATGGATTGCATCCGCGCGGCGACGTTGGTCGTGTCTCCGAGAGCCGAATACGTGCTCAGGTCCCCGACGCTCAGATCGCCGACGATGACCAATCCGGTGTGGGCTCCGGCGCGTACCTCGATCTGGACCGGCAGTGATGCGGATCGGCCGACGCGTTCGATGATGTCGAGCCCGGCGCGAACGGCCCGATAGGGGTCGTCCTCGTGGGCACGGGGCGCTCCGAAGATGCCGAGGATCGAGTCGCCGGCGAATTGTGCAATCGTCCCGTCGTACCGTTCGATGCATCCGGCCATCGCCGTCGCGGTGTCGTTGACGATGTCCGCCCACTCCTCCGGATCCATCGTCTCTGCGAGCGATGTCGAGTCCACAACGTCGCAGAACAACGCCGTGACCACGCGTCGCTCAGCAGTGGACTGCTCTGGTTGCGCGATCGAAACCCTCCCTCAGGTGGCACCAAACCTACTCAATGAGCGCAGCGCATGGCGACAGATCTGTCGGAACGGCCCTACGTTCGGGGTCGATGGCCCCTAGCGCAGTACGGGCGCGTTGAGGGACACTCGACCCTGTGTCGATCGCCGAGTTGTGGATGACTCGCGGGGTGGCTGCGATATCCGTTTGCCGCGGCGCAATGAACTGACCAGAAGATGAATGCCACGCCGGGAAGGTGGGTGTTTCGTTGGCCGGCGCTCGCCGGACCGACGGGGTTCCCGGGACCGGGGTAGCTCACGATGAGGAGGCCGTTCGGAATGGCGCAACGAGTAAGCAACCGATGGTTCGTGGTTCTCGGGGCGGTGCTGATACAGCTCTGCCTGGGGGCGATCTATGCCTGGTCGGTGTTCACGCCAGCGTTGACAGACGCCGGCTGGTCAAAGACCCAGACGCAGATCGTGTTCTCGGTGGGGCTCGCCATGTTTGCGATCTCAATGGTGTTCGCCGGGCGCAAGCTCAACACGTGGGGCCCGCGTCGGCTCGCGATCATCGGGGGCCTGACGCTGGGCATCGGCTACGCAATCGCAGCTATCGGTGGCGGCGACAACTTCTGGGTCGTCCTCATCGGGGTCGGCTTCATCGGCGGGATCGGCATCGGCCTCGCCTACGTCGTTCCGATTGCGGTCGGGATGCGTTGGTTCCCAGACAAGAAGGGCATGATCTCGGGAGCGGCGGTTGCCGGCTTCGGTTTCGGCGCCCTCGGATGGGTCAAGATCGCCGGTTCCTGGGGAAATCTCCTCGACGACTATGGCCTCGGAACCACCTTCCTCGTCTATGGCATCGCGTTCATAATTCTGGTCCTCATCGGCTCGATCTGGATGGAGATGCCGCCCGATGGCTGGCTCCCGGCCGGGTACATACCGCCCAAGGCGGTGGGAGCCGGTGGAGACAACTTCACCACAACAGAGATGCTGCGGACGCCGCAGTTCTACCTGATCTTCCTCGTCTTCGCTGTGAGCGCCGGTGCCGGACTCATGGCGATCGGAATCATGAAGCTCTGGCCGATCGAGGCCCTCACCGACTCGGGTGTTCTCGAAGCCGACGCTGATGCGATCGCCGGTACCGCGATGGCGGTGTTCTTCAGCCTCGCGAACGGATTCGGTCGGATCATCTGGGGCACGGTGAGCGACAAGCTCGGTCGCAAGCGGTCCGTGATCATCATGACATCGACGCAGGCAGTGTTCCTGCTGGCGTTCATCCCGATGGCAGGCAGCGAGTACGCGCTCTATCTCGGCGCTGCGTTGATCGGCTTCAACTTCGGTGGGAACTTCGCCCTGTTCCCGGCGTTGACAGCCGACGAGTTCGGCAACACGTCGGTGGGTCAGAACTACCCGTACGTGTTCCTGTCCTACGGCGCGGGCGGGATCATCTTCCCGATCCTCGGTGGGGCACTCGGCGACCTCGGCAACTTCCCGTTGGCGTTCATGATCTGCGCCGGTGCCTGCGCACTGGGAGCGGTGGCAACGTCGTTCATCTACCCGCCGAGTCGGGAGGAGGCGGCGCAGCCGTTCACCAGGCAGGGCTTCTTCCACAACGCGCACATCAAGGACCACGCCTAGTTCGGGGACGACCAAGCGAGGGCTCGAGGGCGCACGTTGGTGCGCCCTCGGGTTCTTGGCCGTTCGACTGGCTGGTCTCGAAGAGACCTGTGATCGCTACTCGACGCTGACCGATTCTGGTTCTGCGAGCGACGCGACGGCGACCGGTTCGAGCGTGAGAAGAAACTCGCTGCGGTCGTTGACGCGTTGGCACACGAGATCGCCTCCCATGAGCCGGGCGAGAGGACGGCTCACGTAGAGGCCGACGCCGATTCCTCGAGCCTCTTTCACCATCGACCCGTTCGTGCGCGCGTATGGCTTGAGGAGCCTCAGCCACAGGTCTGCTTCGGCACCAAGCGACGATGTCCTCACGGAAAGCCTTTGTGCCGCACGATTTGGGGCGGTCGATGTCGGCTCAATCGACGAGCGAAATCATCCTGTCAGATACGGTTGGACGACTTCCGTCGTCCACGTGGTCGGATCGGGCTCGGCGGTGGGGTCCGAGTGGTAGATCTCCCACGGCGCTTCGTTGGGGACGCCCCCGCGCTCTTCGATCCATGCGGAGACCGCCGCATAGGTCGGCTCCATCGTGTCGTACGGCCCGATGTGCCACGCTGCCGCTGCCGCGCCGCCGGGGAGGGTTGCGGCTTCCATCTGGTCGGTGCCGTGGACCGGCGCTGAGACGGGGAAGCCGGCTTCGATGGCGAATTCTCCTTCTGGGTTGTTCAGCATTTCGTAGCGGGCAAGTGGCGGACCGACGACCTGGCAGCCGCACGCCGCAGCGTGTTCAGCGGTCGATGTGTACGCGGCGCCGAGGAACGCGGGTATCCCATCGACGGTCGCCTTCGTCCGCATGACCAGCGTCGGCTGTTCGGCAAGCGTTCGTTGCCCGATTTCGGGCATCGGATCTCCGTTCGCCCGGTGCTCACTCCATAATCCGACCGATCGGAGCATCCGACCAGTGCCTTAGCGCTGCGGAGCGTCGTGGCGTCGTTTGAGCGCGGCGAGGGGACGTAGAGTCGATGCGATGACGCATGCTCAACCGCGATCGTCGACGTCGGTGGTGCGAGCCCTGCTCGACTTTGGTGCCGTCATCGATGCGCGCGGATCAACC
>CAZONX010000058.1:0-9575 GCA_964581295.1 uncultured Acidimicrobiaceae bacterium
GAATGCATGCACCTTCGGGCTCAGCTTCTTCCACCCAAAGATCCACAGACCGATGAAGGTCGATTCGATGAAGAAGGCAAGCAGCGCTTCGATGGCGAGCGGCGCACCAAAGATGTCCCCCACAAAGCGGGAGTAGGTCGACCAGTTCATCCCGAACTGGAATTCCTGCACGATCCCGGTGACGACACCGATGGCAAAGTTGATCAGCATCAACTTGCCCCAGAACTTCGTCATCCGCAGGTACTCGGGCTTCTTCGTACGTACCCAGGCGGTCTCCATGATGGCGACCATCCACGTGATGCCCAGCGTGATCGGAACGAACAGCCAGTGGTACACCGTCGTGATGCCGAACTGCCACCGCGCCAGCAACACTTCTTCCATGAGCCCTCCCATCAGACAGATCTGGCCAGTGGGTAGGTTGGTGCCCAGGACGGGTTCGTCGTAGGGTCACTCGCCCCCAAATCCTAGGAAACTTCCAGGTCTTCGGCGCGTAGCCCCCGACGCGTCGTGGACTACTCGGCGGCGACGGTGTAGCGACCTTTGATGGCGACCAGGTAGTAGACGATGACGCCGCCGACCGCGACGACGGTGAGCGCCATAATGGTGGGAACCAGGAACCGTTGCGTCCAGGGCGGCGTCTCATCGGCGATCTCGACAGGCTGCAGTTCGACGGCAGCACCACTGTCGACCGCGATCGGCACCGGTTCAGCATCCTCAGACTCTTCGTCCTGGGCCAGCGCGGCGCTTGGGAGCGCAAGGAAAAGGCCGACGAGCAGTGCGGCGATGAGTACACGGAGTGGTCGCGTCATGAGGCGAGGATAGACGACGACGTGAACGCGATGAAGCGCCCCGTGCGGGGCGCTTCATCATCGAAGATCGTAGGTCAGGCTTCGACCTTGGCAACGCGGCCCCGAAGACGGGGATACTTCGTTGGGGCGTGAGCGAAGCACCATTCCCGGCGGTTGTACTGCGAGAGCTTGGTCTCGCATTCAGAGTGGGCGCAGTAGCGCTCCGTCGAATAGGTCTTGGGGGCGCGTGCCCCGCCGTCGAGGCGACGGCCTCGAAGTACGTTGTCGTTCATTGTGGCTTCCTCCAGTCAAGCCGGGTGGAATCACATACCCGACTCGTTGCTCTCTCGTTCCTCTTGTATTAACGCTCGGAGGGTGTCGAAAAGTTCCGGCGGAGGATCAGATTTCCCGCGTTCGCGGATCACATCTTTGAGGCGCGCTTCGAAAGCGAAGGCGTCCATACACGGAGGGCACCGCTTCAGATGGATGCGAATCCGTGACGTGGTGAAGAACGAAGCCTCTTCATCGAGGTACTGGTACACGTACTCGATTGCGTGGTCGCAGCCGCTCATGATCCGTCCCCTGTGATGCCGTGTTCTTGTGCCACATCCCACAACCGCTTCTGGAGGGCCTTTCTTCCCCGGTGCAACCGAGACATGACGGTTCCGATCGGGATGTCGAGCATCTCGGCGATCTCCTTGTACGAGAAGCCATCGACGTCGGCAAGCAACACCGGCAGCCGGAACGTCTCAGGCAGGTCCTCAAGCGCTTCGATGATATCGGTGTCCACGAACGCGTCGAGCATGTCGGACTCCGCGCTCGGCGTCGCTCCCGAAGCCTCCCCAAGGCGCTTGTAGAGGTAGAGGTCCTGGAGCTCTCCGAGCTCCACCTCCGAGGGTCGCCGCTGCTGCTTTCGGTACTTGTTGATGTAGGTGTTGGTGAGAATCCGATACAGCCAGGCTTTGAGGTTCGTACCGTCGGTGTACGAGTCATAGGCGCGGTACGCCTTGAGGAACGTCTCCTGAACGACGTCTTCGGCATCGGCCGGATTGCGGGTCATCCGCAGCGCGGCTGAGTAGAGCTGTGGCGCATACTGCATCGCGTTCCGCTCAAAATTCGCCTGATCCGCCACGGTCCTCCCTCGTTGCGTGCGTCATCCTACGGGCGAGTCGAAATGAGTGGAAACCCCACTAGGGTTCCGACTCCCCCGCCGGGGTAGCTCAGTCCGGTAGAGCAACGCACTCGTAATGCGTAGGTCGTGGGTTCGAATCCCGTCCCCGGCTCCGAGCCCGATCACCCGTTCTTGGGTAGATAGTGGAAGCCGGCTTCCACTATCTACCCAAGAACGGAGAGGGCGGCCCGAACTTCGGAGCAGACGTCGCCCGCTCAGGTCGTCCAGCGGAGCGCTAGTTGACGATCGCTTGGACTACGAACTGGCCGAGGGCTTGGTGACCTTCTCGGCTGGGGTGGGGCCATCCGGCCCACATCTGGGTTGGGACATGCTGGTCGGCAACGTCAATCCAAGTCACGTCATCGCTGAGGCCGGCGCGAATCGAGCCGTGGAGCTCTCCGAGGGCGTAGGCCATCTCATCCGCGCACTCGGGGCCGATCGGCGACCATCCAGGGGCAATCATTGATCCGTCGATCGCGAAGTAGCTCGCCCAATAGATGGACGCGTTCGTCTGGTTCTCGAGGGCCTCGACGATCGCCGACGTCGACTCCGTGATTTCGGCTCGTCGATCGACGAGATTCCAGCGCTCGGTCACAGCGAATTCGCAGGCGACCTTGTCTCCCGCATCGGTGAAAGAGAACGCCGTGTCCTTCGTCAGCTCCTTCACGACGTCAACCCAATTGGTGGAGTTGATTCCGGCCGTCATCACGACGACGTTCCATGACCCCGGCCTGGTGTATCGGGCGATATCTTCGATCTGACTCGGGTGGATGTCGGAGCAGGAATCGGATCCTCCGTTCAGCACCGAGTTGACGCCCGCACCAGGGAACGCCGTGTTCACATAGCCAGGCCTCCACGCGGTGGGAAGGGCCTCGGCAACCATGGCGTGCACGGTGCTTCCGAACGAGTAGTCGGCATCTCGGCAGGTTGCGCCGCCCGTGAACCACCGCTTCGTATATCCGGAGGCGATCGAATCCCCGGAAAGAACGATCATCGGGGCGGCCGGTGTGACGCCTGACCATGCCTCGAACCATCCAGACTCCCAGCCGTGGATATCAACAGCTCTCACATCAAGGCGGTACGACGTCTCGGGGAGCGTCGAGCGGTACGACACCTTCGGCCTCACGATCGAGGTTTCGAAAATCTCACCGGGAACGGCACCATGCCAGCGGTACTCGTAGTGATCGACGCCCAGGTTGTCTTCCGCGTCGATACGAATATCCGCTTCGAGCAGGGCGTTGTGCGCTTGCGGCTCTGCAAGCTCGGCAGCCAGCACTACGGGGCGTGTGTCGCCGTCGGGAAGCTGTTCGGGCGGCGGGCCAATCGCTGAGACCGGAATCGCCAACGCCATCGCGACAGCGAGGACGATGCTGATCAATATGGCGCGTCGCGTCATCAATACAAACCTAGCGTTTGGGTGCCGTACTCATACGACGTCCACGAACCCAGAAAGGTTCCATCTCCAAGCAGGGGCGGGCCTCGGCCCATCCGCCGCATACCCCGTACGAAACTACTGAAGTGTTTGACCCCCTCCGCCAGCGGCTCCGCCGCTGTCTCCTCCCCCTGAAGGGGACGAGACGCATTCGGTCGGGGGGACGGTCCTATGGAACGTACTGCTCGAGGATTTCGGTGACGGCGCCGCCGTTGACAAACAGCCAGACACCGCAGTGGTCGGATGGACAGGCGATGTAGGCGGTCGGATCGACGGGCCACCCGGAGAACGGCACTTCGAGGTATCCGACCGATCCGGCGTCGATCTCCCACACCGTCACACCGCCGGCGACCGGAATGGTCCGCAGCGTGGGGTTGGCGTTGCGGACGTAGTAGTCGTTGTTGACCTCTTCACCGTCGAGCGCACCTTCGACATAGGCGATGTCTCCAAAGTAGAAGCACGCCAGGTCGAAGTCGATGTCGGCCGCCGACTTCGCAACGATGTAGCCGAACCACACCCCGTCGGGCAGCGCTCCGGCACCCGGAGAGCACCCCGAGCCGGCGGCGCCGCCGCTGCCGGGCAGCGGTGCAAGCGGATAGACATCCGGGGTGCCGACTGCGTACGGGCCCCCGGATGTCGTGGTTGTGGCTGCCGTGGTGGTGGTTGTCGGTGCAGCAGTCGTGGTGGTTGTTGGCGCAGCGGTGGTGGTGGTTGCGGCCGTGGTTGTGGTTATGGCCGCCGCTGTGGTCGTCGTTGCAGGAACAGTTGTCGTAACCGTCGCGACGGTGGTGGTGGTCTCGTCTGCCGCGGATGCGTCGTCGGTATCGCCAGACGACGTACACGCGGCGAGCATCAGCAAGAAGAGGACAAAGATGCGTGTTCTCATACCCGAACCGTACGCGGTGGCGGGTCGTCTCCGCCAGAGTCTCCGGGCCCTACCGGAGTCGAGCAGCGTTCCGATACCGGGAGGGCGCGAAGTGGGTCTTCGTTGTGCTCCCGTGGCCCTGTGATGGGCGCCTCGATCTTCCAACGAAGCTCGGTAGGATGCGCGCCATGGTGACATACCGACTCACGGCCGCGACAGACCGGGAAGCGGCCGAGGCGATCGCTTGCGCGGCGTCGCCGTGTGCTCTGCAATGACATCGGTGACCTGCGTTGGGCTGGCGGTTCTCGACATCGTGTTCGGTGTCAACGTCGGGCCCACAAGAGGTCAGAAGACGTTCGCCGAGTCCATGACGGTGATCGGGGGCGGGCCTGCGGCCAATGCCGCAGCTACGATCGCTCGACTCAACGGCGACGCCCAGTTCATCGGGTGTCTCGGGGACGACTCGGTCGCGAGCCTGATCCTCGACGATTTCGCCGCTTGGGGCGTGGATGCGAGCAGAGTCCGACAAATCCCGTCGGCTTCATCTCCCGTCTCAACGATCACCGTCGAGCCCGACGGCGAGCGGACGATTGTCAACTACTCGGACCCGCGACTGTTCGCAGCTGAGGGCCGAATCACCGCCGACGACGTCTTCGGAGCCGACGCCGTACTTGGTGACCTGCTTTGGCCTGGCGGTGCCCTCTCGGCCATGGACGTAGCTCGGGATCTCGGCATTCCGGGGATCCTCGACTTCGACCATGCCCATCCCGTGGCGATTGACCAAGCCCTCACTGCTCCGACACACATCGTCTTCTCCGCGCCGGCGCTCGCGGCGACCAGTGGTGAGGACGATCCCGTCTCTGGCTTGATGTCCATTCGCCGACGGACGGAGTCATGGATCGCCGTCACCCTCGGCGGGGCCGGCGTTGTGTGGCTCGGCGACAACGACCAGATTGGCAGGGCACCAGCGTTCAACGTGGAGGTCGCCGACACGCTGGGCGCCGGCGACGTCTTCCACGGAGCCTTCGCCCTCGGCCTCGCCGAGCGACGGCCAATCGAAGAAGTCATCCAACGAGCGTCGGCCGCCGCGGCGCTGAAGTGCACTCGATTCGGGGGCCGCTTGGGCATCCCGTCCGCCGAGGAATTCAACGACTTCCTCCTGGCTCACACAGAATGATCGGCACCCTGTGTACGCCCTACCCGCCGGGTGGACCGAGTGCTACGGAGCTTTTCGACGAGGCCACCATGGGGCGAGGCGGGCATCGAGCGCTTCGAACCAAGCATCCGTCATCGCGCCCAGAGGATCAATCCGGTCGACGTAGTCGTACCAGGCAATCGGTTTCTCTATCCACATCTTGACCGCCGTGCGGCGCAGCCCACCGTCGCTCTGACCAAGCGTGCGCTCGGTACCGTGGATGGCGATCGGGAGTACCGGTGCCCCGCTCATCCACGCGAGCCACGCTGCGCCACGTTTCGGAGCGGTCTCTCCCCAGTGGGCGACCCGTCGCCCTTCTGGGAAGACGCCGGCGGTTCCGCCGGCTCGCAGATGCTCCACCGTTTCCTCAAGAGCTCTGAGCGGCACGCCGTCGCGGTCGGTTGGAATCGCCCCAAAGAAGCCCGTGACTACGTCGAAGGCCATGTGATTGCCAAACAACTCGTCGACGGCAATGAACCGGACGAGGCGACCAATGCCGTTGACGACGAGCGGTGGATCGAGGTGTGAAAGGTGATTGGCCGCGACCACGAGGGGACCACGCTTCGGTATGTGCTCGGTCCCTGTGACCTCGAAATCGAGGAGATTGCGCGCAAGGATGCGCAGCGGAATGTTGAGGAACCGGGTGGTCAGCGCCGACGGGACGTAGCGGAAGCTACCCATCGGCGGCGAGCTCGGCGAAGAGATTCGCGAATGCCAGCTGGGGGCGCTGGTTGGTCCCAAGCGCTTCGATCGCAACCAGGATTCGCTCGGCACTCGCGACGGCACGCTTTGGCGTAGTCGAGCTGAGCGCCGCGATCGGAACATCGGTGTTCCGCACCGGGCTCCCGAACTGGGCAGCGGCAACATCGCGGTAGAACGACGCCAGGATCTCGAGTCCGGTCACATGCAGGGCGTCCGTGGCTCGTTTGAGTTCCCGTGTCTGGCGATCCTTCAAGGCCTTCGAGGCGTCGTCGCCGAGGGCATCGCGCTCTTCTTCCTGACGCGCCTTGAGCGCTGCAAGCAGCGGTTCGGCTGCCGCCATCGCCTCGTCGGCGAGCCGGAATGCATCTCCCGGATGCTCGCCGAGGCGCATTGGGATGCTGAGCCAAAGGTGGCGGTAGTCGGCGACCTGAGGCTCGGTGGCGAGCGCAAGGGCCAGGCCCGGTCTGCCTCCTGCGATACGGGCCGCTTCATTCGCCTGGTCCTCGTCGATGCCGATCTCAGCGATCCCGGCTGAGACCTCGGACTCGGGTACACGCCCCAACACGATCGTCCGGCATCGACTGGCCACGGTATCCGGGAGATCATCTTCGGTCTCAGTAACAATCACGAACACGGTTGCCGGCGTCGGCTCCTCCAGGGTCTTGAGGAGCGCGTTGGCAGCCTCGTCGTTCATCATGCCGCCCTCTTCGAGCAGGAAGACCTTGCGGTCCGCCTCGAACGGTGCACGAGTGGCCTGGGAAACCACACGCCGAGCCTGATCGACGGTGATCGACGCCCGCCCCTCGGGCTCCACAAGGACGAGGTCGGGATGCACGCCGGTCATCACCCGGCCGAAGCACTGCGGGTCGTCTCCGCACAGCAGCGCCGCGACAAACCGACGTGCGATGGTCGCTTTGCCGACGTTCGACGGTCCGACAAACAGATAGGACTGCGCCGGTTCGACGATCTCGCGCAGAAGTAGATCGATGACGCCCCGGTGTCCGATCACGCCGTCAAAGGGAGTCACCATCGCAACCGAATCTCCCGGTACGCGGCTTCAACGACGGCATCGAGGGGTTGTGAGGTGTCCAGGGTCACGAACCGCTCCGGCTCAGAGGCAGCGACCGCGGCGAAGCCGTCTGCGACTGCCTGCTGAAACTCGATGCCCTCGTCGCCGATCCGGTCACCGACCGCCTGTCGCGATAGGCCTTCGGCCGGATCAACCTGGAGGAGGATCACGAGGCTTGGCCAGGCACCGAGCAGTCCCGGTTCGTTGACACTGCGCACAAGATCGATGCCGAGACCTCGGCCCGCCCCTTGGTACGCGAGCGACGAGTACACCGACCGGTCGGACAAAACCCACGCACCGTCGTCGAGCGCGGGTCCCACAATCTCTGCCGCCAGTTGTGACCGCGCCGCGGCGAAGAGGAGCGCTTCCGTCCACGGTTCGGGGGCGAGGTCGTGCCCGAGCAGGATCGCGCGAATGCGCTCACCCGCCGGTGTGCCGCCGGGTTCCCGCACGCGGACGACGCGATGGCCGTCGGCCTCGAGTCGTGCGCCAACCCGTTGCGCGACCGTCGACTTGCCTGCGCCCTCGATCCCCTCGAACGCGATGTATGGGCGGCTCACGTGGTTCCGTTCTTCATGCTCGACCTCACGCCGACAGTCTCGCAGAGTTCGGTGCGTCGGTTCCGGCTTCAGGAGCTCTTCGGCTTGGGCTTCGCCTTGGGTTTGGCCTTGGCGTTGGGTTTGCGCTTCGGTGCCGGGCCTCTTGCACGACGCTCTGCGAGCAACTCGACCGCTCGATCAAGGGTGATCGCCTCGACCGAGTCGGCAACCCTCAGGGAAGCGTTCGTCTCGCCGTCGGTGACGTAGGGTCCGAATCGGCCATTGCGCAGCACGATCGGCTTCTCGGTGTTGGGGTCCTCGCCAAGCTCCTTGAGCGGTGCCGCGGCGGTCCGGCCCCGCCCTTTCTTCGGCTGCGCGAGCAGCTTTGTCGCGGCATCGAGATCGACGGTGAAGATCTGGTCCTCGTCTTCGAGGCTGCGGCTCTCCTTGCCCCACTTCACGTAGGGGCCATATCGCCCATTCTGGGCTGTGATCGGTTTGCCATCCTCTGGGTGCTCGCCGACCGTTCGTGGCTGGGTGAGCAGGCGAAGAGCGTCGTCGAGTGTGACGGTGTCGAGTTCCATCGTCTTGAACAGCGACGCCGTCTTCGGCTTGGTCTTCGATTCGGCGTCTCGTTCGCCGAGTTGCACATAGGGGCCAAAGCGCCCGGCTTTGGCGAGTACTGGGAGACCGGTCTCCGGATCATCGCCGAGGGTTCGGTCACCGGATGGGGCGGCAAGGAACTCAGCGGCGCGTTCGACCGTGAGTTCATCGAGCGGCACGTCATCAGGGATCGAGGCGCGGGCTTCGCCGTGCACGAGGTAGGGCCCGTACTGGCCGCATCGCGCCACGATCGGTTCCCCGTCTTCGCCCATGCCGATCGGGAATGCGTTGACGACCCGCGGGTCGATGCCCTCGAGCGCGTCATCCGAGACAAGGCCCTTGAGACCGGGACGGTCGGCGACCCCGAAGTAGAACCGATTGAGGTAGGGCACCATCTGCTCTTCGCCGCCGGCGATCTTGTCGAGATCCTCCTCCATGAGAGCAGTGAAGTCGTAGTCGACGTAGTCCCCGAAGTACTCCTCGAGGAGGCCGACGACCGCGAACGCCTTGAGCGTGGGTACGAGCGCGGAGCCCTGCTTGCGAACGTAGTCGCGATCCTGGATCGTCGAGATGATCGAGGCGTAGGTCGACGGGCGGCCGATCCCCAACTCTTCGAGCCGCTTGACGAGGCTCGCTTCGGTGTAGCGGGCGGGCGGCTTCGTCTCGTGGTTGGTCGCTGACGTCTCGACCGCGTCGAGCTGCTGCCCCTCGGCGACCGCGGGCAGGTGACTCTCCTGGTCGTCGCGAGCAGCATCTGGATCGTCGATGTCCTCGACATACGCCTTGAGGAAACCGGCGAACAGGATCGTGCGTCCGGTTGCAGAGAACTCGCACGCCTTGCCGCTCGTCGGAGCCGTGCCGCCGAGACGCAGCTGCAGGCTCTCGCCTTTCGCGTCCTTCATCTGGCTCGCGACGGTGCGCTTCCAGATCATGTCGTAGAGGCGCGCCTCGTCGGACTTCGGTCCGAACGATCCGGCGACCGACTTCGGATCCTGGAATTGCTCACCGGCGGGACGGATGGCTTCGTGAGCTTCTTGGGCACCCTTTGCCTTCTTGCCGTAGAAACGCGGCGAATCCGGGAGGTACTCCGCTCCGAAGCGGTCAGCCACCAACGATCGCGTGGCGCTGAGAGCCGAACCGGAGAGGTTCGTCGAATCGGTCCGCATGTAAGTGATGAACCCGCCCTCGTACAGGCGCTGCGCTGCCGACAT
>CAZONX010000058.1:9675-12471 GCA_964581295.1 uncultured Acidimicrobiaceae bacterium
TTGTCGAGTTCGCGCGGATGGCCGACGGCCTCCTGGATGGCTTCCTTGGTGATCTCATGGAACACCATCCGATGGACCGGCACCTTCGGCTTGAGGACTTCGAGTAGGTGCCAGGCGATCGCCTCACCCTCGCGGTCTTCATCCGTCGCCAAGTAGAGGGAATCGGCCCCCTTCATCAGCTTCCTGAGATCGGCTACCTGCTTCTTCGATCCTGGTGTGACCACGTACATCGGCTTGAAGCCATTGTCGATGTCGACGCCGAAGCGGGTCTCCTTCCATGCCTTCTTTTTGGCTTCGCTGACCTCACCGACCTTGGTCGGGATGTCACGGATGTGACCAACGGAGGACTCCACGACGAAATCATCGCCGAGGTAGCGGGAGATCGTCTTGGCCTTCGCAGGAGACTCGACGATGACGAGGTGTTTGGGCATGGGTAGACAACGCTCAGTGTGTCGGGGACGGGGCTAACGATGCGGGAGTATGGTCGCTTTGTCAACACAATGGCTGCCGGGCCCGATTCCGACCTCAGCGGTCGAAGCCGGCCTCGAAGCGCTCAACGACCTTCGGCCACGTGAAAACGTCCTCGACGAAACGCCGTCCCTCGCGGCCCATCGCACGGGCGCGATCCGGATTCTCGAGAAGTAGATCGAGCCCTTCGGCGATGTCGTCGGTGGAGTGCACGACGTATCCGGTGTGGCCGGGAATGACGGTCTCTGGAGATCCCCCAGAGTCCCCAGCCAGAACGGGCAGACCGGTCGCGGCAGCCTCGAGAAACACGAGCCCGAGGCCCTCGACCTCCAGACCGCCCCAACGCGACTTGCACGGCATGCAAAACACATCCATCTCGCGATACAAGCCCGGCAAATCGGACCATGGAACGTCGACCGCGAAACGCGTGGACACAGCGCGTCGATCGGCGCGCCTGCGCAGCTGCGACTCGGTGCGGCCCTTGCCGACAAAGAGAAGTTCGACCGGTCGGGAGAGACGAGCGGCGGCGTCGATCAGCCGATGCTGTCCCTTGCGCGGCACGAAACGCGAAACACATCCGACAACCGGTACGTCGTTGCCGCCGTTCGGCGGCGGCCTGAATGTGTCGATGTCGACGCCCGCACCCACGAACACAACATCTTCTCCCGTGAGTCGGCGCACGCGATCGGCGGTGAACCGACTGACGGCGAACCGCACGTCGGCATCGCTCAATGCCTTCGCGACCACCTGACGCGTCCCGGGAGCGGCCGCCGGAAGCGTCACCTCGGCACCGTGGCTCAGCACGCCGTATGGGACGCCCAGCCGGTCTCGCAGGGCAGGGCCGAGAAACGGCAGCGGGTGCGGAGCGCCAAACAGGATGGCGCCGGGTCGGAACCGCACAGCCTGCTGCTCGACCCAGGAGGCGATCTGGGGTGTTGGCCACATGAACGACGACGAAGCGCGGCTGATGCGTTCGTCCGGCACGGCGGCAGGGTCAGCCGGAGCAATGACGTGCCACTCATCCGGATAGGTGTCGATCAGGTTGCCGAGATACTGCTGGATCCCGCCTGGCTTCGGCGGGTAGTCGTTGGTGATCAGGAGAAGGCGCACGATCAGTCTCCGAGGTGGGCAGCCACGTTGTAGGAAGAGATGCGTGGCCCGGAATCGCCGTAGATGATCTCGCTATGAGCGGTGTTGCGTTGGATTGGGAAGACGTCCCGGTTCGAGAACGGAATTCCCAGCAACCCAGCGACATAGGCGCGTGTGACACCGCCATGGGTGAAGACTCCGACGAGACCGCTTCCGCTCGCGGCGATCGCGGTCACTGCCTCGCTGAATCGACTGGTCGCCGCAGCAAAGCTCTCGCCCGTCGTCCCGCGCGGTTCGTCATGGCCCTCCTCAAAGATGCGGCGGAAGGCCTCGGGATCTGCCGCCTGGGCCTCGGGTCCGGTCAGGCCCTCCCACTCGCCGAAGTGCAACTCGACGAGGTCGTCGACAATCTGAACCACAGCGTCGTTCTTCGCTGCGGCCGCTGCCGCGGTGTCTCTGGCCCGGGACGACGGTGAAGAGACGATCCCATCAAACGATGTTCCGACTTCGGCAAGGGCATCGGCCTGGTGGCGACCGGCGTCTGTGAGCGCCGTCTCGCCTCTCCCCCACCACCGGTGCTCGAGGTTGGCTTCGGTCTCTCCGTGGCGAATCAGCCGCAGCCGCGTACCCGAGGGCCGAGCGGCGTCGCCGTTGACGTGCAGATCGTCACTGTAGGTGACGACCTCCTCGCATTCCGCCGAGACGCGAATCGTGGTCAGCGAGGTGTTCGAAGGAACCAGCATCGCCGACTGATCGACGGCTCCGGCGATTGACCCGACGATGGTCTGAATTACCCCGCCGTGGGTCACGACGATCGCCCGATCTCCGTCGTCGATTCGCTCGGCGACCGCATCGAACGCACCACGCACGCGGAGTGCGAAGTCGGAGAACCGCTCGCCGCCCTCGGGCTGGAAGTCTCCGGAGCCGAATCGCTCGCTCTCGAGTTCTGGATAGCGACGCCGGATGTCGTCGGAACGCATCCCGTCCCACATCCCGAGGTCGAACTCTCGCCAGGCAGCGCTCGGCTCTCCGATGCCGATCGCGGAGCCGGTGGTTCGCGTCCGACCGAGATCGGAAGTAACCAGCAGCGCCGGCTCGCTTCCCGCCATGCGCCGGCCGAGTCGCTCCACCTGAGCGGTTCCGCGATCACTCAACGCCGAGTCGGACTGCCCCTGCCACCGTCCGGAGATGTTGCTGACCGTCTCTCCGTGGCGAACGAGCGTGATGATGCGAGCCAGA
>CAZONX010000059.1:0-2738 GCA_964581295.1 uncultured Acidimicrobiaceae bacterium
CGGTGAACGTTCAGGCGACGTGGCAGGAGGTCGGATTCGCCGCGCTCACGGGTGTAATCGTAGGACTCATCGTGGTGGCCGGTGACCAAATCCGACGTGTTCCGCTCCTGGCAAGATGCCGACCATCGGCATGGCGATAGCATTGGGGCATTCTGGATCGTCCACGAACCCGACGCCTTGAGTCTCAAAGCAGGCAAGAAGTAGGCAAGAGGGCGGAAAACAGCGCGAAACAATGAAATGCAATGGGTGCTGAGACCCTTGCAGCGCAAAGGATTACGGCCGAAAGGCCTGTGGTGGCGTCCCGCCTTCTTGCCTTCACACGACAGATGTCGCTGGTTCGATCCCAATAGCGCCTACCGCCGGAATGCCTTGTGACGCAGGGGGCGCGGCTACTTGCGTGGGAAATCGCTGATCCGTTCCTGGCCAGAAGTAGGCGGGAAGTGGACTCGAGCTTCGCTCTTTGGACGTCTGTGGGCGCGGCGCCTATTCGGCGCCTATCAGTCCGGAAACCAGGGAACATGCGACCGAACGCGTTGGTACGGAACGGGATGAAGACCCAATGGACACAAGGGTTTCTGCGATAGCGGGGGATAGGGCGGGATCAGTCGGGGTGGGGTTTCGTGGACTGGCGGTCAAGGGGTCAGGGGTTCGAATCCCCTCAGCTCCACCGGAGGAAACGACAAGAATCCTCAGTTTCGGCTGGGGATTCTTGCCGTTTCCTGCCCGCTCGGTGCACCTTTCGGGTCGTCGGCGCCGAGGTCGCTTGAGTGGTTTCTCGGTCGGCCGCGATCCGAGCCGACCCGTGAATTGTTGCCAGCCGTGTGTCGAGCGGTGCTTCGACAGGTCTACCGCCGGGCGGACTAGTGCCGGTGCGCGTCGTGACAATGGGCATTGGGAGAACAACGCCGAAATGCCGATGGATGCTCAAGGGAAAAGAATTTCCAACGGCATCGTGGGGAGACACATCGTGCACACCGTCCGGGACCGCAAGGCCTCCGCCGCAACGAGAGCGCTGATCGCCTTTCTTGCGGTATTCGCAATGGTGACCGCGTTGGTTCCTCAATCCGCGCGTGCGGATGAAGCGCCCGCTGCCACTCCGAGTCGCGTGATCGTGCGAGAAGCCCCCGGTGCCGGCAACGAACCCGAGCAACTCGTTGAGCGGCTCGGTGGCACCGTCGGCCAGCCGCTGGATCTGATCAATGGTTTCGCCGCTGTGGTCCCGTCGAGCGCTATCGGCACTCTGACTGCTTCGCCTCAGATCCTCCAGGTCACTCCTGACGCGGTGCTCGAACTGAGCGAAGCTGGATGGGAAGACGCGTCCACTCTGGCGATAGGCGACCCGCAGACGAGCCCGAGCTCCCTCTACGAAGTCGCCCGCTACATGAACGCGGACAAGATGTGGGATGCCGGTCACACGGGAGCCGGCATCGACGTCGCCCTCATCGACTCCGGGGTGGTTCCGGTGAACGGACTCACGAGGCCAGGGAAGGTCTTCAACGGTCCCGATCTCTCATTCGAATCGCAGTACGACAGCCTCCGCTACCTCGACACCTTCGGTCATGGCACGCACATGGCCGGCATCATCGCTGGGCGCGATGACGAGGCGAGTAACAAGCTCTCGAAGGAAGCGAAAGTGGATTTCGTGGGCATCGCTCCCGACGCTCGCATTGTCAGCATCAAGGTGGCTGATGCCCAGGGCGTGACCGATGTCTCACAGGTGATCGCCGCTATCGATTGGGTGGTGGAGCACCGCCGTGATGCCGGCCTCAACATCCGCGTGCTCAACCTCTCGTTCGGCACAGACAGCAAGCAGTCGTATGTGCTCGATCCTCTCGCCTATGCCGTCGAGAAGGCCTGGGACGCGGGCATCGTTGTAGTCGTCGCCGCGGGCAACGACGGCAACTCGGCCGCGCTGCGTAATCCGGCCATGGACCCGTTCGTGATCGCTGTTGGCGCCGCCGATCCGTTGAAGACGAAGAACCTCGCCGATGATGTGGTTTCGACGTTCTCGAACTGCGGGACGTCGCAGCGGTCGGTCGACATCGTGGCCCATGGCCGTTCGATCACCAGCCTGCGCGCACCCGGCTCGTACGCCGACGTCGAGAACCCAGACTCCGTCGTCGCCGACCGCCTCTTCGTGGGGAGCGGAACGTCGCAAGCCGCAGCAGCCGTGTCGGGCGCCGTAGCGCTGCTGCTCGACGAGAATCCGAAGCTCAATCCAGACCAGGTCAAGTCGATCCTGAAGTCTGGAGCTGCCTACGTCGGACGGGCAAAGCCGATCTGCCAGGGTGCAGGCGCGGTCGATGTGCATGCATCCGCCAAAACCCCAGTGCCGTCGGCCTCCGAAGCTGCCCAGGGGCACAAGCCGTCCAGCGGCAGCGGGCAGATCGACGACAGTCGCGGATCGGATCGCCTGTCGGCCGAGGGTGCCGTGCTGAAGGGTGAACAGGACATCATGGGGAACCCGTGGATCGGCTTCAACGAAGTCGTTACGGAATGCAAGACAATCGAAAGCACCAAGACGGACACGCTCGACCCCGTGATACTCGACCCGGTGACGCTCGACCCCGTGATACTCGAGCCCGCCGACCCCGTGATACTCGAGCCCGCCGACCCCGTGACGGAGGTCTGCGAGGACCAACTCCAGCCCACCGACACACTGTGGGATGGTGGCGACTGGAATGGTGCGACGTGGTCGGGTGCGACGTGGTCGGGTGCGACGTGGTCGGGTGCGACGT
>CAZONX010000059.1:2838-10758 GCA_964581295.1 uncultured Acidimicrobiaceae bacterium
CGACGTGGTCGGGTGCGACGTGGTCGGGTGCGACGTGGTCGGGTGCGACGTGGTCGGGTGCGACGTGGTCCGGTCTCGGATGGCTCGGACTCACCTGGTACTAGCGCTGCCGAAGGAACTGCGAAGTGAACCCACCGAGGAGTGCAGCACTTGAACGGGTCTAGTTCACTGCCACGCCGGCCGATACCGAAGGTGTGAAGGAAGAAGCGATGGTCGCGACCGCATCGATGAGCGCGGATGCCCCCAGAAAGGTCAAGGCACAAGACCGCCGACCGTCCTTGGCCAGTGCATGGACGTTCATCGCCGTCATTGCGGGCCTTGCCGCGGTCCTCTGGACCGGGCTCCTCATGAACCTCGGACCGTTCGACCGGCCGTTTTCGCTGCCGTGGTGGGCGCTGATTCCGGTGGTGTTCCTCGCAGAGAGCGCGGTAATTCACCTCACCTTTCGTAAGGACTCTCACTCATTCTCTCTCAGCGAGATAGCCCTCGTCGTCGGGTTGTTCTTCGCCTCGCCGGCTGCGCTGGTCATCGCTCAGCTTGTTGGGAACGGAGCGTCGCTCGTGTTCAACCGTCGCCAAGTGCCGATCAAAGCCGCGTTCAACGTCGCTCAACTCGTCTTAGTGACCGGGCTCGCGACCCTGTTGTTCAGGATGATCCTGGACCAGAGCGACCCGCTCGGCCCTTGGGGATGGACTGCTGCCATTGTTGCGTCCGTGGTCGGCATCGTGGTTGCCGAGCTCGCGATCAATACTGTCATCCGTCTCACCGGCGGGAGCATGTCCGGGCGCGAGATGGTCGGCACCATGGCATTCGGGTCGATGGGTGCGACGCTGAACGCGACGCTCGGCCTGATCATCGTGTTCGTTGCATGGCATGACCCGCGGGCGGTGTGGATTGCGCTGGTGCCCCCGCTACTGATGTACGTTGCCTACCGCACCCACGCCGTGCACCGCGACAATCACCAGCACCTCGAGTCGATGCATGCCGTCACAGAGGCTATTCACACCGCTCCCGATCTCGGTGTGGCGTTGCGCGACGCGGCGAGCAGCGCCAGGGAACTCGTCAACGCCGACTGGCTCGAAATCATCGTCTTCCGGGATGAGGGGCCAAGGCCTTATCGCACGATCGTGCAGCTCAATGGTGTCCACGAAACGATTGCTCCGTGCGTGCTGTCCGACCGGCCACCGGAGTGGTGGACCGGGGTCATTGGAGATGCCGAATCGGCGATCTTGCATGAAGCGAGCCGCTCTGCGGTCGCCGGAAGCCCCATGGTGAAGAAGGACGCCATCATTGCTCCCATCGTGGGCACCGACCGTCTCCACGGCTACGTACTAGCGGCCGACCGCCTCGGCGATGTCAACGCCTTCAGCCCCGGAGACATCCAACTCCTCGAAACGGTTGCCAAACAGGTCAGCGTCGCACTCGACAACGGGCATCTCGAGACATCACTCGCCACCGTCACCGCGCTGAAGGAGCAATTGGAGGACATGGTCCGGTCGAAGGACCAGTTCGTCGCTTCGATCAGCCACGAGCTGAGGACGCCACTGACCGCGGTTGTTGGCTTTGCGACGGAACTCGAGCAGAACCTCGAGATCTTCGAACACTCCGATCTCAAGGAGTTCGTCGGAATGATCGCCGGCGAGTCGACCACGCTGTCTCACATCATCGAGGATCTGCTCGTAGCAGCCCGAGCCGATATCGGAACGCTGTCGATCCGACCGGAGCGGGTTGACACGGCGCAGGTGATTGCCGAGCTGACGAGCCCCGGCCCCCCGTCCAGACCGCTGAGTCCGATCGTCGTGAGCGACACGCGAGTCGATGTATGGGCGGATCCGGTCCGGTTCCGCCAGGTGCTCAGGAATCTCATCACGAACGCCCGCAGGTACGGCGGCGGTTCGATTGCGATCGAGGTCAAACAACGCGGCGATGCCGTCGCGATTAGCGTGGTCGACGACGGTCCAGGCGTCCCCGAAGACCGTGAGCAAGCGATCTTCGAGGCTTATGAACGCGGCCACGCCAATTCGACACAGCCAGGATCGGTTGGGCTCGGTCTCACCGTTTCTCGGCAGCTCGCGCGGCTGATGGACGGCGATCTGACGTTCCAGAGACGCGATTCGATGACCTGCTTCGAGTTCACCGTTCCCGTATTCGTGGACGAGGCGCCCGAGCAGCGACTACCGCTTGATAGGCAGCTGGCTGCGGTCGTCGTCGTTGGCGCCTGACCGACATGTAGCGAGGCGCTCGATGACGCCGCCAGAATCCGGATCGGCGCAAAAGAGGCGCGCTACGTCGAGCCCTTGGCGGTCGAACGACCTTTGGCGATATGGACGTACTGGGCACAGGCGCACTTCGGGACCGTGCACCCGAGGTGGCCGTGGTGTTCGGCGTGCGGATGGCCGCATTCGCTGCACCGTTGCCGTCCGGTGTGCATCGTCGACGATGCGCTCAACGGGAGCGCTCCTTTGCGACGCTGACCGTGAGGTCACGGCCGTCGAGGTTTTGGCCGTTCAGGCCGCTGATGGCGGCGTTGGCCTCGTCCGTCGTTGACATCTCCACGAATCCGAATCCGCGTGAGCGGCCCGTGTCGCGATCGGTAATGACCTGGGCCTTGCTGACGGTGCCGTATGAGGCGAATTGCCCTTCGAGGTCGGCGGTGGTGGTGTCGAACGACAAGTTTCCGACGTAGAGGTTGTTAGACATGGTGCACTCCTTCAAGAGAGCTGACCGTCGGATACCGACGCCCCTCAAGATGTGCGTTCCGATCCCGGCGCCGTGCGCCGTGCGGAATCCACAGATCTTGTGGTGACTCCGCTGGACGGATGGAGCCGCGGAGTTGGCGCTGTACGCGTGGCACGTACGCCTTCGCTTCCAACCGTAGCAGTCGAAGCGATCAAGCGGACAGGTGATCGCGGCCGGTGCGAGCCGATGGTGCTGCTCCGGCCGCGCGCTCTCCGACCAATGTGGCGGCTGATGAGGCCTGGGTCGATCGATCCCGTCGACGCATGGCGCGTGCCAGGCTTCTAGGGTCCGTGCCATGGAGCAACTCGAACATCTGGCCCCGGGCATGCCCATCGTCTGGGGCGGCAATCGCATCACGCGGGTGACCGACGAACTCGCATCGGCGTTCCGGCCCGGTGACTCCCTGATCGTCATGCAAACGGACGGGACCGTGCTGCATGTCCCAGCCGCCGAACAGGCGATCGCCGACGACGCGGTCGACGCCGCATCAGCATCGTTCGATCTTCTGGGCAGTGTGAGCGACGACCGGATATCCGAGTTTTATGAACTCTTCGCGGCGACGCTCGCCGACGACACATCGTTCGCGCCCATCGCCGCTGCAAACCGATCCGATGTCGCGAGGGCGCGGTCGCGGGGTCGTTCGGCGACTCGACTGATCCTGAGCGATCGAATGCGAGCCGACATGATCGACGGGCTGCGATCGTGGCGCGATGCGCCCGGTGGTCGGGGGAGTGTTGTCGAGACGATCGACCACGACGGGTGGCGTGTCGATCAGGTTCGTGGCGGCCTCGGTGTTGTCGGATTCGTTTTCGAAGGTCGGCCGAATGTCTTTGCGGACGCGACCGGAGTTCTGCGGAGTGGAAACACGGTGGTGTTCCGGATCGGATCAGACGCCCTTGGAACTGCACGCGCAATTGTTGAACATGCGCTGAAGCCTGCCCTGTCGCTTTCGGGGCTGCCGACCGGCGCAGCGGTGCTGATCGACAGCGCCGCGCACGCTTCGGCATGGGCCGTGTTCTCGGACCCACGACTGGCGCTCGCCGTCGCCCGCGGGTCCGGTGCTGCGACGGCGCAGCTGGGGGCGGTTGCCCGCCAGGCCGGCAACTCGGTGAGCCTGCACGGGACGGGCGGGGCTTGGATTGTGGCGGACGCATCTGCCGACGCCGAAGCGTTCGGGGCAGCGATCTATCACTCTCTCGACCGCAAGGTTTGCAACACCCTGAACACCTGCTGCATCGTCGCCGAGCGCTCCGGCGACCTGGTTCCGGCTTTCCTCGATGCAATCGAGCGGGCAGGCGAGCGGCGAGGCGTTCGGCCGAAGCTTCACGTCCTCGATTCGTCGACGGATGCCGTTCCCAAGGCGTGGTTTGCTCGTAGAGTCGCGATTGCACGGGCCGACGGCGAGCACGATGAAGTCCAAGCCGAATCGATTGATCTCGAAGGGCTCGGCACCGAATGGGAATGGGAGGAGAGCCCGGAGGTGACGCTCGCGATCGTCGACTCGGTCGATCAGGCCGTTGAGTGGTTCAACCGCTACAGCCCGAGGTTCGTCGTCTCCCTCGTATCGGGCGACACCGCCGCACACGACCGGTTCTTCGACCTGGTCGACGCCCCATTCGTCGGGAATGGCTTCACTCGGTGGGTCGATGGCCAGTACGCCCTCGACAAGCCAGAGCTGGGTCTCTCGAACTGGCAGCATGGTCGGCTGTTCGGCCGCGGCGGGATCCTTTCGGGGGATTCGGTCTACACGGTGCGGACCCGGGTCACCCAAGACGACCCCAACATCGGCCGCTAGCCATAGCGCGTACCCAGGGTTCGCACCGTCATATACGACGTTGTGAGCCCACAGAACGCAGGACACCTCCGTACCGCTTCATTCTGTGGGCTGGGGACGCCGTATGCGACGTCACGAACCCTGGGTACGCGGGTTAGATGACGACGATGTTGACCAGGTTTGGGGGGCGGGCGATGACCTTGCGGACCTCTCCCTTGGCCAGCCATTCCTGGATGCGCTCGGTCCCCATGGCCGCGGCCACGGCCGTGTCCTCGTCGATGTCCGGGGAGACCTCGACGCGATCGCGGACCTTCCCGTTGATCTGCACGACGAGCGTCACCATCTGATCAGCGGCGACCTCCGGATCCGACTCCGGCCAGGCCTGGAGATGCACGCTCTCGTCGTTTCCCCGGTGAGACCACATCTCCTCTGCGATGTGCGGTGCGATCGGAGCGAGGAGGAGGAGGAGCGTGTCGACGGTCTCGTTCCACGCCTCGAGCGACACGGCCGACGTGCGGCGTGCCTCGAGGAGGTCGTTGCGCAGAGTCATCAGGGCAGCGACTGCCGTGTTCCACTTGAACGCCGCCATGTCGCGGTCGACCTTGTCGATCGTCTGGTGCGCCGCCCGGCGCAGCGCCGCCGACGCGTCGTCGGAAACATCGCCCGGCTCATATTCGGTGGTGCCGATCTTCCAGACGTCGTCGATGAACCGACGCGCCCCCGCGATGCCGCGAGAATCCCACGGTCCGCCCTTCTCCCAGTCGAACGCGAACATGAGGTAGAGGCGTACCGTGTCTGCGCCGTAGCGCTCGACCAACTCGTCCGGATTGACGACGTTGCCTTTGGACTTCGACATGCGCTGCACATCGAGGTGATGGCGCAGCTGGGTGACGTCGTTGACACCGTCGATTCCCGGGACGTCGACCTCGGCTTCGTCTGGTACTTCCACCGTGACGGTGGCGTCCTCGGTCACCACCTGCAGCGTTCGCTCGGTCCGTCGGACCAGTTCGCCGACGACCGGCGCAGCGTCGTTCGCGGCGTGGTCGTCGACGCGGACGGATTCGGCGACGAATCTTCCCCCTTCCCAGTCTCCTGCGATCACGAGACGGTCGCCGGGGCGCTCTTCTCCCAGGATCTGGCCCTGGTTGCGCAGTTGCATCATTGGCTCGTCGAAGAGTCCCGACGCATCCCGGCCGTGGCGCGCCATGGCCTCGACCGTGTCGTCGAAGACGTCGAGATCGCGCATGGCCTTGGTGAAGAAGCGGGTGTAGAGCAAGTGCATGGTGGCGTGCTCGGCGCCGCCGGTGTAGGTGTCGATCGGCAGCCAGTACGCCGCCTCTTCCGGATCGAACAGCGCGCTCTCGTAGTGCGGCGAGAGATAGCGATACGGATACCATGACGAGCACATGAACGTATCCATCGTGTCGCTCTCGCGCCGGGCGGGGTGTCCCTCTGAGTCGGTGGTTGAGAGGAAGGCTTCGTCGGTCGCCAGCGGGCTCGGGCCGCCGGTGAAGGCCGGCGCCTCCGGGAGCAGCACCGGCAGGTCCTGCGCCGGCTCTATCGAGCCATCTTCGCGGTAGACCATTGGGATGGGGGTGCCCCAGTAGCGCTGGCGCGAGATCAACCAGTCGCGCATGCGATAGTTGATCGCCTCTTCGCCGGCATCGTGTTCCTCGAGCCAGTCGATCGCTGCGGCGACCGATGGGTTTGCGCGACCCTTGGCGTCGGTGGTCGCAACCCCCGTGATGGGCCCGCTGTCGACCATCTCGCCCGGCCCGATATAGGCATCGGGCATCGTGGTGCCGTCGAGCGGCGACTCACCCTCCGGCTTGATGACCGGGACGATGGGCAGACCGAACTGACGAGCGAACGCGAAGTCGCGCTCATCGTGGGCCGGCACGGCCATGATCGCTCCCGAGCCGTAGGACAGCAAGACGTAATCGGCGATCCAGACCGGGATATCCTCACCGTTGACAGGGTTGATGGCATACCCGCCGGTGAACACGCCGGTCTTGTCGCGGTCCGTCTCCATGCGTTCGAGTTCGGATTGTGCCGCAGCGGCAGTCCGGTACTCGTCGACCGCACCTCGGTTCGCAGGATCGGTCAGCGCGTCGACGAGCGGGTGTTCGGGCGCAAGCACCATGAATGTGGCACCCCAGAGCGTGTCCGGGCGTGTCGTGAACACGGGAATCTCGTCGCCTGATCCGGTCTTGAAGACCACCTCGGCACCCTCGGATCTCCCGATCCAATTGGTCTGCATGGCCTTCACCGGATCCGGCCAGTCGATGCCGGAGAAGTCGAGCAGCTCGTCCGCGTAGTCGGTGATCGAGAAGAACCACTGCTTCATCTTCTTCTGGATCACCGGCTGGCCGGTGCGCTCATCCTTGCCGTCGATGACTTGCTCGTTCGCGAGCACGGTCTCGAGCGTCGGCGACCAGTTCACGATGGCCTCGCCGCGATAGGCGATGTTGCCTTCGAAGAATTGGCGGAACAGCCATTCCGTCCACTGGTAGTAGTCAGGGTCACAGGAGACCATCTCGCGGTCCCAGTCGTACATCGCACCCATCGACCGCAACTGGCGGCGCATTCGATCGATGTTGTCCCATGTCCACTCGGCAGGGTGAACATTGCGTTGGACGGCCGCGTTCTCCGCGGGGAGGCCGAAAGCGTCGAAGCCGATGGGGAACAACACGTTGAACCCCTTCATCCGCATGTAGCGGGCACGTGCATCCGGAGGGGTCATGGCGTACCAATGGCCCATGTGCAGGTCCCCCGAGGGGTAGGGGAGCATCGTGAGGGCGTAGTGCTTCGGACGATCCCAATCGACGACGGATCGATAGAGACCGTCCTCGCTCCATCGGTCTTGCCAGTACTGCTCGGTTTTCCTGTGGTCGTATGCCATGTTCCGTTCCGGTGCGGGGAAGAGGCAATGGTAGGAAGAGTCAAGCGGCAAGAGCCGAGACACGAGACACGAGACACGAGACACTGGGATAGGGTGCTGGCACATGAGACGCCGTGGCCTGCCGATGCCCGTTGCGCTCCGCTCCAGCGGGGTAGACGAAGGCGCTGCCTATCTCACCACAGCGGTGGTGCGTCCAGCGCCGCGTTGGCTGGCACGCGTGTGGGGGAAGGGGACTGACGCGATGACGCTGCGCGGGGTTGTCTTTGCCTCCCACGAGGCGCTCGAGCGCATCCGCGACGGCAATGCTGCGGTGCTTCTGCGCCACGAAGCGGTCCATGTGGAGCAGTGGCGCACCTACGGCGTCGTCGGATTCCTCTCGCAATATCTCTCCGACTACGCGCGCGGTCGCGCAATCGGGTTGCCTCACTACGTCGCCTACCGTGCCATCGCGTTCGAGCAAGAAGCGGTGGAACGATCGGAGCGTCCGTGAGCGACTATCTCCAGA
>CAZONX010000059.1:10858-12303 GCA_964581295.1 uncultured Acidimicrobiaceae bacterium
GTTCGAGCAAGAAGCGGTGGAACGATCGGAGCGTCCGTGAGCGACTATCTCCAGAACGTGGAGTGGAACTTCCCGCAGGCACTCGGCGTCTTCTTCGCTGGGATCGTCGGTGCGTTCGTCGCCACGGTTGCAGTGCTCTTGGTGATGGGGCCGGAGTTGAACGTGATCGCGTTCACGGCGTCGTTCGCCGGACAGGCCGGCGGGAACCTGCTGGCGATGTGGTTCCTGTCGATAAGGAAGGGCACCGGCAATTTCAGGAACGACTTCGGCCTCGACCTCGAACTCAAGCACTGGTGGGGCATCCCAGCCGGTTTCGGGCTCCAGATTGCCGTCGTTCTACTGACCGCGCCGTTGCTCGAGTTGCTCTTCCCAGATGGAGCGCCCCAGCAGGAGGTGGCCTCGCTCACCGAGGACACCACCACGCTGGTCGAACGACTGCTGATCGTCGCGATGGTCGGCATCGCGGCACCCGTGGTCGAAGAAATGCTATTCCGGGGGATGCTGCTCTCCCGCCTGGTTCGCTCGATGGCGCCGACCTGGGCCGTGCTCGTGCAAGCCGTCATCTTCGCCTCAATCCACCTGCTCGACCCCAGTGCCGTGGCAGCCTTGCCCGGCCTCGTGATCATCGGCGCAGTTCTTGGCTACGCCGCAATCCGCACCGGGAGCCTGTCGCTTCCGATCACGCTCCACGCCGGAGTGAACCTGACCGCCGCGCTCGCTCTGATGTTCGGAAACGAACTCAGCAGCTGGCTCGAGGAGGTCTCCGAGTCCGCGGGCGTCGAAGCCTTGATCTCGCTCTTCGGCTGACAGAGGTCTTCCCCCGCACCCGCCGTTCTGATACACGTGGCGTTGCGGCGCGTTGTAGGGCGGAGGCGTTGTGCCAACAGAGAATCTTCGTATCGGATTGATAGCCGTGGTCGTAGCGGTGGTGCTTGCACTGTGCGCGGGCCTCTGGTTCGGCTCGCGCACTGGTTCGCCGGCTGAGGCGGAGGCTCCGGTCGGTGTCTCCTACGCGGCGGATCCCGAGACGATCGTGGCGCACGTGTCCGGAGCCGTCAATCGCCCGGGGCTTGTCACCGTCGCAGCCACAGCGCGCGTTGCCGACGCGGTCGCTGGCGCCGGGGGAGCGGCGGTCGGAGCAGATCTCGGAAGCCTGAACCTCGCCGCCGAGGTGCGCGATGGCGATCAGATCGTGGTGCCGCTCGTCGGCGCCGCGCCGACGCCCGTTGGCGCCGGTGGTCGCGGCATCGACCTGAACCGGGCGACATCCATCGAACTGGAGGCCTTGCCCGGTGTCGGGCCTGTTCTGGCCGAACGCATCGTCGCCTATCGCGATCTCCATGGTCCGTTCTCCGTCGTCGAGGACCTGCTCGACGTCGGAGGCATCGGCGAGGCGAAGCTTGCCGCGATGCGTGAAGCCATCGCCGCTCCCTGAATGCGTCTGC
>CAZONX010000060.1:0-12280 GCA_964581295.1 uncultured Acidimicrobiaceae bacterium
TCGCTGGTCTCACGACCATCATGACCCATTGCAATACGGGACGACTGGCAACGGCCGGATGGGGGACGGCGCTCGGCGTGATCTATGCGAAAGCCGCAGCGGGGGAGCCCGTCGAGGTCCTGTCGTCTGAGACCCGGCCGCTGCTGCAAGGCGCTCGGCTCACCACGTGGGAGCTGCTCGATGCCGGTATCGACGTCACGCTGATGCCGGACGGGTCGGATGCCGCCGCGATGGCTCAAGGCAAGGTCGAAGCGGTCATCGTTGGTGCCGACCGCATCGCCGCCAATGGTGACACGGCCAACAAGATCGGAACGCTCTCGCACGCGGTGAATGCCCGCCACTTCGGCGTTCCGTTCTATGTCGCCGCTCCACTTTCGACGTTCGATACAGCCTTGGCGTCCGGTGACGGCATCGAGATCGAGTTGAGGGCGAGCGACGAATTGACGGCCTGGCGCGGCGAGGCCACTGCACCGGCCGATGTCCCAACCTGGAACCCGGCGTTCGACGTTACGCCGGCCGAGTTAATCACCGCAATCATCACCGAGGTCGGTGTGCTGCGGGCTCCGTATGAAGAATCCATCCGAGCGGCATTCGAAGGAAGATTGGACCAATGACAAACACTGAAGTCGCCGCAGACTGGCGCACCGATACCCAGGACACAGCGAACCGGATTCGCATGCGAGTCTTCGATCATGTGTTGCGTAACAACGGCGGCTACATGAGCCAGGCGCTGTCTTCTGCCGAGATCTTCGCCATGCTGTACACCAGGACCCTGAGGCTCGGACCAAGCACGGCGCCGATGACTCCGCGACCGTTCGCGGGAGTCCCGGGGCCCGACAATCCGAACTTCTTCAATGGTGGCGAATACAACGGCCCGAAGGGTCCGGACTACGACCGCTTCATCTTCTCGCCTGCGCACTACGCCCTCGTGTTGTACACCGCGCTCATCGAGGTCGGCCGCATGGCCGAAGAGGCGCTCGATCAGTTCAACCTCGACGGCACGACGGTTGAGATGATCGGTGCCGAGCATTCGCCCGGCGTCGAGACGACCACCGGATCGCTCGCTCAGGCGCTCAGCCAGGCGACGGGCATCGCCCTCGCACGCAAGCTGCGGGGCGACGGCGGAGATGTGTGGGTGATGATGTCGGACGGCGAGTTCCAGGAGGGTCAGATTTGGGAGGCCATCGGCGAGGCCGCCAAGTACGAGCTCGACAACCTGAAGGTCATTGTCGACGTCAACGGCCAGCAGTGTGACGGGTGCATCGATGCAGACACCTACGTCGACCCCCTCACGAATCGCATTCGGGCCTTCGGGGCCAGTGCCGTCGAAGTGGACGGCCACGATCTCGACGCTCTCGATGCCGCGATGTCCGCAGACACCGGAAAGCCCCACTTCGTCATGGCGCTCACGAACCCCGCACGGGGCCTCCCGATCTTCGAGGAGCGAGCGCCCCTGCTCCACTATCTGCGCTTCACGTCGAACGAGGAGCGAGAGCGGTATCAAGCGGTCTACGAGGAGATGGTGAACTGACATGGAGATCGTAAAACGCCCCCATGTCGAGAACTTCATCGCCTGGGCCGCCGACAAGCCCGAAGTCGTGGTCCTCACGGCCGACCTAACCAACTCGAGCGAGGTCGGGAAGTGGCGGGACACCTACCCGGACCGGTTCTTCGGCATGTCAATGGCCGAGCAGAACGTCATGGGGTTCGCATCCGGGTTGGCCAGAGAGGGCTACGTCCCATACATCCACACGTTCGCGGTGTTCATCTATCGCCGGCCATACGACCAGTTGGCAATGTCGATCGCCTATCCGAACCTCCCCGTGAAGTTCGTGGCGTTCCTCCCCGGCATCACCACGCCCGGCGGCGTTACCCATCAGGCGATCGAAGACGTCTCGATCATGCGGGCGACGCCGAACATGACGATTCTCGAGACCGCCGACGCCACTGAAGTCGAGTCGGTGCTCGACGTTGCCCACGCGGTTGACGGACCCGTCTACATCCGCATGCTGCGCGGAGAAGTGCCCAGGCTCTTCCCCAAGAACGAGCCGATGAAGCTCGATGAGGTTCGGGTGCTCAGCGACGGAGACGACATCGTCGTCGTCACCTCGGGGATCACGACCGAAGAGGCGATGCGGGCCCACCAGCCGCTCGCTGAAGCCGGCGTCGGGATGAAGCACCTCCACGTCTCCACGCACAAGCCCTTCAACGATCCGGTGATTCTGGAGTCGATCGAGGCCTCGCGCCATGGTGTGATCACGCTCGAGAACCACACGATCGTCGGCGGCCTGGGATCGGCGGTCGCCGAGAAGATGGCTGATACAGGCTCGGGCAAGCGGCTGCTGCGACTCGGCCTCCGAGACACCTATGCACACGGCGCTTCTCGCCCATACTTGATGAAGGAGTACGGGCTCGATGCGGCGGCACTCGTTGCCGGAGTGGAAGAGCTCACCGGGAAGACGACCGGGATCACCGAGGACGACCTCGCCGCGGCGCGGGTCGAAGCGACGCACAGCCTCGCGAAGGCAGAGGGTCTCTGATGATCGAGCCGACGACGCTCACGGTCTCCGGAGAACGCATTCAGGCCGCGTACGAGTTCAGCGGACCGCCGTCGGAGGCGAGGGGCCGTGCCGAGGCGCTCTGCGTCGAACAGACCATCGAGTTCCCCGCCGACCTGGTCCCGGATGACGATATTCGTGGCCAGATCATCGGGCGCATCGAATCGGAGGAGGCAGTCGGTCCGAACACGGTTTGCATTGGCGTCAGCTACGCCGTCGAGACCACCGGATATGAGCTGCCGCAGCTGCTCAACGTGTTGTTCGGCAACAGCAGCCTGTTGCCCGGCGTCAAGCTTGTTGATGTGGAGGTGCCGCCGACGCTCGGCGAGCATCTCGGCGGTCCACGCTTCGGGATCGACGGGTTGCGCCGCCTCTTCTCAGCCCCTGACCGTCCCTTGCTCGCTACGGCGCTCAAGCCGATGGGCTCGTCGCCCGAGCGCTTCGCCGAAATGGCGTATCAACTCGCGCTCGGCGGCATGGACATGATCAAGGACGACCACAGCCTCGCCAACCAGCCGTTCGCCGAGTACGCGGCTCGCGTGACGGCGTGTGCCGCAGCGGTGCGCCGGGCGAACGACCTGACCGGCCTGAATGCGATCTACATGCCGAGCGTCAACGCTCCACAGCGTTTGCTCGAAGAGCGGATGCGGATCGCGCTCGACGCTGGAGCTGGGGGACTGCTCATTCTCCCGGGAATCACGGGATTCGATCACATGCGCGATCTGGCGAGCCGTACCGATGTCGGTGTGCCGATCATGGGCCACCCGGCTCTGCTGGGCGGATTCGTCTCGTCGGAGACCGGCGGCATCAGCCATCGGGTCCTCTACGGCACGTGGATGCGATACGCCGGCGCCGATCTCTCCATCTTCCCAAACTACGGCGGGCGCTTTTCGTTCTCGCCTGAGGCATGCACCGAGATCGCGCAAGCCTGTCGCGAGCCGATCGACGGCATTGCGCCGATCTTCCCATCACCGGGCGGCGGCATGACGATGGACCGGGTCACAGAGATCGTCGATTTCTACGGGAGCGACGTCGCCCTGCTCATCGGTGGTGATCTCCACAGAGGCGAGAGCCTGGCGAAGACCGCGGAGACCTTCCGAAACGCGGTCGAGTAGCAGCAAAGAGCAAAGAGCAAAGACGACTCCTCCGGTCTTTGTCCTTTGCTCTTTCTTCTTTGTTCTACTTCAGCAACGCCTCTGCGAGGGTTACGTCGATGGCGAGTTCGTCGAGGATGCCGGCGGCAATGGCGCCGCGGATGGCTGGAGTCTTTTCGGCCCCGGCAGCGACGCCGATGACGCGTGGGGCGCTGCGGAGTTCCTCGAGGGTCAGGGCGATCGGATGGATGCCCGACGACTCAACGCGATTGCCGTCCGCGTCGTAGTACCAGCCGAACACCTCGCCCACGGCACCATCTGCGATGGCCTCGTCCATCGACTCCTTGGTGATGAACCCTTCCTCCAGGAGCAGCGACTCGGGACCGACCACGCCAACCGACACGAGGATCACGTCGGCTGCCTTGGCCCGCTTCAGCGTGCGAACAACCGGAGGCGAGGAGAGGAAGCTCCCCGCTATCTCCTCTGAAGGGGCGAAGCCGGGGGAAGGGACGTGCATAACCTTCGCGTCGAACTTCCGGGAAAGCGTGTTGGTGACCTCGACGGCTGCGGTGGTGTCATCGGTGGTCGTGTGCCCGAAGGCATCAACGAGCACCACTTGCGACGTGGGCAGCGGCCGTGTCTCTCGGGCGGAGAGAGCGATCGTTCGGCCCCATCCGGCCGCGATCGTCACCGACCCCGATGCGGCGATCCCCTCGAGTCGGCGCGCCATGGCGGCGGCTGCTGCGACCGCGGGCGGCTCGTCGTCGAGGGCCGGCCCCACGATCGCGCCGGCAAGCCCGT
Source organism: uncultured Acidimicrobiaceae bacterium (assembly GCA_964581295.1). Taxonomy (GTDB): domain Bacteria; phylum Actinomycetota; class Acidimicrobiia; order Spongiisociales; family UBA5794; genus JAHEEL01. The sequence continues at coordinate 4,454 of CAZONX010000060.1, forward strand.
AGCGCTCGATCAGCGCCTCGGCGAGCCGAGCGGTCTCGGGGAGTGGTTGCGTGATGATGACGCGAATGATGCCGTCACGCTCGGCGTCGGTGAGGATTCGGCTGATCGTCGACCGGGAGAGGCCGAGGCGATCGGCAACCTCCTGTTGCGTGAGTCCGCGATCGTGATAGAGCCACGCGACGCGGATTGCCATTTCCTGACGGGTGTTGTCTTCAGCCATTTGTGGGAAGTATTATCTCAACATGGACAAATGTCCAATACAGAACATTTGTGCATTTCCCCGAACGTGAGGTACTGGCTCATGAAGAAACACGGCATTCTACATCCCGAGCTTCTCGACGTGATTGCTTCGGCCGGACACGGCGATGTCATCGTGCTCACCGACGCTGGTCTTCGCGTGCCGAAGGGTGCCCGTCGGATCGATCTTGGACTCAGTTGCGGGGTGCCGTCCATCGTCGATGTGGTGAGCGCCGTCCGCGACGAACTCGTGATCGAGGCCGCCACGGTGGCGACCGAGTTCAACGCCTGGAACCCTGAGGTGTACGCCGCCACGATGGCCGTGCTGCCGGTCGAGCCGGACGAGCGCCCTCACCAGGATCTGATGGATGACATGGCACAACGGGCATACGCCTATGTGAAGACCGGCGAGTGCTCGGCCTATGCGTCAGTGGCGCTGGTGTGCGGAGTCAACTACCTCGAAGAGGCGATCGACCTCTACACCGAAATCCACGGCGAGCCCCCGAGCTGACGGCCCGGCAGGCTCCGATGTGAGCCGGTACGATCGCGCCGAGGAGGTCACCATGACTCGATCGGCAGCGACCAGCCCGCACTGGTCGGCGGCAATGCGCGATTTCGACTGTCTCTCGGTACGTAACGATGTGCTCCATATCGAAGGCGCCAGCACGCTGGAGCTCGCGGAACGTTTCGGCACACCGCTCTTCGTGTTCTCGGAGGCGCAGATTCGCGAGAACCTGCGACGGTTCCGCGAAGCGTTCGAGAGCGGTTGGCCCGGACCGGTGGACGTCCTGCCGGCGATGAAGGCGAACACGCTCCTGGCCACACGCCAGCTGCTCTCAAACGAGGGCGCCGGAGCCGACATCTACTCCCCGGAGGAGCTCGAAGGTGTTCTGCGAACCGGCATCGATCCGGAGCTGGTCTCGGTGAACGGGGGAGGGAAGCCCCGGGAACACCTCCGCAACTGTGTCGATGCTGGCGTGCGGATCACCGTCGAAGACGTCCATGAAGTCGACCTGATCCAGGAGGTAGCCGCAGAGCTCGGCAAGCTCGCCAAGGTCCGCTTCCGTGTCAAGCCCACGATGCCGAACCTGTGGCGTCCCACCGATTTCTCGCAGATGACCGTGCCGATCGATCTGGGGGTCCAGGTGTACAAGTCGGGGATACCGCCCGAGTACCTCGAAGCGATGGGTCACCGAGTCTTCGCGATGCCGAACGTCGAGCTCGTCGGGCTCCACTTCCACGCCGGGCGCCACCACCCGAGCCTGTGGTATTGGCAAGGCATGATGGTTCGTTTCGCCCGGCTCATCGGCGAGCTTTCTGCGGCGTGGGGCGGATGGCAGCCTTCCGAGATCGACATCGGCGGCGGCATGGCGAGCCCGCGGGATCCGCACAACAAGGAGTTCCCTCGCTCAGAATTCCTGCTCACCGCCCTCGGCTACCCGTTCCTCGTCGGTCTGCGCGGACTCGGAGACAAGGCGTACCACGCGTTGTTGGCGAAGATCCTGGCGCTATTGACGAGCCAGAGCGATCCGAAGGCTCCGCCCACGATCGAGGAGTACGGCCGTGCGATCATATCGACGCTCCGACGGGAGCTGAAGGCGAACGGCGTCTCGATCGACGGCGTCCGACTGCAGCTCGAACCGGGCCGGGCGATGTATGGGGACACGGGCATCCACCTGACCACGATCAAGACGGTGAAGCGTCAGACGCAGCCGATTCCGTACACGTGGGTGCTCACGGACACGACCTACTTCTTCCTCGCCGGCGGGGTCTTCGAGCACAACCGGCATCCGTTCGTTTTCGTCGACCAGCCCGATGCCCCGGCCACGCAGACGGCCGACATCGTCGGCCACTCCTGCTACGCCGATCAGATCGTGCTCGGAGCGCGTGTTCCGGACGTACATGCCGGTGACGTGCTGGCCTTCCTCGAGACGGGTGCCTACCAGGAGAGCTCTGCGTCGAACTTCAACTCGCTTCCGCGCCCAGCATCAGTGCTCGTCAACGGAGAAGCTGCCGAGTTGATCAAGCGGGCCGAGACGATCGGCGACGTGTATGGGCGTGATGTCATTCCGGAACGGTTGGCCAGAGTTGAGGATCCGGCGCCATGACCGACAGCACAGCGACGTGGGTGATCGCGGCGCTCGAAATGGTCACGGCGCTCGGAATTGCCGCCTACTGGATCACTTGGTTTCGGGCGCCGCACGACGAGCCGTGGCTCCCGGACGGGTACGTTGATCACGAGGCGCCATTTGTGTTCTCCGACACGGTGCTCGCCGTCGTGCTCGTGGTCGCAGCGATCCTCCAGGTGACCGAGGAACCTGTTGTCTCGTCGGCCGTGCTCGTTTCCGGCGGACGGCCGGTTGGCGATTCACTCGGTCTGATCGCCGCAGGCATGCTCGCGTTTCTCGGAATTCTGGACCTGGGGTACTTCGCTCGCACCGGACTCTTCAAACGGGAGCACGAGGGTCTCCTCAACGCGGGGGTCGTGATCGGTACGCTCACGCTGTCGATCATCCTGATCGTTCGCTTCATCTGATGCAGTACCGGGGCGTCCACGCAGTCGTCACCGGGGGTTCATCCGGCATCGGAGCGGCGCTCGTGGCGTTGCTCGTCGGCCGGGGAGCGAACGTGTCAGTGGTGGCGCTCGACGATGACGACCTGCGCAGCGTCGAGATCGATCGACCTGGTGCGACCGGATCTGTGCAGATCTGCGGCGCCGACGTGGGCGACGAGGATCAGGTGCGCTCGGCGATCGCCCTGGCTGTCGATCGCTTCGGACCGTGCGACCTGCTGGTGACATCAGCTGGGATCTCTCGTCCGGGTCGTTTTCTCGAGATGCCGGACGGGGAGTTCGAGCGCCACATGCGCGTGAATTACTTCGGGACGCTCTACGCGATTCGCGCCGTTGCGCCGTCGATGATCGAACGCAGAAGCGGCCGCATCGTCGCCATCTCGTCGGCTGCGGCTCTCCTCGGCGTCTATGGCTATGCGGCATATGGATCCACGAAGCATGCGGTGCGCGGCCTGTGCGACGTGTTGCGCACGGAGCTGCGGCCACACGGCGTTTACGTTGGTTGTGCGTTCCCAACTGATGTCGATACGCCGCAGTTTGCCGGTGAGCAGCCGTTCCTCCCGGAAGAGACCAAGGCCATCGCCGGTTCGGTGCATCCGAGGTCGGCCGACGACGTAGCCGCGGCGATCCTGAGGGGCGTCGATCGCCGGAGAGCCAACATCTTCACCGATCCGACGACGAGGTTCCTCGACCGCCTGGTGCGCATGGCACCGGGCTTCACGCAGCGATGGCTCGACGCCAAGGTGGCGAGCGTCGCTCGAAACACTTAGCCCGGTCAGTCGTGCGGGTGGACTGGCTCGTCTGGCGTCGGCGTATTGGAGCGAGGTACGCTGCCGGTCGGAGGAGGTCATGGCACGAGTCGTCGGAGCAGATGTCTGGAAGAACGGTTGGGTAGCGGTCGTGACGGTCGACGGTTGGATCGCGTCGATCGACGCCTACGGCACCATGGCCGATCTCGCCTCTGCCGAGGCGGACGCTGAAGTGATCGCGGTCGATATCCCGATCGGGCTGCCGATTGCGCCGCCGCGTCCGGCAGATTCTGCGGCGCGGCACTTCATCGGCGCCCGTTCTTCGAGCGTGTTCCCCACACCGCCGCGCGATGTGCTCGAAGCCGAGACGTATCAGGATGCGCTTCGGCTCTCCCGCAAGCGCTACGGCATTGGCCTCACCTCGCAGAGCTACGCCCTGCGGCGTCGCATCCTCGAGACCGACGATGTGGCGCGTGCCGATCCACGGCTGATCGAGATCCACCCGGAGGTCACCTTCCGTTCCCTTGCTGGGCGTCCTCTGGCGTTCTCGAAGAAGAGCTGGAACGGTCACAGCGAGCGTCGCCGCCTCTTGTCGGGAGTTGGCCTCTCGATTCCCGACCGTCTCCCCGATCCGGTTGGGACCGTTCCCACCGACGACGTTCTCGACGCCGCCGCCGCTGCCTGGACGGCGGCACGTTACGCGTCCGGGAAAGCCAGGACCCTACCGGAGGAGATTCCACTCCCCGGCTTCGGCGAGGTGATCTGGTACTGAGCGAACCCGCCCCAGGATTCCGCCGCTCGCGGCTCCCGATTGGCCGTTTCTGTCACGGGGACTCCCTACGCTGAGGTCTCGACGTCGACCAAAGGAAGAGAGGCCGTTGCCGTGGAAGTCGCACTGATCGTTCTGGCCGTGGCTCTGGTCGTGGTCGCCGTCGCGATCGTCTGGGTCGTGCTGCGCCGCGACGACGCCACGAACAAGGAGATCGACCAGCGCATCGCCCAGTTGGTGTCCGCTCAGGATCGCTCGCAGGAGAACCTGTCGGGTCAACTGAAAATGATCAACGACCAGCAGAGCGCCACCGCTGCGGCCACGGCGAAGGCAGTCCAGGAGTCGTCGGAGCGCCTCACGAAATCGATGAACGATCGACTCGAGCAGGTCCAAGACCGGATGGGCCAGAGCCTTACGAAGTCGTCGAAAGAGACTGCCGAGTCTGTCACGAAGCTGACGGAGCGCCTCTCGGTGATCGACCAGGCACAGAAGAACATCACCAAGCTGTCCACCGAAGTCGTCGGCCTCCAGCACATCCTCGACGACAAACAGGCGCGGGGCGCCTTCGGGGAGGTGCAGCTCGAAGCGATCGTCGAAGACGCGCTCCCGGCATCCGCCTACGCGTTCCAGAGCGTGCTGTCCAATGGAAAGCGGGCCGACTGCCTCATGAAGCTGCCGAATCCTCCGGGTTCGGTCGTTGTCGACGCCAAGTTCCCGCTCACTGCCTACCGCAACATGCTGAACGCCGAAGATGACGCCGCTCGCGCCGCCTATGCAAAGCAGCTCGGCGAGGACGTGAAGAAGCACGTGCGCGATATCTCCGAGCGCTACATCATCCCCGGCGAGACCGCGGACTCAGCGCTCATGTTCCTGCCGTCCGAGGCGGTCTACGCCGAGCTTCATGCCCACCACCCTGCGATCATCGACGCGAGCTACAAGGCCCGGGTCTACATCGTCTCGCCGACCACGATGATGGCGACATTGACCACGGTGCGAGCGGTACTGCGCGATGTCGAGATGCGAAAGCAGGCAAGCGTCATCCAGGCCGAAGTCGGCACCATGCTCACGGACGTCGGCCGGCTCTCGGACCGTGTTACGAACCTGCGCCGACACTTCGACCAGGCCAACCGGGACATTGACCAAATCGAGACGTCGGCGACCAAGGTGCAGAACCGCGGTACGCGGATTCACGAGCTCGATCTCGGAGAGACCGACAAGGAGGTCTTGCCGTCCCCAGCCCCCGACCCAACCCTCCTCGACGACTAACGCGTACCCAGGGTTCGCAACGTCCTATATGACGTCCTGAGCCCACAGAATGAATGCAGAATGCAAAGGCGACGACACCATGCACGTCCAAGGCATTGAATCAACCAACCGGATCCCCCGCCATGAACACCGGGTTCGTACGTTCAGCCGCAACTACGAGCTCATCATTGGTGTCGGCGATCGCTACGCCGTCGAGTCCGACGAGGCCCGCGATCTCGTCAGGCGGGTCTGCTCGGACTACGACATCCCCGAGCCCGAGCTTGCCTTCAACGCGCGCCGCCGACACGACACCGGCCAATGCTGGGCGCCACGGGCGCTGGCTGTCCGGACATACGGCGAGGATCGCGTCGTTGCATGGGAGAGCCACTACCGCCGGCCCTACCCCGAGACCGGACAGATTCGCCTCAGCGCCACAACCACGGTCCGTACCCTCGGCCACGAACTCGGTCACCACCTCGTGCACCTGCTCGAGCCGACCCGCACCCCGGCGCACGGCAAAGTATGGGTCGAGCGATTCGACGATTCGATCGAGTGCATCGCGAACCATCTCGGCGCAGCGATCGCGCTCTGAACATCGGCCGGTCGGCCAGAAGCGAACTCTCTCGACGGAATAGTCGGATCGGTGACGATTCAAGCATGCCCGGTTGCGGTGCTGGGTTCTCTTGAAATGACTACATCCATCCAGGCCAGTTCCGATGTTCGACGTGCCCTCCAGTGGGGGGTCGTCCTTGCCGGTCTCTGGCTGATCGTCGCGCTGGCGCGGCCAGAGACGACCTTCCACCTTGCCCCGTTCCTCATTGCGGCGGCACCGCCGATCCTCCTGGTGCTCGACGATCGAACGTTCGCTGATCGCCCTGATGTGGCTCGAGTTGCGCTGGGTGCGCTGGCAATCGCGGCCGTGGCGACGATCGCCGTATCGGCAGTCGGCGCTATGCAAGGTCCGGCGTTTGAGGCTTTCGGAACCCCCGTGGTCGAAGCCGTCGTCTTCGCGCTGTTCGGCGGTGTGGTCGGCTTCGGATTCGCCTGGTGGAGGACTCGCTGATCAACGACCGGCGGCGACCATCAGCGTTGCACGGTCGGCCACTGATGTGACGCGATAGCCGGTCTCGACTGCCCCGACCTCGCGCAGTTCGGAAAGGGCTTGGTTGACCGACTGCCGACTCGCCCCGAGAAGCTCTCCGAGGCTCGCCTGCGACAGATGGAGATCGCCGTGACGGTCCGATTCGTCAAGGATCATCTCCGCCACCTGCTCCTTCACCGTTCCGCGCATTAACCGCAGAACTCGGCGTTGCGTCGCCTCGAGCTGATCAAGGCCCGCGACGAGCCACCGCATCGCGATCCTCGGATGTTGGAAGAGAATGGGGAGCAACTTTGTCCGGTCGAGTCGGAAGGCCTCGACGGGAGTTACCGCGCGAGCGCTTGAGATGTACGGCTGGCCGCGCAGCAACGCGATATCCCCGATCACAGCTCCCGGGCCGACCCGACCGAGGACGAGCCGGCCCTTCGTCCGATTGCGAAACAACTCGACGTCCCCACTGCGCACGACGTAGGCCGCGGTGGAGTCTTCGCCCTCCTTGAAGAGGTGTGTTCCTGGGTATTGCTCCACGTAGGCTCCGGCACCCGACAGCGCAGCGAGATCGGTCGACGAGAGGGGCAGATAGTCGGTGCGACCAAACGATCGGGCGAGCCATGCAAGGTGTTGTTCTTCGACGACGTCCATGCCATGCCAACACCGCTTCGCCGGTTCGTATTCTCCGGCGAGGCCCCAATTCCGGGTGCAACCTACGGCTGAAAGCGCACCCAGCGGCGAATCGCGGCCTGCGCGGCCACGTCGTCTTCGTTGTACTCGAGAAGCCGGAGTCGCTGCTCGTCGTCGCCCGCAACTGCATCGACGTACCAGAGCTCGGATTGCGCGCCTCCGGGATCGTCGTCGCGCCAGTGGAAGCCACAGAGCGGTGCGATGACCTTCAGCGAGTAGCCGTTGGGTGAGACGAATCGGTACTTGATCCACGACCAGAGGTCGCAGGCATACTCGTCGAACCAGGCATCGACCGATGGTGCCGAGCGCAGCGCGAGGCCGTGGCGGAGCGATGCTTCGTTGAGGATCGTGCGCTCGTATCCGGTCCAGTGGTAGACGACGGCGTCACCGCGCTCGGCGACATCGTCGAAGAACTGAAGGAGGTCGTGGAGGACGCGGCGTTCACCGTCTGCGGTTCCGTTCCACTCTGAGAATG
>CAZONX010000061.1:0-12170 GCA_964581295.1 uncultured Acidimicrobiaceae bacterium
TTGCCCGCACCGCTGGGGCCGACGACTCCAAGGATCTCCCCGTCGCGAATCTCCAAATCGGCGACATCGACGACGCATCGATCGCCGTAAATCTGCTTGACCTCCGAGAGGCGGTAGGCGTTTGTCATGGTCCGCCCTGGCGTACTTGGAGCCGGTAGAAGATGAAGTTCGTAATGAACGCCAGGCTGAGCAGAATCATGCCAAGGGCGAGCGCGAGCGCGAAGTTGCCCTTGCGCGTTTCGAGCACGATGGCGGTGGTCAAGACTCGTGTCTCTCCTTCGACGTTCCCACCGACGAGCATCACCGCACCGACCTCCGAGATGATGCTCCCGTAGGCCGCCACCACAGCCGCTGTGACGCCAATGCGCGATTCCACGAGTGTTGTTAGAGCGACTTGGCGTCGGGTCGCTCCGAGTGCCCGCATCTGAACCGGCAGGTCTGGATCGACGCCCTGGACCGCTGCCATTGTGAGGCCGACGACGAGCGGAAACGCGATGATCGTCTGCGCCATGATCATTCCACTCGGCGTGAACAGCCACCCCAGGCTCCCCATGGGGCCCTGGTTCGATAGCAGCAGGTAGGTGAAGAGTCCGACGACCACCGGCGGAAGCCCCATACCCGTGTAGATCAGAGGAACAAGGAGGAACCGTCCGGGCAGGTGGCGGGCAAGGCCAATCGAAGCGCCGATCGGGATGCCGAGCAGAAGGGCGATGACGAGCGCAACGAGGGTGACCTGAAGCGTGAGACCGACGATCTCCAACAGCGCCGGTTCAAAATCCCAGAGCAACTGAACGGCATCACCAAACGCGCGTCCGAGCGTATCCACCGGCTAGCCCGGAACCGGCAACAAGCCGCTCGCGCGATGCGTGTCTATCGAGATCTCCACGCCTCCGAGTCCGGGTAGAACAGCGGCTGGCCGAACGTATCGACGCCGAACACGCCGATCCTCTCCTGCGTCTCGACCGAGGTGATCCACACCACGAACTCGTTCGCGATGTCGACGTTGACGCCGCCCTTATCGGGGTTCACCGGGATCACACCGTAGGGGTTGAGGAGCGCCGGATCGACGTTGTCGTCGATCGAAGCGCCGCCGACCATCACCACAAGTAAGGGAAGGTTTTCGGTCTGCGACAGAAACGTGCCGCGGTCGGTCAGGGTGTAGGCGGCGGTCTCGTTCGCGTAGTTGAGCGTCGCTCCCATGCCCTGGCCGAGCGACTTGTACCAGCCCGAGTTGGCGTCGGGAGCGATCTCCGTTTCGGCCCACAGCACCATCTCCTTGGAATGGGTTCCGCTGTCGTCGCCGCGTGACGCAAAGGTCGCTTCGGCTCCTGCAATCGCTGCGAATCCGTCGGCAGCGAGCGGCGTGCCGGCGATCGCTGCCGCGTCATCGACGGGACCAACCACGACAAAATCGTTGTACATCACATCGGATCGTTCGGTGCCGTGGCCGTCTGCGACGAATGCGTCTTCTCTCGAACGGGAATGGACGAGGATCACGCCCGCGTCGCCAGCCTCGCCGAGTTCGATGGCCTGGCCGGTGCCGACGGCCACCACGTCGACGCGGGCGTTGTACTCATCCTCGAACGCCGGAAGGATCGCTGCGAGGAGTCCGGAATCGTCGGTGCTGGTGGTCGTTGCGAGGCGCAACACCTGCGGCTCGGACGCGTCGTCTCCCGAGCATGAAGCGGCGACAAGTGCGACGATGGCGAGGAGCAGAATTCGAGAGCGCACGGAGATCCTTTCAGCGTTGTGATGGGGCATCATAACGCCATGCGTGCTGCCGGAAATGACTCGCAACTAGCGTTCGTGTGGCGGCTCGAACACCTCTTCGTATGCCGAGAGCAATGCGGCGTCCACCCGTTCACAGAAGGCGCGCATGCGCTCAACATGGTGCCTGCCGGCATCGGTGAGTTTGGCTCCGCCACCGCTCTGGCCACCGGTCTTGGTATCAATCAACTGTTCGCCGAGGCGCTCCTGCATTTCATGGATCTTCTGCCACGCCACGCGGTAGGGAACGTCCATGGCCTCGGCTCCGGCTGTGATCGATCCGTGCTCGTCGACGGCTGCCAGGAGCTCCATGCGCCATCGTGACGCTGCGACAGCGCCGTCGACCTCGAACCAGACGTTGAAGTGTGGGTCCATTGCGATACCTGCCAGGTGCTCTGCCGGCAGCGTACCGGGCGGAGCCGCCATGCCCACGACGATCTGCGCCGCTAGTTGGTTGCGAACCTCACCTGGAGCGTCACCGCAACCTGCTGTTGGCCCGCCTCGATCGGGGTCTCGGCGAACGTGCCTGCGGCCTCCTCGAATGCAAAATCCCGGTAGACGGGAACCGGGGGGACGTTCGAGAACGATTCACTGATTGTCACCGCCGCGCCGAGCGTGAGGCCGGCGAGCTCGGCGAGCTGCTGGGCCTTGGCCTGCGCGTCTTCCCACGCAGCGGCGCGAGCTGCGGCGATGAGCTCGGTGTCGTCCTCTATCGAGAACGACACGCCCGAAACCTGAATCTCGTTGCCGACCGATGAAACCGTCGCATCGATCACCGATCCGGCCGCGTCGAGGTCGCGGATCTTGGCGATCACCGTGTTGTCGACGCGGTAGCCGACGAGCTTGCGCTGCTCACTCGAGTAGTCGTACTCGGGCGAGATCGAGTAGTTCGCGGTCTGGATGTCGTCGGAAGCGACACCTTCGGCTTCGAGCGAAGCGATCAACTCGTCGGCGAGCGCTGCGGCGTCGCCCACGGCCTGGTCGACGGTCGGCCGCAGGACGGAGACCCCGAATCGCATTTGGAGCGTGTCGGGTGTTCCAAGGACTTCGCCGTTCCCGGACACGGCAATACCGCTTGCGCTCGTGCCGTCGGACCCGGTGTTCTCCACGGTCACACTCGGTGTGCACGCAGCAACGAGGATTGAAGCCGCCACGACGGCGAGAACAGCTATCCGTCTCACGGTTACCTCCCAGTGAGTCTCTTCGATAAGACGATCGTAGGCCACTGTGCGGTTCCCGCCCATCCTCATGCGACTCTCACTCGGGCCACAGTCGCCGTTCACGTTGGTGCGCTTCACTGTGGTCACACGATGAACCCAGGAGGCACACACATGGGTATGAGAGTCTTTGGAATTGCTGGTCTGGTTGTTGCAGCCGCGGTGACCGCGGCGGTAGTCGGCGGCAACGTGACCGCTGCCGTGGGCGCACCGACAGCGGACGATACGGTCGCAAGCCCACCTGAAGCCACGTTGGTCGCTGAGGCAGCCGCAGACGCCGAGGGAATCATCTTCATGCTCGAAGAGGAGAAGCTGGCTCGCGACGTGTACCTGGCGCTCGGAGATCTCTGGGGACTCCGCATCTTCTCGAACATTGCGGCGGCCGAACAGCGCCATTTGGATGCCATGCTCGATCTGGCGCGTGAACGCGGATTGGCCGGCGACGTTCCGACAGCAGCGATTGGTTCGTTCGACAACGCTGATCTTCAGGAACTCCACGACGACCTGGTGGACTTCGGGTCACGCTCTCTCGAAGATGCACTCGAGGTGGGAGCGATCATCGAGGAGGTCGACATCAACGATCTCGAGACGTATCTCGCAGCGACCGAAGCCGACGACGTGGCAACGGTATACGAGAACTTGCTGCGCGGCTCTCGAAACCATCTGCGAGCGTTTGTGTCCCAGCTCGCGGCGGCCGGAGTCGAACGGCAACCGTACGAGATGGATGCGGCTGCCTACGAGGAAGTCCTCGCTTCCGAAGTTGAACGTGGAGGCGGACAATCGCTTGGTGACGGAGACAGCCGTGGACAATCCCTCGATGTTCGGAGCGGCTCCGGAGACGGAATCCGCGGACCTCGCAGCGGGGCCCAGAACGAGTGGAGCGGCGGCGATGCGCCCCGAGGTAGGGGCGGTCAGGGCCGCTGGACTCAATAGCGGATAGCGGTTCCGTAGCGTCAGATAGCGAGAGCGACGATCGCACCCATGGCGATTGCCACCGCCAGGGTCTGGCGAGAGGTCGGTCGCTCCCGCAGCAGAACGATGGCAGCAATCGCCGTGACCACGGGGTAGAGGGACGAGAGCACCGAATTGATCCCGATCGGCCCAATCTGGAGAGCGAGGGCGATGGCGATGTTGGCCGACATGTCGAGGCAACCGATGAGGGCCAGCATGCCGACGTCGCGACCCTGCGGTGGGGTAATCGATCGGGTCGCGAAGGCCGCCGCAAACGCAAGGGGGACCGCGGCCACACGCGCCCCGACCAGCGGCCAGAGACCGGAATCGGGGGACGTCTGGCTAAGAGCGATGAAGAAGATGCCGAACGCGGCGCCGGCCAGAACTGCCCGAGCCACAATGCGAGCGCTGACGCCTTCGTGATTCGTGTCGGTGCCGATGAGGACCACGGCCGCAAGCGCCAGGCCGATGCCGAACCACTGGCGCGCCGTCAGCGTCGACCCGCTCCCAATGTCGTAGAGCACGGGCAACACGGCGGCCGTTGCACCGGAGATAGGGGCGACGATGGTCATCGAGCCGGCGGCGAGGGTCGAGTAGAGGAGCCCGAGCCCAATCAGACCCGCGACACCAGCCGCCGCGCCCCAGAGCAAGTCCACCGCTTCAACGTTGTCTGCCGGCACCACGGCGACTCCGACAACCAGTAGAGCGGAACCCATCAGCATCGACCATGCGGCGACCCGCCACACCGCCAGTCGCCGTGTGGCGAACCCGCCGACGAAATCTCCAAGACCGTAGAACACAGCGGACGTGAGGGCGAGCAGCTGACTCATGAGGGGGCGGAGCGTACCGACGATTCCTCATCTGCCGGATGTCACCGTCGATGTGGTGTCGGCGGTCTCGGTGGCCGCCGACACCACAACCGTCCCGCTACGCCGCGCCTATTGGGTAGCGTCGGGACATGCCCAACCGACTCGCAGACGCCGCTTCGCCCTACCTCCTCCAGCATCAGGACAACCCGGTGGATTGGTGGGAGTGGGGGAGCGATGCGTTCGCCGAGGCCGAAAGGAGGGACGTCCCGGTGCTCCTCTCCGTCGGCTATTCGGCATGTCATTGGTGCCATGTGATGGCTCACGAGTCGTTCGAAGATGAAGAGACCGCCGCCTACTTGAACGAGCACTTCGTCAGTATCAAGGTGGACCGCGAAGAACGGCCCGACGTCGATCGCATCTACATGGACGCGGTGACGGCCACGACCGGCCACGGCGGGTGGCCTATGACCGTCTTTCTCACGCCGGAGGCCAAGCCTTTCTACGCAGGCACCTATTTTCCGAAGGTGAGCCGCCAAGGGATGTCGTCGTTCATGGACGTCCTCGCTGCGCTCACCGAGGCATGGCAGCAGCAGCGCGACGATCTGAAGGGCCGATCCGAACAGATCGTGCGGCTGATCAGTCAGCCAGCGAACGCGTCGTCAATCCTGCCGACGGATGAATCGTTCGAAATGGCCGTCGATGCGATTGCCGCATCGTTTGATCCGGCTTTCGGGGGATTCGGCGGAGCGCCGAAGTTCCCGCAACCGTCGACGCTCGAATACCTCTTGCGCTTCGCGGTCCTCCGGCCCGAAAGCGAACGGACTCCGCTGGCGCTCTCGATGGTGTCGAGCACGCTCGACCATCTTGCTCGAGGCGGCATCCACGACCATCTCGACGGTGGCTTCGCCCGCTACTCGGTCGACGCGCGATGGCTCGTTCCGCACTTTGAGAAGATGCTCTATGACAACGCCCTGCTTGCTCGCCTCTACGTTCGGGCGTGGCAGGTCACCGGGAGTGGGTGGATGGCAGGGGCGGCTCGTTCGACGCTCGACTACCTCGCACGCGACATGCTCGATGCCGACGGCGGGATTCATGCCGCGGAGGACGCAGATGCAGAGGGTGTCGAGGGTGCCTTCGCTGTGTGGACGTGGGACGAACTCGCCGACGTCCTTGGCGACGACAGGGGGGTTGCTGCCGACATCTACGGAGCCTCTCTCAAGGGCAACTTCGAGGGCGCGAACATCCTGCACCTCCCGGAACCACTGTCCGAGGTCGCACGGCGTGTCGCCATTGATGAAGGCGAGCTGCGTCGCATCAAGAACGTCATCGACGATCGCCTGCGAGAGCGCCGGAACACCCGCGTGCGACCCAGCCTCGACGACAAAGTCGTGATCGCTTGGAATGGTCTGGCGCTCCGCGCCTTTGCGGAGGCAGGCGCCGTCTTTGGGGATGATCGGTACCTGGGCATTGCCGGCGGGATTGCGAGGTTCCTCACCGAGACCGCGATGCCCGACGGCCGGCTCCTTCGGTCGTGGAGAGAGGGCCGCTTCGGACCCGACGCTTTTTGCGACGACTTCGCCGCGTCGGCGCTTGGCCTCTTCGCGTTGTACCAGGCGACCGGGGACGAACGGTGGTATCGGCACGCTGAGGCGTTGGTGCGCGAGATGATCGCTCGATTCGAAGACCCGGCTGGTGGGTTCTTCGCCACAGCTTCGGACGGTGAAGCGTTGATCGCCCGGCCGAAGAACACCCACGACAACCCCACCCCGTCCGACAATGCCCTGGCGGCCGAAGCGCTTGCACAGCTGGCCGCCTACACCGGGGAGTCGGACCTGTACCAGCGATGTGAACGAACTATCCAGTCGGTTGGCTCAAGCCTCACCAGTCATCCGTGGGCCCATGGCAGCCTGCTGGGCGTGTGGCTCGCAGCGCCCATGCGCGAGGTCGCGGTGGTGGGCACGCCCGACGATCGTCGGCCTTTCGTCGATGCCGTCTGGGCTCGGTTTCGACCCGACATGGTGGTCGCGCAAGGCGACGGGAGGGCGAGCGCTGTGCCGCTCCTAGAGAATCGGGATGCGGGCGATGCCGGGAAGGCCTACGTCTGTCGCGGTTTCGTGTGCGAGTTGCCGGCGCAGTCCTCGGCCGAGTTGGCTGGTCAGCTCGACGGGGTGTGATCGCTCAGGGCCGCTGTCAGCGTGGAGACGCGATGCGGTTGCGCGGCAACGACGGTGAGGCGCAGCCCGTCGAAGTCGAATGACTCGCCGACGGTCGGAATGCGCCCGGCAACGCCGATCACGAGACCGCCGACAGTGTGCCATTCGCCGCTTGGGAGGGACACGGCTGTCGCCTGTTCGAGATCATCGAGGTCCGCGCCGGCGTCGACCTGCCACCGACCGGGGCCGGCGCGCCGGATCGATGGGCGGAGGCGCTCGCCTTCGTCGGATACTCGACCGACCAGTTCAGCCACGACATCCTCGATGGTGACGATGCCTTCCGTCCCGCCGTGCTCGTCGACGGCAAGGGCGAGGTACACGCCGGTGGATTGCATCTCGCCGAGCAGCTCGACGACCCTTTTGGTCTCGGGGACGACGAGGTGATCGGTCGCAACGGCGGTTACTGGGTCGTCCGGGCGGTCCGCCATGCCAGCGGCCAAATCCTGCAACCGCACCACACCGGTGACGCTGTCGAGGTCACCATTGAAGATCGGTAGGCGGCGATGGCCGCTCCGAATAGCGACATCGAGAGCGTCGCGGATCGTCGCGTCGGCCTCAACAGCGACGATCTCAGTCCGGGGCGTGACGATCTCATTGACCCGGCGGTCTCCCAGTTCGAACGCACGCTCCATCAACTCGCGATCCGTCTGTTCGATGGAGCCTTCAACCGCGGCGTGCGAAGCCAGCCGGCGCAACTCGTCTTCGGTGATGGTGGTGGATGCGGCGATGCCGGTCCCCGGTGCTTGCAGATCGGCAAACCACACGAGAACCGACACGATCGGCCGGAGCAGCCAGGCGAGTGCGCCAACGATCGGGGCGGTGGCTCTCGCCACCTGATACGGATGACGCACGGCGTAGGTCTTCGGAATCGCCTCTGCGTAGACGAACAAGACGATCGTCAGCACGATCGATGCGATCGAGACGCCGAGATTGCCGAAGTGCCGCCCCGACAGCATTCCGGTGACAGTTGCCGCCCCGATCTGCACGAGAAGAACGATGAGGAGCACCGTATTGAGGACGCGCGGCAAATCGTCGACGAGGCGCAGCAGCCGAGTTGCGCCGCGGTCGCCGTCTCCGGCAGCGACCTCCACGCGAACTCGCTGCACGCGCAGGAGGGCGGCTTCGGACGCGCCGAGAACGACCGCTGCGACGAGCAGTGCGACCAGAGTCACCAGCAACGTGACGTCGGTTCCATCCATGGGTGCAAGTCTCGCGCATTCGGTAGCGAGAGGGAATGAGGTTCAGGATCGCGCTCGGCGCCGCTGTTGCGGTCGGTGTGCTCGCCGCTGGAGGTATCTGGATGTTGCAGGATCGGCTCATCCGCTTCCCGGGTGCCAGTCCGGGTGCACCGCCTCCGCCGTGGAGCGACCTTCAGGCAGCGTCTCCGGAGGGTCTGGAGCTAACGGCATGGCTCCGGGAATCGGAGGTCGCGAGGTCCCAACGGCTGCTCGCCGTGTTTCCCGGAAACGCTGGGAGCCACGCCGATCGTGTGCCCTTGGGGGACGCGCGCGCGACGATCGACGCTGCGCACGACGCGGTCGGGCCGTCAATGAAGCAGATCTCGACCACTACATCGCGAAGCCCTGGGACGACGAGGCGCCCCAGGCGATCGTTCGCGAACAACTCGCCGAGTATGTGTCGCGTTGGGTCGACGATCTGCTCCCGTACGTGCCGGTGCTCAACGGGCCGCGGCTGATGTCGATCATCGCGGCGCGAGGCTTCGACCGCTGAGCGCTCAGAGTGTCAGGTCGGGCAGCGTCCCTTTTGAGATGTGCTCGAAGACGAGGGCCGTCTCGATGTGGTCGACCTCGCGCATGGTGGTGAAGCCGCTCACAGCGAGGTGACGCAGGTGATCGGCGTCGCGAACGACGACGTGCACCAGGAAGTCATTTGGGCCGGTGACGTGCGACAAGCTGATGACCTCCTCCATCGAGGCCGCATGGCGGCGGAATGCGTCGACTTCTTCCGCCGCATGCCGGCGCAACCGCACGGCGATCATCGCCTGGAGCCCGATCGCGAGAACGCCCGGATCGACACTCGCGTGGAATCCCGTGAACGTGCCCGCGGTTTCCAGACGCCGCATCCGCTCCGAGCACGTCGAAGGCGCAATGCCCACACGGGCCGCCAGCTCCTTGTTCGAGAGCCGCGCATTCTCCTGGAGGACGGCGATGATGGCGCGATCCGTACGGTCAAGCGCCGGTAGTTCGGCCATTGGGCGAATCCTCTCCGGTTATGTTGCGTGTCGTAGGCACGATACCCCACAATAGTGGTACGACTGTGTACGCCGTACGGCCACGGGCCCGAATCGGCGTACACCAGACGGGAGGAGTGCCGGTGCGAGACGAGTACGACGACACCATCGCCGGGAGAAAGCTCTCGCCCGAGAGTCTCATGATGAGCTACGGATATCGACCGGAATGGTCCGAAGGCGCCATCAAGAGCCCGATCTTCCAGACATCGACCTTCGTGTTCAAATCCGCAGCCGAGGGCAAACGGTTCTTCGCCCTTGCCGAAGGCTCGGCAGACGCGGAGCCGGGGGAGAAGCTCGGCCTCATCTACAGCCGCCTGAACAATCCGGATCTCGAGATTCTCGAGAACCGATTGACGCTGTGGGACGGCGCCGAGCGCGGTCTCGTGTTCGCCTCAGGCATGGCGGCGATCACGACAGCGATGCTCGCGTTCGTGCGACCGGGCGATGTGTTGCTCCATACCGCTCCGCTCTACGGCGGCACCGACCATTTCGTTCACGATGTACTGCCCGAGTTCGGTGTCCGCACCGTCGAGTGGGAGCCCGGTATGTCCGATGGCGACGTCGACGCCGTATTGGAACCGGCGCTCGAAGGTCGTCGGCTCGCCGCCGTTCTGATGGAGACTCCCGCCAATCCCACGAACGATCTCTTCAGCATCTCGATGGCGCGAAGGATCGCCGACCGCCACGGTGACCCCGGGTTCCGGGTGCCGGTCGCCGTCGACAACACATTCCTCGGTCCGCTGTGGCAGCACCCGCTCGAACACGGCGCCGACATCGTCATCTACTCGGCGACCAAGTACATCGGCGGCCACTCAGACCTCATCGCCGGCGCTGTGCTCGGTAGCAGGGAATTGATGGGGAAGGTCGCTGGCATGCGGACTGTCCTCGGCAGCATGGCGACGCCGATGAACTCGTGGCTGATGATGCGCAGCCTGGAGACCCTCGATCTGCGCATGCGCAAGGAGACGGCATCGGCCGAGCGGATAGCGTCATTCCTCGACGCTCATCCGAAAGTCGCCGAAGTCAGTTACCTCGGCCTCCTCGCCGACGGCGACCCCGGCTACGACATCTACCAGGAGCAGGCGAAGGGCCCCGGAGCGATGATCTCGTTCTGGATCGACGGGGGAGAAGAGGAGGCGTTCCGCTTCATCGATGCGCTGAGCCTCGTCCACCTCGCCGTCAGCCTCGGCAGCACCGAGACCCTTGTCGAGCATCCGGCGACGATGACGCACGCCGGCGTTGATGCAGACGAGAAAAAGAGACTCAGGGTCAACGGCGCCCTGGTTCGATTCTCGATCGGCGTCGAGGACCCCGATGACTTGATCCACGACATCTCGAACGCGCTCGACGCGATCTAGCGAAAGGACGATGGGCATGCATCGAAGCTGGGCCGAACCGTGGAAGATCAAGATGGTGGAACCGATCACCATGACGACCCGCGACGAACGCGAGCGGGCGATCCATGAAGCGGGTTTCAACACATTCCTACTCAGGGCTCGCGATGTCTACATCGACCTGTTGACCGACTCAGGGACGTCGGCGATGTCGGACCGGCAGTGGTCGGCGCTGATGCTCGGAGACGAGGCCTACGCCGGAGCCGACAGCTTCTACAAGCTGGTCGATGCCGTTCGTGAGGTCTACGGCTACGAAGAGCTGATCCCGACGCACCAGGGCCGCGGGGCCGAGCACCTGCTCAGCCAGATCCTCATCACGCCGGGTGATGTCGTGCCGGGCAACATGTATTTCACGACGACCCGATTCCACCAGGAGTACGCGGGCGGTGTCTTCGTCGACGTGATCATTGACGAAGCGCACGATCCGCAAAGTGAGTTCCCATTCAAGGGCAACATCGACCTGGCGAAGTTGCAAGCCGTGGTCGCCGAGTACGGCGCCGATCGCGTCCCATACGTGTCGTTCGAGACGAACGTCAACATGGCAGGCGGTCAACCAGCGTCGATGGCGAACCTGCGCGAGGTCTACGAGTACTGCTCGGCCAACGGCATCCTCGTGATGCTCGATGCCACTCGAGCCCTCGAGAACGCCTACTTCATCCAGCAGCGCGAAGCGGGCTACGCCGAGCGCTCGATCGCCGAGATCGTGCGCGAGATCGCTTCGTACTCGGACGGGGCCACGGTGTCGTCGAAAAAAGACAACCTGGTCAACATCGGCGGGTTCCTCGCTGTGCGCGATCCGGAGATTGCCCGCAAGGCGCGGGCCATGCTCGTGGCGTTCGAGGGGTTGCACACCTACGGCGGCATGTCGGGACGAGACATGGAAGCGCTTGCCCAGGGCATCCGCGAGATGGTGGAGACCGATGATCACGTGCGTGCCCGGGTCGGCCAGGTCGAGTATCTCGGACACAAGTTGATCGACGCAGGCATCCCGTTGATCCGTCCGATTGGCGGTCACGGCGTGTTCCTCAACGCGAGCAGGATTCTCGATCACCTGCCGCAGGAACGCTTTCCAGCACAAGCACTCGCCGCGGCGATCTACCGGGACTCGGGCGTCCGAGGCATGGAACGCGGCATCGTGTCGGCCGGGCGCGACCCGCAGACCGGGGAGAACCGCAACCCGAACCTCGAACTGGTCCGACTGACGATCCCGCGACGCGTCTACACGCAGTCGCACATGGATGTGACGGCCGAGTCGGTGATCTCGGTCTACGACAACCGCCACGATGTCGAAGGCCTCCGCTTCACCTACGAACCAGAGTCGCTGCGCTTCTTCCAAGCGAGGTTTGAGGAAGTAGCAAGTGAGGAGTAGCAAGTGAGGAGTAGCAAGAGCAAAGAGCAAAGAGCAAAGACCCGAGAATCTCGGCCTTGCTGGCGACTGGCGACTGCGTCGTCCAGTGGTGCCCTCAATCGGCGGCGAGGTTGGTTGGCCCATCCGGTGCTTCTGCTTCGAGTCCCCGGCCGGCGACGAGGTAGAGCGGCGCCGCAGCGGCGAGGATGATCGCCCCGGC
>CAZONX010000062.1:0-12113 GCA_964581295.1 uncultured Acidimicrobiaceae bacterium
CGGGAAGGTCATCGGCCCGGTCACCCAGGATCTCCTGACCGCCACGATCGATTCGGTCCTCCTCGGCGAGGACGTCACGTCGGTGAAGACTGGCGAGACCGAGAGTGGCTCCTAGAAGACCCCTCGGAATCGCGCACGCAGCTGCTCCCGATCAGTTGAACCACAAACTCGCCAGCCGAGTACCCTATCCGTATGGCGGGAAGGTTTCGGCGCTTGATCAACCTCTGGGTGGTCGCGCTCGTCTTCGCCACGGCATTGTCGGTCGTGACCTCGAACGCGGAAGCGACCGCGTTCTTCACGAAGCCGCCCGATGCGTACACGCCGCCATTCCCGCTCGTCTATCCAATCGACGCGCCCCGGCAGTTTTCTGATACGTTCGGAACGGCTCGTTCCGGCGGCGAACGCCTCCACCAAGGCGGCGACCTCTTCGCTCCGAAGATGGCATCCGTATTGGCGACCGCGCCTGGCTGGATCAGTGCCGTCGAATGGTCGGCGAATGCCGGCTTCTACATCGACGTCACCCACGCTGGCGGCTGGCGGAGCCGGTATCTCCACTTGAACAATGACACGCCCGGTACCGACGACGGCCTCGGATACGGGCTCGCCGAAGGAATCGGCGTCGGTACGACCGTGGCAGCGGGGCAGGTGATTGGGTACGTTGGCGACAGCGGCAACGCCGAGGGATCAAGCTCCCATCTCCATTTCGAACTCAGGATGCCCGATTGGACGCCAGTGAACCCGTATCCGTTCGTCATTGGCCGCACATCCGCAACGACCCTGTACGTGCTTCCCGAGATCTCACCCGACCCGATCACCAACGGGGTCGAGGTGGTAGGCCACGTCGAGAGCGACGCCGGCTTCAACGGCGATGTGTGGGCGCACGAAGGCATTGCGTACCTCGGCACAATCGCGCGGGGGGAGACCTGCCCCGCAACAGGCGTACGTATGTACTCCGTGGCCGAGCCCGCGGCGCCGGAGGCGCTCGGGGTCATCTCCGACGGCTACCCAGGAACGAGCACCGAACAGGTATGGGCGGGACGCATCGATACACCAGCCTATGTTGGAAACCTTGCGGTTGTCGCCCATCGAGCGTGCGATGGAAGCGCCCCCGAAGCCTTTCGGGGCTTCACCGTCTACAGCGTCTCTGATCCCACGAAACCCGTGGCCCTCGGCTCCTACGACACTGGCTCGGGAACCGCAGGGGTGGAGGGCTTCGACGTCTGGGTCGAGGCCGACCGCGTCCTGGTCGTCGCAGCAGTTCCGAACTCGCTCCTCGACCACATGCGGAGTCTCGGTGACCTGCGGATTGTCGACATCACCGATCCCACCGCTCCGCAGGACGTGGTCGACTGGGACTTCCGTCGCGACGCGGATCCGGCCCAGCGCGACGCCATCGTGAATGGCGCCGACCCGCGCGACCTCTTCGCGAACGGCGTGAGCATCGATTCCGAGGGAAGGCGCGCATTCGTGTCCCAGTGGGACGCCGGCGTCATTGTGCTCGACCTGTCGACGCCCGCCGAGCCCCGGGTGATGGGGAGCACCGGATCGGCCGGAAATCACGAGGGGATGTCGAGCTCGACATCATTCGGTGCCGACGTTCAGATGCTCATCGTGAATCACGAGGACCTCGACCCCCTCGACGACAATGAAGCGCTCGACGACCCACAGGGCGAAGCCCCTATCGAGGTTGTCGACGTCAGCGTGGACGATCTCGTGGACGAAGCCGCAGCCGAGGTGGCGCCCGACGAGGTGCCTGACGAGACTCAGTCGTGGGGTCAGCAGTCCGTCTTCGATGTCGCTGGGGAGCAGAGTCCGTCGCTCTCTGCGGCGTACACCGTCGCCGAGGCATTGCCCGACGAAGACGGCCTTGCACCGCTCGACGGCATCTACTCGATCCGGGACTCGCTTATCGGCGGCCACTACGCGTACAGCGCCTGGCTCAGTGGCGGTCTGCGCGTCCTAGATCTCTCCGACCCGAATGGGCTGACCGAGGTCGCCTCGTTCTTGCCTCCGCCATTGATTGATCCGTCCGGGTATTTCGTGTCACCGAATGGCGTCATCAAGCTCCCACTGGCGTGGTCGGTGCACGTTGATGGCGAGCTGATCTACCTGTCCGACGTGAATAGCGGTCTCTGGGTGCTCCGGCTCTCCGAGTCGGCAGAGTTCAAGGACTGAGTTCGCGTTCTGGCGGAGAGCGTGCCGCCGAGCGCGGTGCGCGATGTTCGGCCTCGCGACCTGGCGCCGATGCACGCCGTGGACCGGGGCTCTGGTTATCCCTCGGCGGACTGCGACGACACCCGCGTTCGCCGGTAGCATCGACCTGTTTGCCCACCGATGAGGAGTTCCCCGTGCCGTCCGAAGCCGACTACCGCCTGCCCCGTACCGTCATTCCGAGCCATTACGACCTCACGCTGACACCGGATCTTGTCAACGCCACGTTCGGCGGGCATGTGGTGGTTGACGTCGATGTGGTGGAGTCGGCCTCGCAGATCGTGGTCAACACGGCCGAACTGACGCTGGCGAGTGTTGCGTTGGCCAATGCCGACGGACAGCGATTGAGCGCAAGCGTCACCACGGATGAGGAGGCGGAACGCTCAACGTTGACCCTCGACGGCGTTGCCGAACCCGGCGCATGGAAGCTCGACATCGAGTTCGACGGCATCCTCAACGACGACCTCCGCGGTTTCTATCGGTCGGTGTATGTCGACCCCGACGGCAACGAGAAGACCATTGCCACCACACAGTTCGAGGCGACCGAGGCCCGCCGCGCGTTCCCGTGCTGGGATGAGCCCGACCTCAAGGCGACGTATGGCGTCACCCTCGTCGTGGACGACGGGCTGGCGACCGTGTCGAACGGTCCCGAGGTCGAGCGCACCGATCTGGGCGACGGCAAGGTTGCCGTCCGTTTCGCCGACACGATGAAGATGTCGACGTACCTCGTCGCCTTCATTGTGGGGGACCTCGAAGCCACGGACCCGGTCGATGTCGATGGAATCCCGCTTCGAATCCTCTACCCGCCGGGCAAAGGTCACCTCACCGACTTCGCTCTCGACGTGGCAGCGTTCTCGTTGCGCTACTACGCCGACTATTACGACATCCCGTATCCAGGCGGGAAGATGGACAAGATCGCCATCCCGGACTTCGCGTGGGGAGCGATGGAGAACATGGGCGCCGTGACCTACCGCGAGACGGCGTTGTTGGTCGACGTCCGGGCGGCTACGCAAACCGAGATGATGCGGGTCGCCGAAGTCATCGCCCACGAAATCGCCCACATGTGGTTCGGCGACCTCGTCACGATGAAGTGGTGGAACGGCATCTGGCTCAACGAGGCATTCGCCACGTTCGCTTCGATGAAGTGCATCGACGCCTACCGACCCGACTGGAAGGTGTGGCTCACGTTCTCCGCTGAGCGAGCGCACTCGATGGAAACCGACGCGCTCGCCGCAACGAGGCCCATCGAGTTCCCGGTTGGATCGCCCGAAGAGGCGAACGCCATGTTCGACTCCCTCACCTATGAGAAGGGCGCATCGGTGCTGCGGATGCTCGAGCAGTATCTCGGCGAAGACACGTTCCGCCTCGGCGTCAGCAACTACTTGAAGGAGCACGCCTACGCGAACACCGAGGGGGACGACCTGTGGTCTGCGCTCGCAGCGGCATCGGGTGAGCCGGTCAAGGAGATCATGGACACGTGGATCTTCCAGGGTGGTTTCCCGCGTGTCAACGTGGTCGGAGCGCCAGGGTCGTACACGCTGTCCCAGGAGCAGTTCCGCTATCTCGGCGAAGGCGATCAGAGCTGGAAGCTGCCCGTGCTGCTTCGGTCGTCGACCGGGGCCCAGCGGCTGCTGGTCACGGACGACGAAGTAGCGGTCGATGCTGGGGAGGACCTCGTGGTCAACGCCGGCGCCGACGGCTTCTATCGCGTGGCGTACTCGCCGGAACTCCGCCGCGAGCGCCGATCGCGCCTGGACTCGCTCAGCGGCGAGGAGCGCTATGCCACCGTCTCTGATGCATGGGCAGACGTGCTCAAGGGCGGATCCGAAGCGAGCGAGTATGTGAAGCTGGTAGCTGGGTTCGGCAAAGAGGACGAGGTCGATGTGTGGCAGCGCGTCCTCGGCGGGCTCGCAGAACTCGATCGCATCGCATCGCCTGATGCGCGAGCGGCGCTCCAGGCGTTTGCACGCGATCTGGTCGGGGAGAAGGCCGCCGAGATGGGGTGGGCTCCCGCCGATGGAGAAGACGACCGCAGCCGGAAGCTCCGCGGCGCGCTGATTGCGGCGCTCGGCAACCTCGGCGACGACCCGGAGACGCAGCGTCGCGGACGCGAAGCCTTCAATGAGGCACGATCGGACGATGGGGTCGTCGACGCCGAAGTTGCGGACGCGGTGCTATCTGTCGTTGCGGCAAATGGGGATTTCGGCGACTTCGAACGTTTCATCGAGATCTCCGAGGCTTCGGAGACGCCGCAGGAAGTCGTGAAGTTCATCCGTGCGGCCGCCCTGGTGCCGGATCGTGCGGCTGCAGAGCTGCTCTTCGAGATGGTGCTTGATGGACGAATCCGTCGACAGGACTCATTCTGGGTGGTCGCCATCATGCTCGGCCAGCGAGCAAACGGACCCTTCGTGTGGGAAATGATGAAGGAGCACTGGGACGATCTGCTCAATCAGATGCCACCGGCGACCGGCCGGCGGATACTGGATTTGGTGCCGAACCGCTCCGAGCCGGAGGTCGCGGCCGACATCGAGGCATGGCTGGCCGACCACCCGATCAAGGGTGGTGAACGTCACGCCGAGCAGAAGCTCGAGCAGCTGAAGGTGCGTGTCGGTCTCCGAGAACGCGAATCCACCCGCCTCGCCGACACCTTCTGATACCGCGTACCCAGGGTTCACACCGCCGCATACGACGTCCCCAGCCCACGGAATGATGACCATCGTGTTCCGCGGGCTCAGGACGTTGCATACGGCGTCTCCAACCCTGGGTACGCGGAAGGGTTCGGCTGTAGGCTGGTTGCGCTGGTCCCGGTCGTTCTGAGAGGAGCTGGGGAATGGTCGTCATCATCGATGGATCGCCCCTCGCGATCGCCGACGTTGCCGCCATCGCCCGCCGGGAAGCGACCGTTGCTATCGGGCCGGACCTCGGCTCGCGCATGGCACCCGCCCGTGCTTTGGTCGAGCGAATCGTCGCGGATGGCGAGGTTGCGTATGGCATCACAACCGGGTTCGGCGCCCTCTCGTCCACTCGTATCCCCGCCGAGCAGGCGACCGAACTGCAATACGACCTCGTGCGAAGCCATGCGTCGGGCGTCGGGGGACTGCTGGACCGGCCGTCGGTTCGCTCCATGCTGCTGCTCCGTGCCCGAACGCTTGCCCAGGGCCACTCCGGTGTCCGCCCGGAGGTCGTGGAGCGTCTCGTCGAGTTTCTCCGTTGGGACTTGCTCCCGGCCGTCCCAAATCGTGGCTCGGTCGGTGCATCGGGAGACCTTGCACCGTTCGCTCATCTGGCCTTGCCCGTCATCGGCGAGGGATTCTTCCTGGTCGACGGCGAGCGGTCTCCAGCCGGTCCGGTCCTCGAAGCCGCCGGCATCGCACCGCTCGAACTCGAGGCGAAGGAGGGCCTCAGCCTGCTCAACGGAACAGAGGGAATGCTTGCCCAGGGCTGTCTCGCTGTCGACGCGGCGAGGCGCCTCGCGGACGCCGCGGACGCCGCCTGTGCGCTGTCGGTTGAGGCATTGATGGGGTCGAGCCGCCCATTTGAGGCCCGGGTCCATGAGTTGCGCCCGCATCCGGGGCAGATCCATTCGGCCGCCGTCATCGCCGGTCTTCTCGAGGGATCTGCGATCGGAGCGAGCCATCGAGACGACTTCTCTCATCGCGTGCAGGATGCCTACAGCCTGCGCTGCGCCCCCCAGGTCCATGGATCCGTGCGAGACACCATCGACCACGCGGCCGCCGTGTTCGAGCGCGAACTCGGCTCGGTGGTCGACAATCCGATCATCTTCCCTGATGCCGGCGATGTCGTGTCTGCCGGGAATTTTCACGGCCAGCCGCTCGCGTTCGCCCTCGACTTCCTGTCGATAGCGATCACCGAACTCGGCTCAATCTCCGAGCGCCGAACCGACCGGATTCTCGATCCACAGCGATCCTGGGGACTCTCGCCGTTCCTCGCGAATCGCCCCGGCGTCGACTCGGGCTACATGCTCGCCCAGTACACCGCGGCAGCCCTCGTGGCGGAGAACCGCGTGCTGTCGCATCCCGCATCGGTTGAGTCGATTCCCACATCTGGATCCCAGGAGGATCACGTGTCGATGGGCTGGGGCGCAGCGATGAAGCTCAACGACGTGCTGCGCAACACCGCGCTCGTGATCGGCGTCGAGCTCGTGTGCGCGGCGCAAGGGTGCGAGCAACGAGCTCCGCTCCAACCGGCACCGGGGACAGCTGCAATCCTGGGCGCCGTGCGTTCCATGGTCCCGCCGTTGACATCCGATCGGCCGGTTGGGGCCGATATCGAGGCAGCGGCCCAACTCATCGAGGAAGGCGGTATCGCCGCCGCCATGAACCGGAGGTAGCCGTGGCGCCAACGATCAGAGCACCCCGAGGAACCGAGCTCTCGACGAAGGGCTGGCTGCAAGAAGCAGCGCTCCGGATGCTGATGAACAACCTCGATCCGGACGTCGCCGAGAACCCCGATGAACTGGTCGTCTACGGCGGGCGCGGAAAGGCGGCTCGCTCATGGGAGGCCTTCGAGGCCATCGTCCGAACGCTCCGCAGCCTCGAGAACGACGAGACGATGCTCGTGCAATCCGGCAAGCCCGTTGGCGTGTTCCGCACACACGAGATGGCGCCCCGCGTGCTGATCGCGAACAGCCTGCTCGTTCCCGACTGGGCCACGTGGGATACGTTCTGGGAACTCGAGGCCAAGGGCCTCATGATGTACGGGCAGATGACCGCGGGATCGTGGATCTACATCGGGACCCAAGGCATCCTCCAGGGCACCTATCAGACCTTCGTCGCGATCGCGGAGCAGCGCTTCGGCGGAACGCTGAAGGGAACCGTCACCCTGACCGCCGGCCTTGGAGGTATGGGCGGCGCCCAGCCGCTCGCGGTGACGATGAACGACGGCGTGGCCCTCTGCGTCGATGTCGACCCAGACCGGATCGCTCGACGGATCGAACACCGATACCTTGATGAGCAGGCAGATTCGCTCGACGATGCGGTGCGACGGGTCCAGGCCGCGAAAACCGAAGGTCGAGCGCTTTCGGTTGGCTTCCTCGGCAACGCCGCAGAGGTGTTCCCCGAGCTACTCGCCCGAGGCGTCGAGTTCGACATCGTCACCGATCAAACATCGGCGCACGACCCGCTGCACGGATACATCCCAGACGGGCTGACGCTGTCGCAAGCATCGGACCTCCGGCGTAGCGATCCCGATGCCTACATCGCAGCGGCCCGCGATTCGATGGCCCGGCATTGCGCCGCGATGGTCGGTTTCCGCGCGGCGGGTTCAGAGGTCTTTGACTACGGCAACAACCTCAGGGGCGAGGCGAAACTCGGTGGATTCGCCGACGCCTTCTCCTATCCAGGCTTCGTACTCGCCTACATCCGAAACCTGTTCTGCGAGGGCATGGGACCGTTCCGCTGGGCAGCGCTGTCCGGCGAGCCATCCGACATCAGGGCTACGGACGATGCGCTCCGGGCACTGTTCCCCGAGAACCGGGCGCTTCACCGCTGGCTGGACCTCGCCGAGGAACGGGTCGAGTTCCAGGGGCTTCCCGCTCGAATCCTGTGGCTCGGATATGGCGAGCGGGATCGTGCCGGCGAGGCGTTCAACAACCTCGTCGCGTCGGGCGAGGTACGTGCCCCGATCGTGATCGGTCGAGACCACCTCGACTCCGGCTCGGTTGCGTCCCCGTATCGGGAGACCGAGGCGATGCGCGACGGCTCCGACGCTGTTGCCGACTGGCCGATTCTCAACGCGTTGCTCAACACGGCTTCCGGAGCGGCGTGGGTTGCCGTGCACCACGGCGGCGGAGTCGGCATCGGCAAGTCAATCCATGCCGGGGCGCAAGTGGTCGCCGACGGCACGGCCGATGGTGCACAGCGTCTGGCCCGGGTGCTCACCAACGATCCCGGGACCGGGGTGATCCGGCATGTCGACGCCGGATATCCGGAGGCGGAGACCGTGGCGCGCGAACGTGGCGTACGGATTCCGATGTGGGAGACATGAGGCGTCGGTCGTCAGTCGTCAGTCGTCGGGAGGACTCCGCGAAACGCGGGGGCACGTCGTGAGTGATCTACTGATCGTCAACATTGGGGAACTCGTTACCAATGATTCGGGGCGTGGGGGTCGCCTTGGGATCGTCGCGGGTGGGGCGGTCGCCGTTGTCGATGGGGCCGTCGCGTGGGTCGGCAAGGAAGTCGACCTTCCAACCGACTACCGCGAGCTCCGGCGTCTTGATTGCAGGGGAGCGGCGGTGCTGCCCGGATTCGTCGATGCGCATACGCATCTGGTGTTCGCCGGCGACCGCAGCGACGAGTTCGACCGCCGACTCCGGGGCGAGACCTACGAGGACATCCTGGCAGCCGGCGGAGGAATCCTCTCGACCGTTGGCGCGACCCGCGACGCGACAGACGACGAGCTGTTCGATGCGGCGGCCGAACGCGCGTGGCGGATGCTCGAACTCGGGACGACCACCGTGGAGATCAAGTCGGGATACGGGCTCGACCTCGAAACCGAGGTGCGGATGCTCCAAGCGGCGAAACGCATTGGCAGAGCTCTTCCAATCGATGTGGTTTCGACGTTCCTCGGCGCCCACGTCGTGCCCGCGGAGTTTCGCGGCGACCGCGACGCCTATGTCGATCTCGTCTGCGGGCCGATGCTGGACGCCTGCGCACCCCTCGCCCGATTCTGCGACGTGTTCTGCGACGAGGCAGCGTTCACGGTTACGGAGGCCCGCCGCATTCTCGAGGCCGCCCAACGTCACAACCTCGCACTGCGGGTGCACGCCGACCAACTGGGCTACGTCGGCGCTGCATCACTCGCTGCCGACCTGTCCGCCGCCAGCGCCGACCATCTCGACCATGCCACTCCCGCCGATCTCGAGCGGATGCGCGTTGCTCGGACTACCGCCGTGCTGCTCCCGGCAGTCTCGTTCTCGATGCGGCTCCCGTATCCGGACGGACGCCGGATTTGGGACAGCGGTGTCACTGTGGCGCTCGCCACCGACTGCAACCCGGGCACGGCCTACGTGGAGTCCATGACGTTCGTGATAGCGCTCGCCGCGCTGCACATGGGTCTCACGACGGATGAGGCGATCTGGGCCGCGACACGGGGGAGTGCGATGTCGCTTGGCCTGTCCGACCGGGGCGCCCTCGTTGTCGGATCGATCGCCGACCTCGTGGTCCTCGACGCGCCCAGCCGTCTCCATATCCCGTATCGGCCCGATGCCGATATCGTCGCCGCGGTGGTCAAGCGAGGGACAATTCTGTGAGCGACTACTTCTCAGTGGAGCACCCGATCCGCCTTGCGCATCGAGGTTCAAGGGTGCTCTGGCCGGAGAACACGATGCGAGCATTCAGCGGAGCCGTCGACGAGCTCGGCTACGCGTACCTCGAGATCGATGTGCGACTCACAGCCGACCGGGTTCCCGTCGTCGTGCACGATGCGACGCTCGACCGAACGACCGACGGCACCGGCAAGGTCGCCGACTACACGCTGGCCGAACTCGGCTCATTCGACGCCGCGTATCACTTCGATTCCGACCACGACTACCCGCTGCGCGGCACCGGCATCGGGATCTCGCCGCTCGAAGAGCTCTACCGAACGTGGCCGGAGGTGCGGCTGAACATCGACTTGAAGGGCCCAGACGAGGAGTGGGCCGTCGCCGAAGCCATACGGTTGGCCGACGCCGAACACCGCACCCTTGTCGGCTCGTTCGTCGACCGGCGTATCTCCAGGTTCCGCAGAATCACGCAGGGCCGTGTCGCCGTGTCGGCGGGTCCCACGACGTCGGCCGCCATGTGGAGCGCATCGCGAGCCGGCAGGACTACCCGCCGCAAGGTCCAGGCCTACCAGCTCCCGTTCGACTACCGCGGGTTCAAGGTCGACCGCAAGCTCGTTGACGCGGTACACCGGGCCGGGGCGCACCTTCATCTATGGACCGTGAACGAGGCCGACGACATGCGCCGGTTCCTCGACCTCGGTGTCGACGGCATCGTTACCGATCGCCCGGACATCCTGAACGAAGTGGTGGGCATCTAGTGGTTTGTCGCAGAAATGGGCATCGTATCTCTCCGATCCTCGCCGCGTACCGGCTAGAGCCGGACCGGCGTGCCGCTTGCGGCACGCCTCGTCGCAGTCCTGTCTGCGCCTTCGTTGTGCGTCCTTGCCAGATGACGCCGATGCCTCAGCCGCCACTTCTGCGACAGGCCACCAGAGCGTCCGCCCTTGTCTGATCGGTCGCTTCTTCAATCAGTCTCCCGCTGTGTCAGAGCGCGGGTAGCGTGTAACCCATGGCGTCGATGCAGAGAGGAACTCGATGAGCGAACCGATCGGCCGGATCGTGCGGCTTCAGGTCCACGCAGAACCCCTGAAGCAGAATGGCGCGTACGTGCCTGATCCGCTCGTCTCGATTAACCGCGCCGTCGTCGGTGCCGATGGAATGCTCGGCTGGGACGGCACTGGATGGATCGTCGATACCCACCACACCGCCCATCCCCGAGCCAAGGGCGGCGGGAAGCGAGTGTTGTCGATCGGGTTCACGGGCCACTACGCGGCAATGGCTGATCGCTTCGACTCAGCGCCGCTCGGAGTTGCCGGAGAGAACATCGTGGTTGACGGTCCTGCGGTCGGCGCAGACGACATCGCGAGTGGCTTGGTCGTGCGCCGTGCCGATGGCGCCGAGATCGAGTTTCGTTCACCGAATCCGGCGGTGGCGTGCACCGGTTTCACGTCGTACTTGTTGAATTCCGACGAAGTGCTCGGTCGTGACGTGGTTGCTGACCATCTTGCGTTCCTATCGACCGGCACCCGCGGCTTCATTCTCGACGTCGGGCACATCGAGCACCCGGCTGAGATCGCCGTCGGAGACGAGGTCTTCAAACGCTGAACGGGATCCCGTTCAGCAGCACGAGTTCGTCGATCACCGCATCACGCGCTGCATCGAACGACAGCCCCGAGCGCTCCCTGAGCGGGACGCCCCGCTCCTGGACGTACACTCGATAGCCGTCCGTGGCGTCGAGTACGTAGAGGCCGTCGCGGGGTCCGACCCGGCCGAGCACAAGACTCTTCAGCGTTGCATCGTCCGGGATCTCCGAGATGATGTCAACGCGTTCCAACGTGAAGGCGTCAGCGAAGTCGGTCGCCGTCGTCGCCCTTCGCCCGAGGACGGTCGAGGCCATCTTGCGGGCCTTTCGGTGCAAGATCGCCTGCGCCTGTTCCTGCCTGGTAGGTCGATCGATGAGAGAACGCTCCGTGTCGGGGTTCGGTGGCAGGCTACGAGAGCTGCGGCTTCCAGTCGGGACGGGATGCTTCGAACGTCTCGATCGCTGCTGCGTGTTCGAGGGTGAGTGCGATGTGATCGAGACCGTTCATCAATCGGTGCTTGACCGCAGGGTCGACCTCGAATGAGGCGGCAAAGCCGCCGCATGCAACCGTCTGGGCAGGCAGGTCAATCGTCACGCTGTTCGCGGGATCGGCTGCCACCGCCGTCAGTTCGGCAACCTCGTCGTCGGTGAGCGCGACCGGGAGCAGGCCGACGTTGTAGGAGTTGCCGCGAAAGATGTCGGCGAATGACGGGGCGATGATCGCCCGGAACCCTCGGTCTTCGATCGCCCACGGCGCGTGCTCTCGTGATGAGCCCGAACCAAAGTTGGGCCCCGACACGAGCACGACGGCCTCGGCGTACTCCGGGCGGTTCAGGATGAAGTTGGGATCGAGTTCGCCCTCCGCGTCCTGCGCCCAATCCCAGAAGAGGAACGGTCCGAACCCTGAGCGCTCGACGCGTTTGAGGAACTGTTTCGGGATGATCTGGTCCGTGTCGACATTCGCACGCGGGAGCGGCGCCATTTGCCCGGTGATGATGGTGACGGGCTGCATCAGTTCCACTCCCGGATGTCGACGAA
>CAZONX010000063.1:0-11768 GCA_964581295.1 uncultured Acidimicrobiaceae bacterium
AGGCGACATCACCCAACCGGCATTCCTCGAATGAGAATTCGGCTATTTCCCTAAGCAGTTCATCATTCGCTGCGATTTCCCAGGTGATTGCAGCGGCGAGCTCATCGACCTTCTGCTGCGAGAACCCTTCCGCTACTTTCTGCGCCTTCCGCGCTCGACCTATCAGTTCGGAAATGTAGGCCGCCGTATCCGCATCGTTCTGGCTCATGGGTACCCCTCCGACATTCAATCTCTACCATCGCCGCAAGGTGTCCCGCTCCAGCCATACCGACGGCTGCGACGCGACCAAGGAATCCTCCAGCGTTTCCGGCGGATACTACCGCCCGACGTTGGAACGTTCCAATCATTTTCGGGCCACTCGCCAGACCGGGAGGCTTAGGAGTGCTGAACGCATTCGGACGCAAACCGCACTCGGATGAGCCGAAAGTCAATTCGGAGGATTGCATGTCGCCAGACGTGGGGCGCGGTGCCCGGCACCATGAGCGATCCGTCACACCGCTCAACGCAGCCAGCATGTCGCTGTCCCACACATGTGCGGGTCAGAATCCCCCGCCGCCGCTTCCCGCTTCTGAGGGTGACACGATCGTCTCCGTGGGTCCGTCACCGTCGGCCTTGCTCGCCGCTGCCTCGGGCTAGCGTTTCGTGATGTCCTCGGCTTCGGGGATCTTGATCTCTCATAGCAAGCGGCGATGCTCGAATTGCCGAGATTGCACCCTCGACCGGTCGGCGAACGCGTCCGCTGGCAGACGAACAAGCTCGTCGAGGATCGAACCCAACGCGGATCGCGTCATCTGCTCGGTCATCACCTCGGGTTCTTCGTCGGGCACCCGGTCACGCTCCCCGAGATCTGCGATGGCTCGACGCCCCGAGACAAGGCAATCGGTGTCGGGCCGCCGCCCAAAATCCTCGTTTTCAAGCATGGCGCAAGACAGCGTCGGTGTGCAGGCACAATCTCAAGGATCGCCAAACCACCCACCGGCAGAGCAGAAGAGTGTCATGTGCACGGTGGCCGGTTCGGGAGGGGAGCATTGGCACACGCTGCGCCGCCAATGCAGTTGGTGCCCTTTGTCGTCGGCAACCGGCACCCACATCGGAGCGCCGCACACCGGCCGGGGCGCTGCGTAGAATCGGGAACGAACCGACGAGAAGGAGCCGGGTTGAGTCCGACCGTCACCGCCATCGTTGCCGTCATGGTTGGCCTCGTGCTGATCGGGATCGTCTGGGCAATCGTCTCGGGCGTGCGCAGCACGACCGATGCCTCATTCCTGTCGACGGACGAGGCACCCGAAGCCCAGGATCGAACCCGACCGGAGCTGGTCGATTTCCACGTCCACGACGACACCGCTCGGGTGTACTACGGCGTACCGCTTCCGGATGGGCCAGTCGGCCCTCATCTCCGTGATCTTCTCTGTCACGATGCTTCCAGGGTTCTGCACGAGAAGCGCGCCCACGGCCTCCCGATCGATCAGGTGACCCGCGCCGAGGTCTACGGGCGGCGCGGTGGCGAACCGGGCGAGGTTGCGGTGCTCGAGCTCGAAGCGCCCGGCCAGATTCCCGACCTCGCTATCCCAGAACTTGTGCCGCATGCCGCAGCCGGGGGCTACGACCCGCTCGCGCATCTCGGTGAACAGGAATTCGACATCCGCCCCGGGGTCGCCGGGAGCGAGCCGAAGGGCGGGCTCCCTCCGTTCTCGGAAGAAATCGTTCTCGCTCAGTCGGTCGAGGGACAGCTTCGCGCCCTCGGCGTGGATCCCGACGATGTCTCGCTCACCGATCTGGCTCTCACACTCCTGAAGATCGGCGGCTATGGCGTCACCCCACGCTCGGACGATTCGTATCTCGCCCAGAAGGCCGGAGCAATGTCGCTCGTGGTCATCTGCGAGCATGAGGTGGGAGAACACCCGGAGCTCTCCGAACGGGCTGTGAACGCATTCGTCATTGCTGTTGCACAGACCAACCCGCAGCGAGCGCTGCTGGTCACCGACAAGTTCAGCCCCTATATCGTGTACGAGAAGGAGCGCAGCGACCCGCGGTGTCGCTTCATCACCAGGGAGCGGCTCCAGCCGTTCGTGGACAGCTTCGCCCTGCAGTAGGCCCCACCGCGCGCACCAATCGATGTCGCGCGAGGCTGAGAACCCTTCTAGACTTACCACCTGAAAGGAGTCCCGTGCTCTTTGCATTCATCAAAAACATCGGTGGCCCCGAGTTGCTGATCATTCTCGTGGTGGTGCTCCTTCTGTTCGGTGCTTCCAAGCTCCCGAATCTCGCGAGGTCCATCGGGGCCTCGGCGAAGGAGTTCAAGAAAGGCGTCGACGAGGGCGTCCCCGACGAGGACGACGAGACCGCCGACACCAAAAAAGCCTGAACTCCGCACAAGAACGCGGGAACTCAGACCGGTCGCGCAGCGTTTCTTCCACAGTAGTGGGGAAGCATGACTGACGAATTCACTCTTACTTGGGAAGACGTTGCGCAGCGCTATGGGCGCAAGATATACAACTTCGCCTATCGCCTCACCGGCAATCCGGACGACGCGGCAGACCTCGTCCAAGAGGTGCTGCTTCGTGTCAGGAAGGGTCTGGATTCCTATCAGCCAGGCTCGTTCGAGGGCTGGCTCTGGCGTATCACCAGGAACGCCTTTCTCGATGGCATCCGACGCAAGAAGCGCCGTCCCGAGTCCGCGTTACCCGAGGGAGATCACCACACCCTGGGATCGAGCCCATCGCCCGACGAAGTGCTCGCATCGGTCCGGTTCTCCGATGATGTGCAGTCGTCCCTTCTCAAGCTTCCCTACGAATACCGGGAAGCCGTGGTGCTCTGCGATGTCGTCGGTCTTACCTACGACGAGATCGCAGAGGCAACCGACGTACCGGTTGGAACCGTTCGAAGCCGCATTCACCGCGGCCGCAAGCAACTCAGAGATCTGTTGACATGGCCCGTCTGATCCCCGATCCCGACGACCGCGGCGAATTGTTCTCCGCCTATCTCGATGGTCAGCTGCTTGCGGACGAGGTCTCCGCGGTCAGCGAACTGCTTGATGCCGATGAGGATGCGATTGCTGAGTTTCGCGCGCTCATGGGTGTTCGTCGGGCACTGCGCCTGCTTCCCGAGTTTGAGGTTCCCCCCTACCTGCTTCCCGACGGCCACCTCGGCGATCGCCTCTCCGCCTACCTCGACGGCGAGTTGGCTACGCTCGAGCACCGCCGGGTCACCCACCATCTGGTCGATTGTTCCGACTGCCGGGTCGAGTTGCAGGAGCTCGACCGGGCACGAATCGCGATTCGTTCGCTGCCAGGAGTGGATGTCACCACGACCGGCGAGATGCCGGCCGTGCCCGCGGCGCGGCACCGGAGGCGGTTCGTCGCGGGTGGCATTTCCGCGGCTGCCGCTGCTGCACTGCTCGTGGGACTCACAGTGGGGAGCAGCGATCAACCAGCGTTCTCACTCGACGACCTCGGTACCCGTCACGTGGCACGCGCCTCGGCTGAACCTGGGTTTGCCGTCCTGCCGGTAAGCATGGAGGTCGCACTTCCGTGATTATTCGACGCATGATCGTGGTCGGTGGGATTGCGGCAATGGTGGTCGCCGCCGGCGCCTCGGCCGCGCTTGCCGATGACCTCGCGGACTACCTCGAGGAGGCGGGCGATGCGATCTACTCGGGCCAGCGCCTCGTCGGGACCACGTGGGACGGCATCGAGCGGCTGGGCATGGTCGATATCCAGCACCACGCCGGCATGGCGAGTGTCGGCGTCGGAACGGGCCACGCCATGGTGGGCGCCGGGCGCATGCATCTCGGCGGTCCCGACGCTGCGGCAATCTCTTTCGTGCTGAGGACAAGGCCGGAGCTCGGCGCTCGCTACAGCGTGGAGGGCGGCGAAGCAACCCAGCACCTCGGCCGGCCGGCCACCGTGCTCGACGTGATGGAGGCTGGCAAGCTCCGAGTGCGCATGGTGGTGGACGATTCCACGTCGGCGCCTGTTGCGACCCAGGTGTTCGACGCCGCAGGCGACATCTTCCGGTACTCCTCGATGGTGGACTTCTCGGTGTGGGTCGATCCGTCGATGGTGGCAATAGACAGCCGCGAATACCGCATGATGCTGCCGATTGACCAGGTCGAGCTCCCAGCGACTCTTGCTGGGTACCAGCTCATCGACGCCTATTCCGGGCCGGATGATGGGCAACAGGCGTTCTATACCGACGGCCTGTTCTCGTTCTCCGTGTTCACAGCCGACCACCGCGCCGATTGGCGTGCGATCGCCGAAGACGAGCTTCCCTACACGACCGACGGTTACAGCTACCTTCGGGTCGTGGCGCCGACGAGTGTGTGGGTGTTGTGGAACGCCCCGGCATCGGCGTTGGCGCTCGTCGGTGACCTGCCGCCGGACCATCTCGATCAAGTGCTCACCGAGCTCCCGCACCCCGGAACCGACAACTGGCTCAGACGGATGTGGCGCAGGATGTTTGGGTGAGCAAGCAGCAAGTAGCAAGAGGTGCGCCCGTCTACTCGCCTACTGCGAAGCCGGCTACTGCCGAAGGCCAGCTACTCAGCTGGCGAACGCCGACTGCCGACTGACCTACGCCCGGTCGTCCTTCGGCTCGTCGTAGTAGTCGAGGCGGTCGACGGGGAGCACGAGCGATGTCAGGAAGTTCATCACGTGAGCCGTGATTCGCTTCAAGAATCGGAAGTAGAGCGCCCGTGACACGGCATTCGCGGCCGTGTCGGTGGACCGGTATTGGGCCTTGATATGGTCGTCGTACTCATCGAGGAAGCCGTCGGCCTTGGCGATCAACTCGCGGGCGCGGTCCTCGTCACGGTTCTTGAACGTCTCAGCGGCGTCGGCAAGCAGCGTCGAGACACGATCGCGGTAATCGGCCAGTAGATCGCGGTCCGGGGCGTTCTCGAAGTCGGCGCCGTACTTCACCAGGTCGTAGAAGTTCTTGGAGTAGTCGCCGATGCGCTCGGCATCTTTGACCGTGCTCATGTAGGCGAGAACGAGAGGCAAATCGACGGTATCGGTGACCGAGGCGTGGATCATCAGGTCGCGGCGGACGTCTTGTTGCGCGGTGTTGATACCGCGATCCGTCGACTTGAGCTCGCGCTTCGTCTCTTTTGACTTGCCGCCTCCGAAGAGTGCGTCCATCGCGGTCTCGTAGACATCGAGACCGTCGAGCACCATCTGCACCAGTGTGGCCTCGACAACGTCGATCGTGGACTCTCCGCCCTTGAAAAATTCGAACACCATGCCGACCTCCTAGAAGACAACAATAACGAAAATCGGCAGCGCGACGAAGACTCCGCCGACGTAGATCATCGCCAACCACTTGCGGTTGACCGCGACTCCGGCCAACCAGCCCGCGAGCCGAATCGGGATGACTCGAACCTTCGGAATCGGGTACAGGATGAGGATTCCGAGCAAGTTGAACAGGAGATGCACGAGAGCGATGGTGAGACCATCGACCGTTCCTGCTGCGAACGCGGCGAGGAGCGCAGTCACCGTCGTCCCGACATTTGCCCCGAGGGTGATCGGGTAGGCGTTCTGCACCAGCAGGAGTCCTGAGGCAACGAGCGGGATCAGGATCGATGTGGTGATGCTTGACGACTGCACGGCCATCGTGATTACCACACCCACCGACATGCCGATGAGGCCACTCTTTGCGAGTGCGACGTTCAGCGATCGCTCGATCCTCGCGGCGATCAGCACCTTCATGTTCTTCGTGATGTAGGTGAGCGTGAGGAAGATCATCAACAGGCCGACGATCAAGAGAAGGAATCCGAGCGCTCGCGGATTGTCGGTGAGCAACTCGAGGAACGACTCGATGTGACCGGCGCCCCACTTGACGGCACCCTTGATCGGGCTGTTGAACTTTCCGCCCCCGACCTCTCCAGCGAAAGCTTCTGCGATGGCGGCTGCTGGGCGCGACAGGATTCCGAATGCCAGTTCGAGGGGAAGGATGATGGCCACGGCGAGCACATTGAAGAAGTCGTGCATGGTCGCAGCGGTAAAAGCGAGTCTGAACTCCTCGGACCGGCGGGCGTGGCCGAGCGCCACCAGCGTGTTGGTGACGGTGGTGCCGATGTTCGCGCCCATGATCATGGGCACAGCGGTTTCCATCGGCAGCGTGCCTGCGGCGACGAGTGCCACGATTGTCGCCGTCGTCACCGACGATGACTGGACGAGAACGGTGGCAAGGACGCCAACAGCCAAAGCGGCGATGGGATTGGTGATGCCCTCGAAGAGACTGTCCTGGGCGCCGCCGCTGACTCCCTTGATTCCACCTTCGAGAAGCCGCACCCCGACGAGGAACAGGTACAGGAGGAAGACGACGAGGGCGGTTCGCACCCAGCCGGGCATCGGACGGCGCGCTGAACCAGACGTGGTGGGTAGCTCGTCGGGTTGGCTCTCAGCGCTCACAGTCGTCCGGTGTTCGGGCGGGTGTGATGGGTCTGACGAAAGGCTGCGTACGGCCTCACCATCAGTCCCCGGTGCCCGCGATCAACGATCGGACGGAATGCTACTCGACGCGCGATTCGCTCGTTTCCGCGCAAGCTCGAGCGGGCCGAAGATGCGCCTCGCGTCGTAGCAGCGCCCGTCGCCGGCTATCGCCTCGACGTCTAGCCGGAGGCTTCGCCCGCATCCGGTGTGGCCTTTGCGGCGGAACGCCGGAACCACCACGCTCCGAGGCCGACGGCGAGCGCGAGGGCGCCGACGATCATGCCGACGAGTGCGTATCCGCTCAAGAGCGCATCCCAGACCGCGCCTGTCGCGTCGCGGTAGACCTCATCCTCGACGTTCAAGACAATCAGATTCGAAACGCCACGGACGATGCCGAGACTCATGAGGATGGCGATCGCCGATCCGAAGCCGAACACCTGGACCGGTCGGAGCCGATCGCGGTCGATGGCTACGGCAATCCCAACCAGTAGAAGAGCGAGCACCGGCAGAAGCCACACGCTGGTATTGAACACGTTGACGACAGCGCGAGGTCCGGCGAGTACCTCGGCCTGGACGACCGTGATGCCCCCGATGGATGTCTCGATGTCGGAGAAGAGGTCTATGCCCCGCGCCTCGAGCGCACTGATGACCGCTCCGACCGCTCCGTCCAATTCCACGCCGACACTTCCGGTCGTGGGTTGCTCTGCGTCGCCTTCGAGGATTCCGATGATCACGGAGTGGACGGTGTAGAGACCCTCGGTCCAAATCCTGCCGAACCTCTCGGACTCCACAACGCTCTGCGAGATATCGAAGACCCGTTGCTCGATGAGTCCGGTGAAATCGGGGGCGAGGAATGCGAGCTGCTCGGGGAGGGCCTGGGCGACCTTCGTCTCCGCGGCGCCCGCTCCATCGAGAGCTTCCACGGCTCTCGTGGCGATCGCGGTAGAGACGGCAGGGTTCTGCGGTAGGGGTGCGAGCGTCTCGACGAACTTCTCGGTATCGAATACTCGGTCATGGAGCCAGAACGCGTTCACCGACATTGAGACGGTGAACGCAGCAAGAATCGCCAGGGTCATTGCCGCAATGAGGCGAGCTCTGTGCTTGCCGATCTCTGGCGAAGGGGTCTCTTCCGACACGTTGTTGCGCCCGCTAGTTGATCGAGCCGAGGGCATGCGCATACTCGTCGATCTCGCGCGGACTGCCAAGCGAGCCGCTGTCGATGATGGCCCGGACGATGCCGTCTGCATCGAGCACAACGGTCACTCGGTTTGAGACACCGACGGAGGAATTGAACGCGTCGTACTCGGTGGCCACGGCCCCGTGCGGCCAGAAATCCGAGAGGACGGGGAACGCGAAGCCGTTGTCGTCCGACCACTTCTTGGCGACCGGAACGGCGTGGCACGTGATCACCACCACATTGGCGTCGACCTCGTTGAGCATCGCGATCTGGTCTCTCAATGCGCAGCCCTCGGCATCGCAGATGGCCGTGAACGGGAACGGTATGAAGACGATCAGCGACTTGTTGCCTTTGAGATCGGCGAGCGTCACGGTGTTCTTGTCCTGATCCAGGAGCGAGAACGCGGGAGCGGGCGATCCGACGGCAAGGGGCATGGTGGTTCCTGTGTGGGGTGTCGCGCAGATTAGTCGAACGAGGTAGGCGCTAGACAGAACCGGGTCCGGTCTCGTGTCTCGAGACTCAGATCTCGAATTGGTCCATCATCACACGCGCTGCCCATCCCACCGGGTCGGTGAGTTCGCTGAGCGTCGGGAGGTGCTCGGGCTGCTCCCACACTCGATCGAGGGCCGGCTCGCCCCAGCGGCGTTCAACCTCGGCGCAGAACGCTGCCGCGTCGCCGGCGCGGTGCCGTTGGAGTTGCAGGCCGGCGATCTGCTGGAGGTACTGCTCGGCCTGGTCCGGCTCGGACCGCCGACGGGCGTTGGCGCTCTCGATCCGATCGAGAGCCGGCAGTAGCTCGGCTCCGGCGCGGCGCACGATGAAGTCGCCGTAGCCCTCGATGAAAGCGGAGCACGCTTGGATGGCGGCGAGGCGCTCCGGGTCTGCGGTGCTCTTCAGGAGCGCCGGTGTCGAAGCACCGTCCTCGCCGAGGAGGTCGCGAATCTGATCGGGATCGTTGAGGGCGCTCATCTGGCCCATGAGGTCGCTCGCGTCGAATTCGACCGTGTCGTAGAAGGCGTTGACGACGGACACGAAGTGACCGCGGAGCCATTCGATTTCCATCAGGCGCTGAAACAGCATCTCGTGGAGCGCAGCCCAGAGGCGCACCTGGCGGGCGTCGACTTCGGCCTCGAAGGCGAACGCCTCGACGTTCGGCACGATGAGATACGACTGATCGTGGTCAATCGCCGGGATACCGGTGTCGAACTGGCCGAGGGTGCGGTGGGCCATGAAGCCGATCATCGTTCCCGCCTGCATGCCGAGGAGCGCTGGTCCGAGGGGTTGAAGCATTGCGCCCATCTGTCCAAGCGATTCAGCGCCGGGGATGCCGGAGAAGCCTCCGGAGAGCTTGTCGGCGAGCGGTTCGACGAGGATTCGGAACGTCTGCTGGTTTTCGAGAGCCCACGTCGCACGGTCGGTGGGGTTGAGGTCGCCGGGCGAAGGCGCAGGCAGGTCTGCGGCTGACTGAATTCGGAGTTCTGCAACGTGGCCGAGCTCGCGATACTCATCGGCGATATCGGGCTCGATCGGCTCCCGTTCTCCTGCGAGATTCTTGGTCAGCTCCTTGGCGAGCTTCCAGTTCACCGGGCCCGAGGTTTGGAACAACCGGAACAGCTGGGCGAACAAATCGTCGCCGTCGCCGCTGAACGGGAGGTCACTCGTCACTGGAGTCTTCATCCACGAGTGGGGCGGGATCGTCCGGGCGCTCGTCGAGCATCACGAACGCAGCGACCGGTGCGCCGTCCCGATTCACCGTGATCTGAACCTCATCTCCAACGTGGAAGAGCCGAAGCTGGATGACGAGGTCCTCCATCGTTCGGATCTCGACGCCTTCGACATCGACGATCGCGTCGCCTACGGCGAACCCGGCTTCGGCGGCAGCCGAGGTGCCCTCGACGAACTCGGCAATCTCTGCCCCGGCGGGTGTGAGAGCGCCGTCATCGGCGACCACCACGTAGTCGGTTCCGTAGATGCCGATGAACGAGTGCTTGACCGAGCCAGTCTCGATGATCTCGTCGGTGATGCGTTGCACGAGTTCGACCGGGATGGCGTAGCCGATGCCCTCGGCCCCGGCCTGGCTGACGCCGATGGCCGCCGTGATGCCGATGAGTTTCCCATTCTCGTCGACGAGTGCTCCGCCGCTCGATCCGGAGGTGATCGGTGCGTCGGTCTGGAGCATCCCGTACAGCGCCGTGCTGTCACCGAAAGCGACGGTGCGAGAGAGCGCTGAGATCACGCCGACGGTGAGCGAGACGCCACCGTCCTGACCGAGCGGGTTGCCAACGGCGACGGCCAAGCGAC
This sequence comes from uncultured Acidimicrobiaceae bacterium, assembly GCA_964581295.1. Lineage (GTDB taxonomy): Bacteria > Actinomycetota > Acidimicrobiia > Spongiisociales > UBA5794 > JAHEEL01. The sequence goes on from CAZONX010000063.1 coordinate 9,910, forward strand.
CGATGGCGAGTTCATCGGCTGCGCCGAACTCGATTGGCGTCAGTCCGTCGATGTCGACGCGGAGGACGGCGAGGTCGGTGTAGGCGTCGGAGCCGATGATCTCGGTGTCGTAGGTCCTCCCGTCCTGGAGGACCACGCGGGCCACAGTGGCGCCGTCGATGACATGATGGTTCGTGACGATGTATCCGTTCTCGAGGATGACGCCCGATCCGGATCCGTTGAGGGTGAGTGTTTCGTCCTCGAGATCGCCGACTTCAACGGTTACGACCGACGGCACGACCTTGAGGGCGACAGCCTCGGCGACACCGGGGTCAATGGGGCTGGTGACGATCTCGGTGGTGACCTGGCGGACCACGGTGGTTGCGACGGCTTCCTGTGCGGCCGGTGCCGCGATGGCATCGGATGACTCGTTCGAGAAGAGTCCAAGCATGCCGAGGAGGCCGACCACGGCAATCGCTCCCACGACGGCAGCAATGAAGGCCACTGCGCCCGTTGATATGTGGCTGCGCTGTTTGGGAGCCGGCTGCGGCGGATTGGGGCGCGCCTCAGGGATCCGTCCCGTCTCAGCGCTCCATGGCCGCGCGTACGCGACGTACGGCGGGTAGAGCTCGTCTGTCGGGTCGGGCTCGGGTACCGATGGTGGGTTCACAGGGGTAGTGTCGTCCACGAGGTCGATTGTATGCCCCACCATCAGCTATCCCCGCAGTCAGATTTGGTTGCTGTTTCTTCCGATCCGGTTGATCCGGCTGCGGTTGTCGCGGCCGTCTCGGCGCCCGACGCGGGCGCCGTCGTGTTGTTTGTCGGCACGGTGCGCGACCACTCTCCGGGGCGCACCGGCGTGACCCATCTCGAATACGAGGCATACGACGAGCAGGTCATCGACAAGATCGTTGAAGTCGTGACGGAGGTGCGCGAGAAGTGGCCGGTGACCAGAGTTGCCGCGATCCATCGGGTCGGCGAGCTCGGCGTTGGCGAGATCTCCGTGGCCGTCGCCGTGTCATCACCGCATCGCGCCGACGCGTTCCCGGCCGGTCGCTTTCTGATCGACGAGATCAAGGCGAGAGCGCCGATTTGGAAGAAGGAGCATTGGCCGGGTGGCGCGGAATGGGTGCGGGAGGACCTTCATCACTCCTGACGAGACACCGGACGCCGATCGCGAGGCGTTGGTCCGGCTCCTTGACGATCCGATTCCGTATCTCGATCACGACGATCCGACGGTCCGCCGCCTCGCCATCTCGACCTGTGTCGCATCGGGCATCGATCAACGCTCGGCAGCCGTCGTTGGCCGCCTGGCGATCGAGGATGGCGATGGGGCGGTGCGGGCCATGGCAGCCGAGGCGCTCGGCGGCTCGAAAGGGGACTGCGCCGAGATTCTTCACCAAGCGCGCGGCGACGAAGACCCCCGGGTGGTGGAAGCCGTTGCGACGGCATATGGCGAACTGCGGTTCGCCTCCGCGGTTCCATGGTTGCTCCAGATCGCAGCGGGGGACGGGGACCGCGCCGGTCGCGAGGCGGCGGTCGCCGCTCTGGGAGCGATTGGCGACGAATCGGCACGCGCCACGCTGCTCGCCCTGATCGCCGCTGCTCCTCCCCAGGTACGGCGCCGCGCCGTCGTCGCCCTGACGGTCTTCGACGGCCCGGATGTCGAGGCAGCGATCCGTTCGGCAGCCCGGGACCGGAATCCCTCCGTGCGCGAGGCCGCAGAGATGGTCGTCGGCCGCCAACCCGACTAGCGCGTACCCAGGGTTCGCCACGCCCTATTTGACGTCCCCAGCCCACAGAACGAAACGGTACGAATCGCCCTCCCATTCTGTGGGCTCAGGACGTCATATGGGACGTCTACAACCCTGGGTACGCAT
>CAZONX010000064.1:0-11603 GCA_964581295.1 uncultured Acidimicrobiaceae bacterium
TCTCAGCGGGGAAACGGTCGGCGGCGCGCCAGAGCCTCATGCGACGCGTGCTCGGTTGAGACCTCGCGAGCCTCACACCGGTATCCGCACCTCGCGACCGCGACCGAAAGCTCCCCCGCCGTAGGACGACAGGTCGATCAGGAACGCGACGACCACCACGACCCAGCCGAATCCGGTGACGCCACTCCCCGGCGCCCACATGAACACGTAGGCAAGCGTCGTGAACGGAAGCAGCAGCAGACCGACGAGCGGCGCGATCCAGCCGTCGAATGCCCGGTCGACGAGGCTGGTGAATAGCCAGATGAACACCAGCGTGAGACGCGGAACGATCGAGCCAATCGTCGCAACCAGACAACAGCCACACGGCACGGTCCACGCCCTTTCCGGCTTTCTGCCTTGCCAGGCTACCGCCTCGATGCTGGGGGTATCCCGCCGCCGCCGCTACCGTTGACCACGGCCGGATTCGGCCGACCTCCTCATGACCAACGAACTTCTCACCGACACGACCTTCTCCGACCTCGGGATCTCTCCCGAGCTCGTCGCCGTGCTCACCGACGCGGGATTCGACAATCCGTTCCCGATTCAGGCCATGACGATCCCGGACGGACTCGCCGGAGCCGATGTGCTCGGCAAGGCCAAGACCGGTTCCGGCAAGACGCTCGCGTTCGGTCTCCCGATCGTCGAGGGTCTCGAGCGCGCCGAGCCCTTCCACCCCAAGGCGCTCGTGCTCGTTCCAACCCGCGAGCTGGCCATGCAGGTCACGCGTGACCTCAAACCGCTCGTCGAAGCCGCGGGATTCAGTCTCGTCACTGTCTACGGCGGCGCCTCGATGAAGGACCAGATCGACGCTCTCGACGCAGGAGTCGAGCTGCTGATCGCCACACCGGGGCGGCTCATCGATCTCATGGAGCGGCGCAAGGCGAGGATGGACGACATCACCGTGGTGTGTATCGACGAGGCCGATCAGATGTCGGACATGGGCTTCATGCCGCAGGTACGCAGGATCATGGCCGCCGTCCCCGACGACCACCAGACCTACCTCTACTCGGCCACGCTCGACTCACAGGTCCAGGAGCTGGTCGACCGTTACATGACCGACCCAATCAGCCATCTGGTCGAGTACGAGAACGAAACGGTCGACACGATGGAGCACCGCTTCTTGAAGGTCCATCACCTCGACAAGCCCCCAATGGCTGCTGCATTGAGCCGCTCCGCGAACCGAACGCTCATGTTCACCAGGACCAAGTGGGCCGCCGACGACCTCACCAGGAAGCTCCGCGAGCTCGGAGTGTCAGCCGCGGCCATCCACGGCGACCTGCCCCAGCAGAAGCGCGAGCAATCGCTGTCCCGGTTCCGGGAGGGCAAGGCCACGGCCCTGGTCGCCACGAACGTTGCCGCCCGAGGGCTGCACATCGAGGGTGTTGACATCGTGCTGCACTACGACCCGCCGGACGATCCGAAGACCTACCTGCACCGTTCGGGGCGCACCGCCCGGGCCGGTGAGGACGGGCTCGTCGTTACGCTCGTCGAATGGGACCAGGTCAATGAGGTACTCGGCATCCAACGACGGGCCGGCCTCAACGTTCCGATCATCAAGATGTTCTCGAACGACGAGCGTGTCTCGAACCTCTTTTCCTGGAAGCCGCCCGAGGAGCTCGCTCCGTTCAAGCCGGGTTCACAGCGCAAGCGTCGCCGCCGCCGCGGCTTCTAACTCGTTCTTGCGTAGATAGTGGAAGCCCGCTTCCCATAGTTACGCAAGAACTGGGACTCCCTAGGGTTGTCGCCACAGCACCCGACCCGAGGAGCCGCAATGGCCGCCCAGTACGACGCCCCGCCCGAGCTGACGATCGATCTCTCGAAGACTTACACGGCGAAGATCGACACCAGTGCCGGAGAAATCACCGTCGAGTTCTATGCCGCCGACGCACCGCAGACCGTCAACAATTTCGTGTTCCTTGCCGGTGAGGGCTTCTACGACGGAGTGATCTTCCATCGGACGATCCCGGGGTTCATGATCCAGGGTGGCGATCCGACCGGCACCGGGACCGGTGGGCCGGGATACCGCTTCCGCGACGAGTTCCACGACAAGACGTCCTACAGCCGTGGGACCCTTGCGATGGCGAACTCCGGCCCAAACACGAACGGCTCGCAGTTCTTCATCTGTCACGACAATGTGGGGCTGCCCAACGCCTACACGATCTTCGGCGAGGTCTCCGAGGGCATGGATGTCGTCGACACGATCGCAACCAACCCCGCCGGCCCCCAAGACCGCCCCTTCGAACCAGCGACGATCAATTCAGTGACGGTCACGGAGAGCTAGAGCAGTCGTTAGTCGCCAGTCGGCAGCAGGACCAAAGAAGACCCCGGAGAATCTGCTCTGGGGTCTTCTGTATTTGCTTTCTGTCCCGACTTGCGACTGTCGACTGGCGACTGCCTGCTACTCGGCCGGCGGGGCCTCGGTGGTGGTGGTCGTCGTCGGGGCCGGCGGGGCCTCGGTGGTGGTCGTCGTCGTCGGGTCCGGCGGGGCTTCCGTCGTCGTGGTGGTCTCGCCCACGGTCGTGGTCGTCGTCGTCGTCGGCGGCTTCGTCGTCGTGGTCTCCTTCGGCTTGGGCTGTCGGTAGCTCCAACTCCAGGACTGCCTCGTGACGCTGTCGTCCGGGTGGGTCATGACCCGAGTGATGGTGTTCCCCGATCGCTCAGAGACGCATGAGCGCCCACCGTTGTTCCCGTAAAGCGTGACGGTGATCGAGCCTCCGGTGTGCGATGTGTCGATGAAGACGGGCGCGTCGGAGTCGTTGCGGAAGATCACGTCCGGCTTCGGGAATCCGAGCGTCGCTTCCCGTACATACGGGTAGCGGGAGAAATAGAGGCTGTGCGGCTGGTGTTCGATGTCCTCGTAGCAGCCGAAGAAGACCGCGTTGTAGAACGTCGTGGCGAACTGGCTGGTCCCGCCGCCCACGTTCACAGGAGAATCACAGCAGTAGACCTCACCCCCGATAATCGCCCCAGCCCTCACGTAGCCCTCGGCTGTCGTGCGCTTCCCTGCCGTGTCGTTGACCGAGAAGGTCTCTCCCGGCATGACGATCGATCCGTCGATCTCGCCGGCGAGCAACTGAATGTTCGTCACGCGGTTCGCACAGCACGGGTGATAGGTCGTGAAGGTCGATTCCTCCTCGAACGGCCCCATGGCTTCCGCCATCTCGGTCGACAGAGCCGGCGGGACGCCGATCATCGTGGGCATCCGCGCAATGCCGGTTTCGAGCGCCGCGTCGATCACCACCGCGGGCAGGGCCCCGAGGTCCACGACGACACCGGGTTCCGACGGCATGATCGTGATCTGTTGCGTGTCCTTGTCGAAGAGGAACTCGGCATCGACCGGCGCTGAAGCAAACCGTTCCACGTCATCGATGGCCAAATCTCGCAACGTTGGCTCGTCCAGTTCAACAATGATGGTCGCCGGTGAGTTCACCACAACTTCGGTGTGGAGCGCAGAGGCCAGACCGGCGGACGTGTACATCAGTCGGCCTTGGAATCCTTCCCGCCACAGCATCACGGGCTCACCGATGAGGTCGTTCGCACGGGCCACCGCATCGTCAACCTGCTGATTCGTGACCACCGGATCGAGGTCGGCGAGCGGCAGCGCGATCGGATTCCGGTCGAGCGTGTTGAGCGATTCGGCAACAATCGAGAACGAAGGCGGACGATCAATGAGCGCACCGGGCCGTGGATACTCCGGTACTGCGACATTGTTTTCCAGGAGTACCGCGCCCTCGTAGGCGGGTTGATCTACGACCGAGCGGTCCCAGTCGTGGAACACGACCTCGATCATCTCGTTGTCGACCGTCGTTGGGATGTCAACTACGAGCGGTGACCACCGCGCACGCGCCCAACCGATGAAGTCGGAAAGGAACCCGCCGGTGCGGCGCAGTTCGAGTGCCTCGTCGACGATGGCCTGCTCGTCGATGGCGAGCCCGGCGTCAGCCGGATCGAGGACCACGTCGACACCGTCGACGACGAATGGAGCGGGTGTCGCTACCAGGAGCCGCTCGTATTCGTTGAGTACCGCAATTGCATCCTCGGTCGAGAGACCGGAAAGGTCCACGCCGGCGGCGGAGACGCTGCGGCCGACCTGCTCCGGGTTGGCGACCTCGTCATACACATACGACCCGCCGATGATCAGCACGATCACCACGGGTATAGCTATCGCAAAAGCAATCAGAGCACGGCGCAAAACAATCCTCGTCGATCCAGTTGACCCGGAGTGTATGACAGAACACTCCTTGTGCAACAACTCTCGGCCGATAAGCCCGGTCTACGAGAACGCTGTGGGGATCTCCAGCGGGCTCCAATCCGGCTCGACGTAGTCACCGGCGGGCTGACGCTCCGGGAGATCGAGCGGCGGAGGCGTCAGATCCTCATAGGGGATCTGCGACAGAAGATGGCTGATCACGTTGAGGCGCCCGGCTTTCTTATCCTCGAGGTCCGCGAGATTCCATGGGGCCCACTCGGTGTTCGTGTGCTCGAACGTGATGTCGCGGGCTCGCGAGTAGTCGACCCATCGCGAACGAGCTGTGAGATCCATCGGACTCAGCTTCCATCGCTTCTTCGGGTCGGTGTTCCTGGCCTGGAATCGCCGCTCCTGCTCGTCGTCGCTGGTGTGCAACCAGTACTTGATCAGGATGATGCCGTCCTCGACCAGGGTCTGCTCGAACTCCGGACAAAGCACGAGAAAGCGCTGATACTGCTCCTCGGTGCAGAACCCCATGACCTTTTCGACGTTCAAACGGTTGTACCAGGAGCGGTCGAGCAGAACCATCTCGCCGGCCGCCGGCAGGTGCGGGACGTAGCGCTGGAGGAACCACTCGGTCTGTTGACGTTCCGTGGGAACCGGGAGTGCGACCGTTCGTACCACACGAGGATTCAGTCTCCTCATGATCGTCTTGATCGTGCCGCCCTTGCCGGCCGCGTCCCGACCCTCGAAGATCACGACGACGCGCAGGCCTTGGTCCTTGATCCACGCTTGCAGTTTCGCGAGCTCCGTCTCGAGCTCACCGAGCTGGGTGTTGTATTCCTTCGCCTTCATGCACCGCAGCGTAGCGGCCGCACGTCCAGCGGACTTGAAGGACTAGGAAGCCTTGCGGCGGGCCCGGTCCCGGACTCGACGCCGATAGCGGCGCCGCTCCGCGGCGTCCATGCCTCCCCAAACGCCATCGGATTGTCCCGTATCCAGAGCGAAGCTCAGGCACTCCTCCTGCACGGGGCAGGTCGCGCAGATCGTCTTCGCCGTCCGGGCCGCGCCCGGAACATCGCTGGGCGGAAAGAACACATCGGCCGAATACGACGCACAAGCAGATTGCTCGCGCCACGGCTCCTCGGTGTCGAAGTACAGCTCGCCAACCATCGGCATCATTTCGTCACTCCACGCTTCGGATTGTGTGGTGAGAACGCCGCACGTGGCGAGATTGTTCCCGGAGTGGCGGTCTCGATGCCCTACGGCGTTGGCCCTGCCGAAACGTCGTCGAACGACCATGCGAGGTCGCTGTCGCAACGAATGACACCTTCGATTCGTCCGACGAGCTCCTCAAGCAGCTTCGCGTCGGATCGGTTCGGAACCTGCCCGGAGAGCAGCACCACGCCATCGGTCACGCGCACCGACACGTCTCGAGACTCGAGCATGAGAATGCGTCGAATGACCCCTCGTTCGACGGCATCGGCGATTACCTCGTCGTCGCGGGCGAACGCGACCAAGATGTCGGCCCGGCTCACGATGCCATCGAGCCGACCGTCGGGGTTCACGACGGGAAGTCGCTTCACCCTGCGGTCAGTCATCAACCGTGCGGCTTCCGCGATCGTGGTGTTTCGATCAACGACGATGGGGTATCTCGTCATTGCAGCTTCGACCGTCGACGGGATTCGGGTCTGTTTCTCACCGAAGACGGTATCGAACATCCGCCGGCGGCCCGGCCCACGGCCTGCCTCGGCTTCGACGAAGTCCGCCTCGGTGATGATGCCGATCACAGCGTCGTCCGCGTCGACAACAGGGAGCCCCGAAACGCCGGCCTCGATCATCGCTCTCGCTGCTCGCTTCAACGACCACGTCCGCTCTGCCGTCACAACATCGGTCGTCATCACATCGACGACTCTCATCGCTCTCCCCCTCGGTTCGGACATCCGGTGGGCAGAGTCCTACTGACTCCACTCTTCGGGTGGATACTGGTGTTCATGCTTCGCTGCGACCCGGGCGGCGTAGGCGGCCGCTTCGCTGCGTCGTGACATCTCCATCTTCGCTAGGAGGTTCGACACGTAGTTCTTCACGGTCTTCTCGGCGAGGAACATGTCCTCAGCGATCTGGCGATTGGTCTTGCCGTCCGCGATCAGGTCGAGAATGCGGCGCTCTTGGGGCGAGAGTCTTCGAATGAGCGGATCATCGACGGTGTGGCCGCGCAACCGGTCGAACAACGGCTCTGCCATGGCGGGGTCGAGCAACGTCTCGCCGGCGCCGACTCGCCGGATGCTGTCGATCAGCGCTTCCGCGTCGATTCGCTTGAGGACATAGCCGGCGGCACCCGCCATAATCGCCGACATCAGCGCCTCTTCGTCGGCGAACGACGTGAGGATCAGCACCCCGACGTCGGGCCATCGATCCACGATCTCGCGACACGCCTCGACCCCCGAACCGTCGGGGAGCCGCACGTCCATCACCACGACATCGGGTACGTCGTAGCCGACGCGGCGAACCCCCTCCTTTGCGGTACCGGCCTCGCCGACCACCGTGAGGTCGTCGTAGGAGTCGATGAGAGAGCGCAGTCCCCGCCGAACGACTTCATGGTCGTCGACGAGCACAACTCGGAGCGAACCGGCTGGTTTCTTCTTGCGTGGCACACCAGCAAACTACTGCATTTGCGCACCTGACGGGGGGCTGATCGGCTGCGCCGCGGAGCGAGTAGCCTGCTCCCGTGGTGTTGCGACAGTTCACTCCGGCACGGCTCCGCGATCTCGTCGAGGGCGCCGCCGCCGTTGCAGGCCAGACCGATCTCCAGGCAATCCTCGCGACAACCGTTGAAATCGCGATGGACCTGACGGGTGCGCCACATGCAGCGCTCGGAGTCGTCGGCCAGCACGGGTCACTCGTCGACTTCGTGCACGCCGGTGTCGATCCGAATACTGCCGAATCGATCGGAGGGCCCCCCCAGGGACGCGGGGTGCTCGGTGTGATCTCGCGCGAGGGCAAGACGGTACGTCTCAACGACATCGCCGATCATCCGGACTCCGTTGGCATGCCGGAGCACCATCCCGCCATGGGCCCGTTCCTCGGCGTCCCGGTGCGGGCCGGATCGAACCTCTTCGGCAACCTCTACCTCACCGACAAGGAGGGGGGGTTCACCGACGAAGACGAGGCGCTCGTCGAGGCGCTCGCCATGATCGCCGGAACGGCGATCCGGACCGTGCGTCTCCAGCGGCGTCTGCAGGGTCTGGCAGTGGCGGAAGATCGTGAACGCATCGCCCGCGATCTCCACGACGCCATCATTCAAGATCTGTTCGCCGTTGGGCTCTCCCTTCAGGGGCAAGCGCTCAAAGTCGTCGATCCTGAGGTCCGCAGAGCACTCGAACAGGACGTCGAGAGCCTCGATCGGACGATTACGTCCCTTCGGGGGTTCATCTTCGACCTGGGTTCTCCGGCGGGAGACCAGCGGACGCTTCGGTCGGAGGTCCGCGAGCTCGTGACTCGCCTTGCGGGACCTCACGACACCGAGGTGCAGGTTGCCTACACGGGAACCTTCGACACGCTCCCCGGACATGTGATCGAAGACGCCATGCAGCTCGTTCGCGAGTCGTTGAGCAACTCCTTGCGCCATTCGGAAGCTGATCGGATCACCATCGAGATCCACGGAGGCGACGATCGGCTCGCTCTCGTGATCTCCGACAACGGCATCGGCTTCGACCCGGCACACGTCGCCTGGGGCTTGGGGCTCACGAACCTCCGGGAGCGAGCGACACGCGCTGGCGGACAGATCTCCATCGACTCGGAAGCTGCGGCCGGCACGACCATCCGGACATCGCTGCCTCTCTAGGCGCCCAGACGAAAATGCCGTTGGTAGATAGCGCCGAGAGGCGCTAGATTTCCGCATTCCGACAGCATTTGCAAATGGGGATTCATGGACCTGACGGTCGCTTCAGCCGGTGACGAAGTCACTGTTCCCGCGGGAACGACAGCCGTGATCGGCGCGGACCCGTCCGCGACGGTGCGCGTCGCTCGCCCGGGCATCTCACGCCGCCACGCAGTGGTGAAGTACGACGGATCGCATTGGGTCCTCCAAGACGCATCGAGCCGCAACGGGACGTTCCACGACGGGGCTCGTATCCAGTTCCTGGACATCACGGGTCCGACGAAGGTTCTGCTCGGACACCCGGTCGAAGGCACCGAACTCGATCTCACGCCGGTCGGTGCTGCAAAGAGCACGCCTGCGCCAAAGGCCACATCTACGCAAGCGGCGACGCGAGCCGCCACGCCGGCTGCCGCACCCGCTGCTCCGCCGGCCCAGCGCACCCGTGTGGCCCCTGCCACCGGACCTGCCGACCCTCGAATCGACGATCTCGTCGCCACCTTGAACGACACCGTGAAGTCCATCCGTGGTCTGACCTGGTCGGTCTGGGCGATGATCGCGGTAACAGCCGTCCTCGCGATCCTGACCCTCTTCGTGGGCGTGATAGGGAATTAGGCGTTGCCAGTCGCCAGCAAGGATTGAGCCTTCTCGCTTACTACTTGCTACTGGTCTTCATCTTGGGCGGACCGCAGGTACTTCTCCACTTCGGCGCCGATTTCGTCGGCTGAGGGGACTTCCTGGAACGGTTTGATGAGTTCAGGGCGCTCTTCCTGCATCAGCTCGAGCCGCTCGACGTACTCCCGCGCATCGTCGCGTTCGGAGAGATCCTCGTCAATCTGTTCGAGTTGTTTCGCCGCCTCCAAAGCCAGCTCTCCGATGGGGAATCGCACGTCCACCTGCGCACCGACCCGCTCGATCAGGCTCAGCACGCCCGGGTGGAACGGGCTCTGGAGGTAGTGCGGCACCTGGGCCCAATAACCGATGGCTGGAATCTTGTGGTCTGCAACGCCTTGACGCAACACGCTCACGGCGGCGCCGGGCACCACGAGATCATCCGGCAACACCTCGTCACCGTCTCGCAACAACTTGCCATCCGAGGTGGTGCACACCACGCGAATCGGCCGTGTGTGGGGCACGGGTGCGGGAACAGCGCCGAGCGTGACGAGCTTCGTCACGGCGTAGCGCTGGGCGAGTTCGGCGAACTCGGTGGTGAGCTCCCGCCAGCGGAAGTCGGGCTCATTCCCTCTGGCGACGAGCAAATCGACGCCTTCGACGGACTGATGCACGATCTCGAGACGGGGCCACTCAATGTCGGTGAGGTCTCCGGAGGAGAAGTGCATCGTCGGACGGGATGATCGGTAGTCGAACAGGGCATCCGGTTCGAATGCGGCGATGACGTCGCCGCCGTCGGCGATCCGATCGGCGGCATCGGTTCCCACCGAGGCCGCGTCGACCCATCCGGACAATGCCAGGAGCATGACCGGGCGGTCGAGTTCGACGTCGTTGGCGAAAGAGAGAAGGCTCATCGCCGCCGACGATACTCAGCTCTGGGAGTTCACGTCACGAGGAAGCCGGAAGCGCGAGCCGCGCCGTCCATCCTGTCGATCACACGACTCCGCAACTCGTCGAAGAACTCCGGCGTATTGAAGACATCGAGATCGGCAGCGCCCATCGGCCCGTGGGCTTCTGCGGGGAGGCGATAGTCGCCAACGTCGAACCCCTGCCGCCGCTCGGTGGCATAGCCGCGCAGCTGGGTGCGCAGCGATGCAGCCCTCAGGTCGTCACCGGAGATATCGAGACCCGTGGCAATCTGGAGCGCCTCGGCCTCCAACTCCGGGCTGGCGTTGGCGAACTTGCAGAGGCCGGTGAGGTCATCCATCAAGTAGAGCGGTCCGCTCTCGGTGATGGCGTCAACCCAGTAGTCCAGGTCTGTTTGGCCCTCCGTGGCGTAGAGCATGAACGTCCGCAGCGACATGTGCCCGCCGGCGAGCGCCCAGGGGAAACCGGGGTTGATGTGTGGTTGGTAGGCCGGATACTCCACACCCTTCGAGTGCATGGCATATCCCGTCTCGCCAAGGCGATCCGAAAGCCGTTTGGCGCCGCCGCCGAGGTCGGGAAGTCGTCCTTCCGCCGCGGCACGGATTGCCGCCGTCACACCTTCGACATCCCCGTAGGTGAGGCCGTCGAGCAAGTCATCGTTGTGGCGCCGGTTGTACTCCATGACGTAGCCGAGCGTGACCCCGAGTGAGATCGAATCCATCCCCAGTTCGTCGGAAAGGTGAATGAGAGAGAACGCTGCGTCGGCGTCGTAGATGCCGAGGTTCGACGACAGCAGCGCGATCGGTTCGTAGTCGACCTTCGCTCTGAACGCTCCGGCTTGCCCTCCTGGAACCTCGTCGTAGACGTTCTTGTGGCACCGGATACCACACAGGAAACAACCCTCAGCCTTGATCACGTAGGGGCCGGCCTCCACGGTCGGCCGGTGGAGCGCCACAGCCGACGCCGACGCGGTGGGAGCGAAGTTGAACTCGGGGAGCGCTTGCTCTTCGTGCATCCACTTGAGCGTCCGCCATGTCCCTCCGAGATCGTCTTCGAGGTCCCGATACCGAGCGCTACCGGGGCCGAGGTTGATCTCTTGATTGATGTCGCGCAGGCCGCGTTGCCTCGCGGGGTCGGGACCGTCGGCGGCGATTGCCCACAGGTTCTTCGAGGCCATCACACCGCCGTAGCCCCCGCGTCCGCAGAACCGCTGCTTCGGATCCCCGGTCTCAAGCTGGTTGTCGGTAGACAGCCCGATCGCGGCGTACCGCATCGTGCGGTAGTGCTCTGCCGCCGGGCCGATCGAGGCGAAATGGGCCCCGGGATAGCGGCCATGGAGGCTCTGTATACGCTCGTTGATAGTTTGCCCGGACAGGTCCGACGCATCGAGGAACTCGAACCGGGCGGGGCCACCCTCCTCGCCGGGTGTGAGGTGGAGCAGTGTCGGCCGCTCCGCTCGCCCGGTGAAGATCACCTCGTCAACGCCGAGGCCGCGCAGCTTGGTCCCGAAGTGCCCACTGCCTGCGCTCCACATGAGGCCGGGGGCCCCGTTGTCCGCTGCCTTCAGCGGCGAGTAGCCGTGGAAGAAGGTGCGCAGGCCGGTCATGACGCGTGTTCCGCTCAGCAGTCCGAGATTCATCACCAACGGCGCCGACGCGTCGTACGGATCATCGACCTCGACGTCGCCAAGCAACTTGGTGGCCCGCGCAACGCCGCCGAGCGCGTCTTCCAGGTCCTCAGCGTGAACGATCTCGTGGCGAACCGACCGATCGGAAAGATCGACGTGGTAGCGATGGATCACCGTCGATGTCACGGGGCGGAGGGTGGGCTGCTCCACGATGCCGTGTCCCTTCAGTCGCTCCAAGCATCGTAGCGACCGCCGCCACCACGTCGGAGAGGCGCGGCCTACAGGTACAGGCCGGTGTGGTCCTCGTTCGTCGGCGCTTCGAGCGCGTGGCG
>CAZONX010000065.1:0-11544 GCA_964581295.1 uncultured Acidimicrobiaceae bacterium
ATTGGGATGCTCGGCGGGATGAGTTGGGGGTCGTCCGTTGAGTATGAGCGGATCATCAACGAGGAGGTGCGTCGGCGCCTTGGCGGCGTGCATTCGGCCGATCTGCTGATCCGGTCCTACGACTTTGCTGTCATCGAGGAGATGCAGTTGGCGGGCGATTGGGCCGGTGCCGGCCGTCTGCTCGCCGGTGATGCGGCTCGTCTCGAGGCTGCCGGGGCGGATCTGATCGTGCTGGCGACGAACACGATGCACAAGGTTGCTCCACAGATCGAGGCGGCAATCACGATCCCATTCCTTCATATCGCCGACGCGACCGCCGAAGCCGTCGACCGAACTGGGATCAGCTCCGTGGCGCTACTCGGGACTCGATACACGATGGAGCAGGACTTCTACCGGGGTCGCCTGGCCGAGCGTGGCCTCGAAGTACTCATTCCCGACGAGTGGGACCGCGCCATCGTGCACGACGTGATCTTTGATGAGCTGGTGCAGGGCCGCGTTCTCCCGGCCTCGAAGGACCGCTATCTCGCCATCATCGAACGCCTCTACGAGCGGGGTGCGGAGGGTGTGATCGCCGGTTGCACCGAAATCGAGTTGCTGGTCAGAACCTCCGATGTCGATCGTCCCTATTTCCCGACGACCCGGATCCACGCCATCGCGGCGGTTGACGCGGCGCTGGCGTGAGCCGGCGATCGCTTGGCGTGCCCGATCGGCTGGGACGGACGACACCTAAAATGCCGCAGCAATGACCCGACTCCCCGTACGACGCGCCTTGATCTCCGTCTCCGACAAGACGGGCATCGTTGAGTTTGCCCAACGCCTCGTCACCGCCGGCGTTGAGATCGTGTCGTCCGGAGGCACCGCAAACACCCTTGCCGCCGTCGGCGTCGCGGTGACGCCGGTGGAGGAGGTCACCGGTGCACCCGAAATGCTTGGAGGCAGGGTCAAGACCCTGCACCCGTCCATCCACGGCGGAATACTGGCCGATCGGGGAGAATCCGGACACGCGGCCGATCTCGCCGAACGCGGGATCGAGCCGTTCGATCTGGTGGTTGTGAACCTCTATCCGTTCGCAGAGGTTGTCGCCGGGGGAGCATCCGAGACCGAGGCCATCGAGAACATCGACATCGGCGGACCGACTCTGATCCGGGCCGCGGCGAAGAACCATGCCTGGGTTGCCGTGGTCGTGTCTCCAGACCGATACCGAAAGGTCGCCGACGAGATCGAGGCAGGAGGGACGACCGGCGCCGTGCGCTCGGAGCTGGCACGTGAGGCGTTCTTCCTCACGGCTCAGTACGACGCAGCGATCGTGAACTGGCTCGAACGAGACGAGGCCGATCGTCTCGCATTGACGCTCGTCAAGGAATCGGACGTCCGGTACGGAGAGAACCCGCACCAACCGGCTGCCGTGTATTCCTTCGGCGACTCCGCAGGATGGTGGGTCGCCGCCGACCAGGTCCAGGGCAAGGCGATGTCGTTCAACAACTACGCCGACGCCGACGCTGCGTGGCGGCTCGTCAACGACCTACCGGAGCGGTCCGTGGCGATCCTCAAGCACATGAATGCCTGCGGTGCAGCATCCGGTGAGTCGATGCACGACGCGTTCGCGAAGGCCTGGGCCTGCGATCCGCTCTCGGCTTTCGGAGGCGTCGTGGCGCTCAACGGTCCGCTCGACGAGGACACGGCGGTCGAGATCGCCGGGTACTTCGTCGAAGTGGTGATGGCGCCATCAATCACACCCGCGGCGGCCGCTGCGTTGGCTGGCAAGCGCAACCTGCGCGTGCTGACGGCCCCGCCTCCTTCACCGCACGATCTCTATGTCCGGACCATCGACGACGGACTCCTCGTGCAGCAGCGGGACACTGTCGAAGGCGGATCCGACGAGTGGGAAACCAGGACACGGCAACCGACTGCGGCCGAGCGGCGAAATCTCGAGATCGCATGGGTGGTAGCAGCACACACGAAGTCGAATGCGATCGTGATCGTCAACGACGGCGCAGCTGTGGGCGTGGGAGCGGGTGACCAGAGCCGGGTTGGCGCAGCAGAGCGTGCCCTGAAGAAGGCAGGCCCACGGGCGAGTGGAGCGGTCGCTGCGAGCGACGGCTTCTTCCCCTTCCGTGACGGAGTCGATGTGCTCGCTGCCGCTGGAGTCACCGCGATCGTGGAACCGGGAGGATCGGTACGCGACGTTGAAGTCATCGAGGCTGCCACCGAGCACGACATGAGCGTTGAGTTCACACACAGGAGGCATTTCCGACATTGAGCGCACACACGCTGTCTGGAGTTGAAGTTGCCAAGGCTGTTCGGTCCGAGGTCACCGACCGAGTCGGCGCACTTCGCGAGCGCGGCCGGACCGTGGGCCTCGCCACAGTGCTTGTTGGCGATGACGCCGGCTCGCAGGTGTATGTACGGAGCAAGCACCGGGCGGCGGAGGCGGCCGGCATGATTTCGATCGATCGCCGTCTTCCTGCCACGTCATCCCAGGCTGAGGTCGAAGCCGTGATCAGTGATCTCAACGCCGACGAGCAGGTGGCCGGCATGATCGTGCAGTTGCCGCTGCCGAATGGGCTCGACGGCGGGCGAGCGGTTGAGTTGGTAGACCCGCACAAGGACGCGGACGGCCTCCACCCCTTCAATTTGGGCCAACTGGTTCTCTCGCGGCCGGGTCCGCTCCCGGCAACGCCGAGTGGGATCATGCGGATTCTTGACTACTACGGGGTCGAAACTCGGGGGAAGACGGCGGTTGTCGTGGGGCGGTCGTTCCTCGTCGGCCGCCCGTTGGCGCTGATGCTCGGTACGAAAGGCGTCGACGCCACGGTCATCCAGGCACATTCGAGGACGCCGGATCTGGCCGGCGTGTGTCGTCGAGCCGATATCCTGGTGGCCGCTGTCGGTCGACCGAACATGATCAACGCCGATTTTGTGAAGCCGGGGGCAACGGTCATCGACGTCGGAATCAACCGCACCGTTGATGGTCTGGTTGGTGATGTCGAGTTCGAGGCCGTCTCGGACATCGCCGGGGGAATCACCCCGGTGCCGGGTGGCGTCGGACCGATGACGATCGCCACTCTGCTGGCGAATACGGTGGCGTTGGCGGAAGCCAAGGACAATTGAGACGACGCGGGAGTAACCGCCGACGAAAGGCGCAATGAGTATGGGTTCAACAATCACGATGACCGAGGCCGGCCTCAATGTCCCGAACGATCCGATCATCCCGTTTATCGAGGGCGACGGCATCGGGCCGGACATCTGGGCGGCAGCGGTGCGCACGCTGGACGCCGCGGTGAGCAAGGCCTACGACGGTGAGCGCTCCATCGAGTGGATGGAAGTCCTTGCCGGGCAGAAGGCGTTCGACGCCACCGGCGAGTGGTTGCCGGATGCGACGGTGGATGCCTTCCGCGAGTACCTCGTTGGTATCAAGGGGCCGCTCACAACGCCTGTCGGCGGCGGCATCCGCAGCCTCAACGTGGCGTTGCGCCAGATTCTCGACCTCTACGTGTGCCTCCGCCCGGTGCGCTGGTATTCCGGCGTGCCGTCTCCGGTGAAGAGTCCCGAGGCCATCGACATGGTCATCTTCCGCGAGAACACGGAAGACGTCTACGCCGGGAAGGAACTCGAGGCCGGCTCCGATGACGTGGCGAAGCTGCTCGCCTTCCTCTCCGATACCTACGGCTGGGACATCCGGGCGGACAGCGGCATCGGCATCAAGCCGATCTCGGAGACGGGTACCAAGCGCCTGGTGCGCGCTGCGATCCAATACGCCGTCGACAACAACCGGTCCACGGTGACGCTTGTGCACAAGGGCAACATCATGAAGTTCACCGAGGGTGCATTCCGCACCTGGGGCTACGAAGTCGTGCGCGACGAGTTCTCGGACGTAGCCGTGGGGTGGGACGACTGCGGCGGCGACCCGGGGCAAAAAATCCTCGTGAAGGACGTCATCGCCGACGCATTCCTTCAGCAGATCCTCACCCGCCCCGGCGAGTACGACGTGATTGCAACGATGAACCTCAACGGCGACTACATCTCGGATGCGCTCGCAGCGCAGGTCGGCGGGATCGGTATCGCACCCGGAGGGAACATCAACTACCAGAACGGCTATGCCGTATTCGAGGCCACGCATGGAACGGCGCCCAAGTACACCGGCATGGACAAGGTCAACCCGGGTTCGGTGATTCTGTCCGGCGAGTTGATGCTCCGCTACATGGGGTGGGACGAAGCGGCCGATCTCATTGTGAAGGGCATAGAGGCGGCGATTGCAGACCGCATCGTCACCTACGACTTCGCCCGCCTGATGGACGGCGCCACCGAGGTGAAGACCAGCGAGTTCGGCACCGCCATCATCGACCGCATGTAGGCGCTACGGCTCCACCGAGCGGGGCCAATTCCCGGGGGTCAGCGGGCGTAGTCGCGCCGATCCTCGTGCGGATCGGAACGCCGCGATGTGTGCAGCGGCCCATACAGACTCTGTCGCCTCAAGCGTGCACCCAACTACGCTTGGAGCGATTCGCAACGAGGGAGGAATCTCGATGAGCAAGGTCACTGTTGTCGGGGCGGGAAAGTATGGTTCGACGACGGTTCAGCGGCTCGCCGAGGCCGATGTGGTCGACGAGGTCGTCATGATCGACATCGTCGAGGGGCTGCCGCAGGGGCTCGCCCTCGACATGAACCAGTCGCGGCCGGTGCTCGGCTACCGGACCCTGGTCACGGGCACGAACGACTACGCAGACACCGCCAACAGCGATGTCGTGGTGATCACCGCCGGTTTGCCGCGTAAGCCGGGCATGAGCCGCATGGATCTGCTCGAGGTGAACGCGAAGATCGTCAAGGGTGTTGTGCAACAGGTGGTGATGCATTCCCCGCAGTGTGTGATCGTGGTCGTCACGAACCCGCTCGACCAGATGACGACGCTCGCGGCCGAGGTCTCCGGCTTCGAGAAGTCTCGCGTTGTCGGACAGGCCGGCATGCTGGATTCCGCTCGTCTCGCTCATTTCATTGCGGAGCGCACCGGCGCCGACATTCTGACCGTCAAGGCTGTCACCCTCGGCAGCCATGGCGAGACGATGGTCCCGGTTCCATCGCTCTGCGAGGTCGATGGCGCACCGCTTACCGACGTTCTGGGTGCCGAAGCTATCGACGAGCTTGTCGACCGCACCCGCAACGGTGGCGCCGAGGTTGTCGCGCTGCTGAAGACGGGCTCGGCGTATTACGCCCCGTCCGCCGCTGCAGCGGCGATGGTCGAGGCGATCGTCACGGACAGCGGAGCCGAAATGCCGGTGTGTGCCTGGGTGAGCGGGCAGTACGACATCGACGGCGTCTACCTGGGCGTGCTGGCGAAGCTTGGAGCCGGCGGGGTCGTTGAGGTCTACGAGGCGCCGCTGACTCCAACCGAGATCGAGGGCCTTCGGGGAGCCGCCGTTGCGGTGAAGGCCAAGGTGGCCGACCTCGAAGGGATCGACTACTGATCGAGGGACCTCGTCGCGGTCTCTGGAACGACCTCGGAGGACTCGCGGAGCCGTCGATGTGCCACACGCAACGCTCGAAGTCGGAGGCTTCGCGTCTGCGGTATCGCGGTCGAATCCCGCGCACCATAAGGCTTTGTCCCACAAGAGTTCTTGCTGATACGCACAGGCACCGGTAGGGTTACACCGCTGTGATTCACCTCAGCATCAACGACCAACTAGGGAGGTCTCTGTGAACAAGGGTGAGCTCATCGACGCTGTCGCTCGCAATACCGGCGAGTCGAAGGCGACTGCTGCCAAGGTCATTGACGAAGCACTCGACGTCATCGTGTCCGGCGTCGTGACCCAGGGCAAGGTCCAGATCACTGGATTCGGAACGTTCGAGGCTCGTGACCGCAAGGCACGTACCGCTCGGAACCCGCAGACGGGTGCGGAAGTCAAGGTCGCGGCAACCCGCGTACCGGCTTTCAAGGCGGGCAAGGCGTTCAAGGACCAGGTCAAGCCTGGCTGATCGCAAGCGAAGCAAATAGATGAGAGGAGGGGCGCTTTGGCGCCCCTCCTCTCGTTTGTGGGCTGGATATCGTCTCCCCTACGATCTGCTTCCTCCCCCTTAGGGGGAGGTGCCGAGCACAGTGAGGCGGAGGGGGTCGAATGACGCCAGGCCATGCATCGTCCGCAAATCCGGTGCATGGTGTCCGTTTCCTCCCTCTCAGGGGGAGGTGTCGAGCGCAGCGAGGCGGAGGGGGTCAGATGGTTCCACATCGGGCTGGGCCCTCGGCCGGGCAGCGTCTCAACCCCTTCCGGCAGCGCCTGCGGCGTTGACGCCTTCCCCTGAGGGGAAGGACAAGACCACGCTACGAGAGGGAGGCGAGGGGATACACACGCGACGGAGGGGCGCTTTCGCGCCCCTCCGTGCTCATCCCTTGCGGTAGTTGGTGTGTGCACCGCCTACCGGACCCCCAAAAACCTTGGCTCTCTAGAAATCGAGGTCGAGCGTGCTCGACACCCGGGCGAACTCGTTGATGAGACCCTGGTACATCATGACCTTCGCCATGTTGCCGCCGACCTTGATCTTCCCCGTCATGAACGCCATCTGGACGTTCAACTCGCCCTTGGCGATCGCTGCGGCGGTGTCGTAGTCGCTGCCGACCGATGCATCCGCATCGTCGAACGCTCCGAGCGCGAGTATCGCGGCGCCGTCGCCGACGGTGAGGTAGTAGTCGATCTCGCCGCCGGGTGCTTCGGTGACGTTGAATTGCAGACTGAGGTCGACGCCGTTCATCGCTGTCGCGAAACCGGCATCCTCGTTCAGGGCTGCCGTTCCGGCCACCATGTGATCTTCGCTGAGAAACTCCGCCACGTTGTGGTCCTTTCTTCGTGGGCCATCAATGATAGCGCCGGATTTTGAGCGTCCGATCAAAGTCCCGGAGGAAGTCGCCAGTCCTCAGGGGAGAGGAAAGAGCAAAGAACAAAGAACAAAGACCGACAGCGCAAGAGTATTGCTCTTTGCTCTTTGCTCGCTCTTACGCCTGCTGTCCTTGCTTGCGGAGGTTCTTCCACTGGGCGGCGACATAGTCCCGGTTCATCCAGGCGATCACGTTGATCGAGATGCTCTTCGGGCAGGCGGTCTCGCACTCGCCGTAGTTCCTGCACGATCCGAAGTACGACTCCATCGTTTCGACCATCGCCACGGTGCGGAGATAGCGCTCGGGCTGTCCCTGGGGGAGCAGGCCGAGATGTGCGATCTTCGCCGCCGTGAACAGGTTCGCCGCGCTGTTCGGGCAGGCCGCCACACAGGCCGCGCACCCGATGCACGAGGCGGCGTCCATTGAGGATTCTGCCGCCGGCTTCGCAACCAACGTCGCGTTCGCGTCCTGCGCCGCTCCGATGTTGGCGCTGATGTAACCGCCGGCCTCGATGATCTCGTCGAACGGGCTGCGATCAACGACCAGATCCCTCAGGACCGGGAACGCCACGGCGCGCCATGGCTCCACGGTGATCGTGTCTCCGTCTTTGAACTTGCGCATGTGGAGCTGGCAGGTCGCCGTCCCGCTCTGGGGTCCGTGCGGGCTGCCGTTGATCATCACACCGCAGGTACCGCAGATGCCCTCGCGACAATCGCTGTCGAACGCGATGGGCTCCACACCCTGGTCGTTGAGCCGCTCGTTCAGTTCGTCGAGCATCTCGAAGAACGACGCGTCGGGGCTGACGTCCTTCGCCTCGTAGGTCTTGAACTCGCCGCCGGCATCTTCTTCGGATTGCCGCCATACGCGGAGGGTGAGATTCATCACTTGTAGCTCCTCTGCGTCAAGGCCACATATTCGAACTCGAGTGGTTCCGTGTTGCGTATCGGTGGCGAGTCGCTTCCCGTCCACTGCCAGGCCGATACGAACGCATAGTTCTCGTCGTCGCGCTTCGCTTCGCCGTCCTCGGTCTGGTGTTCGATCCGGTAGTGACCTCCGCACGACTCTTCGCGATCGAGGGCGTCGCGCACCATCAGTTCGGCGAGCTCGAGGAAGTCGGCCACGCGGCCGGCCCGCTCGAGCGACTGGTTCATCGATTCCCCAGTGCCAAGCACCTTCAGATCGCTCCAGAATTCAGCACGCAGCGCAGGGATCTGCTCGAGAGCGTTCTCGAGGCCTTCCCGGTCCCTCGACATACCGCACTCGTCGATCATGATCTTGCCAAGCCGCCGATGGAAGTAGTCCACGGAATGCGTTCCGTCGATCGACAGGAACTTCTCGAGACGATCCTTCACCGCCTGTTCCGTGGCAGTGAACGCTTCATCGTC
Organism: uncultured Acidimicrobiaceae bacterium; assembly: GCA_964581295.1. Lineage (GTDB taxonomy): Bacteria > Actinomycetota > Acidimicrobiia > Spongiisociales > UBA5794 > JAHEEL01. The sequence continues at coordinate 8,251 of CAZONX010000065.1, forward strand.
CGTCGGAACCGGATCCACGTTCAGCCAGTTCGCCAGATAGCCCGAAATCGTCGCCGGCAAGACGAAGTAGCCATCGGCAACGCCCTGCATGAGCGCAGAAGCGCCGAGACGATTCGCTCCGTGATCAGAGAAGTTCGCCTCGCCCGACGCGAACAACCCCGGAATCGTGGTTTCGAGGTTGTAGTCCACCCAGAGGCCGCCCATTGTGTAGTGGGGCGCCGGGTAGATCCGCATCGGTACCACGTAGGGGTCCTCGTCGGTGATGCGCTCATACATCTCGAAGAGGTTCCCGTAGCGGTCCTCGATGGTCTGACGGCCGAGCCGGCCGATGGCGTCCGCGAAGTCCAGGTACACCCCGTTCTTGAGCGCGCCGATGCCGCGGTCTTGTTCGATCAAGCGCATCGCCGCTCGCGAAGCGACATCGCGAGGAACCAGGTTTCCGAACGTCGGGTACTGACGCTCGAGGTAGTAGTCGCGGTCTTCTTCTGGGATGTCGTTTGGCGCGCGAGTGTCGTCGGCACTCATCGGCACCCAGATTCGGCCGTCGTTGCGCAGCGACTCCGACATGAGTGTGAGCTTCGACTGATGCTCGTCGCTCGCCGGGATGCACGTCGGATGGATTTGCGTGAACGACGGGTTCGCGAAGAACGCCCCCTTGCGGTGGGCCCGCCAGGCGGCCGTGCCGTTGCAGTTCATCGCATTCGTCGACAGGAAATAGACGTTCGAGTAGCCACCGGTCGCGAGTACGACCGCGTGAGCGGAGTGGCTCTCGATCTCGCCGGTGACGAGGTCTCGCGTGACGATGCCGACCGCCCTGTCGTCCTTCGTAACGAGCTCCAGCATCTCAGTGCGCGTGAACAGTTCCACATTGCCGAGCCCAACCTGACGGGCGAGCGCCTGGTACGCCGTGAGCAGGAGCTGCTGACCGGTCTGACCTCTCGCGTAGAAGGTTCGTGATACCTGGGCACCGCCGAACGACCGGTTGTCGAGCAGTCCACCGTATTCGCGAGCGTAGGGGGCGCCCTGAGCGACGGTCTGGTCGATGATCGAGTTGGACACCTCGGCGAGTCGATAGACGTTCGCCTCGCGTGATCGATAGTCGCCGCCCTTCACCGTGTCGTAGAACAGCCGGAACACGCTGTCGTTGTCGTTCGGATAGTTCTTCGCGGCGTTGATACCGCCCTGCGCGGCGATCGAGTGGGCTCGCCGCGACGAGTCGTTGTAGGTGAACGCCTTGACGTTGTAGCCGAGCTCGCCGAGCGCAGCCGCGGCCCCAGCTCCCGCGAGGCCTGTTCCGACCACGATCAGGTCGTACTTGCGGCGGTTGGCCGGGTTGACGAGCTTCACATCGAACTTGCGTTTCGTCCACTTGTCCTGGATGGGACCTTCGGGGACGTTTGAGTCGAGCACGGTGCCGTTGCGGTCTTCGTTCATGTTCCTGCCCTTTCTCAGCCCGAGACCGTGAGGATGCCGAGTTGCACTGCGATCGGTATCGATGAATTCCCGATCAGGATCGCGAGCGCCAGCGCGACGGCGAGCCACCGTCGCCAAGCGTCATATCGAGGATTGGCGAGTCCGAGGCTCTGGAACAGGCTCCACGCTCCGTGATAGATGTGCAGCGCCAGGAACACCATCGTGATCACGTAGAACAGGGCCACCGGCCACCGCTCGAAGCTGAGCACCACGTTGTTGTAGACGTCTCCAGCGACGTGCTCGGGATTTGCTGAGCCGATCGTCAAATCGGCGAGATGGAACAGCACGAACAGGGCGATCAACACGCCGCCCCAGAGCATCGTGCGATTCGCGTAGTTGACGGCGACGTACTGGCGCTTTGCGTCGTACTGGAGTTTGCCTCTGGCCTTTCGGCTGCGCAGTGCGAGCACGGTGGCCGACCAGATGTGGATGATGGCCATTGCGGTCAGCCCGATACGGAACAGCCAGAGCACGCCCTCCTTGGGGAAGATCGGGTAGAGGAGTGTTCGGAGCGAGTCGGCGTAGTGGTCGAGGTCCTCCGCCCCGATGAAGATCTTCAGATTGCCGATCATGTGCACCAGGACGTAGCCCAGGAGGCCGATCCCGGTCAGTGCCATCATCCACTTCATTCCGACATCGGATGTGAAGAACGGTCCGAGCCACGATTGCCAGCCGGATCGCCGGTTGACCTCGAGGCGGCGTGTCTTCGTCGTCACGGTGAATCCTCCCATTGAGTCGCCAGAAATGATTATCGCGGGGAAGAGGCGGCGTGTCGAAACGGACGCGATCCTTGTGCGACAAGGCGCGCGTCAAAATCTGAGGTTGACAAGCGCGCGCGGGGTTGGGAGAATCCCACTGTTGTAATTACAAAACCCGGGAGACCCATGTTCGGCGAATTCCTAGAAGCCATCCAAGCTGATGGCTTCGACATGTCTTGGCAGGATTTCGCGAATTGTCGCGGGGCCGACCCAGACCTCTTCTTTCCAGAACGCGGAGCGTCCACGCGCACCGCAAAGGGCATCTGCCGCGAGTGCACGGTGCGTGGCGAATGCCTCGAGTTTGCGATCGTCTCGAGCGAGAAGTTCGGGATCTGGGGCGCCATGTCCGAGCGTGAACGGCGCAAGATCCGCAAGGAGCGCCAGATCGCCGCAACCCGCCGCCGGGCGGTGTAGCTCCACCGTCGCCCCGATTCACAGCGGCTCAGACGCGTCCGCTGTTTGAGTGCCCGTGGGTCGGCCAATCGCGCGATGCGAGCAGCGGAGGCACCCCGTCACATTGCTCCGACGACTGCTGCTCCCGGCCTCACGTCTCACTTTCGGCGGTGGCTACACGACAGGATCAGCCGGCCGATTCCGGGTACATCTCTGTCCTCCAACCGATGTGACGCACGGGAGCGAGTCGGAATCGAGGTTCCCGAAGACCCGGTTGGCTCATCTTGAGCACCAGAGTCTTCCGGAGGCGGAGATGCGTTCATGTTCCTCGAAGAAGGGGTCGATCATTCGAGGCATAGCCGAGCGAGGGCCGATATCCGGCAATCCCGATCGGCCCGACCTCCGCAGCTACCTCCACCGAAAACCTGATCGCGAGAAGCCCTCGGGGCGGCCTTCTCAAATCTGACTTACAGGTTCGTCTCCGCCAGAGCCGCCAGACCAGGGGCCGTCAATCCGTTTTGCTTCATCAGGAATGCATGGTCGCCGAGTTTCTGGAACCTGTCGCCCAGGCTGGCGAACACCTGTTTTGGAGCATCGGCGAAACCGGCTTTGTACTCCGCAACCGCCCCTCCCAGGCCGCCGACCGAGCTGTGTTCTTCAACCGTAACGA
>CAZONX010000066.1:0-11256 GCA_964581295.1 uncultured Acidimicrobiaceae bacterium
GGCTGGCCGAAGATCAGCACCACGTTGTGGCCGCCGAAGCCGAAGGAATTGCTCATCACGTACTCCACATCGACTTCGCGCGCTTCGTTCGCAACGTAGTCGAGGTCGCATTCGGGATCCGGATTCGTCAGGTTGATCGTCGGCGGAACGATGCCTTCTCGCAGCGCCATGACGCTGGCAACGGCCTCGAATGCTCCGGCACCACCAAGGAGGTGTCCGCTCATCGACTTGGTCGACGAGATCGGGATTCGATAGGCGTGGTCACCGAAGACGGCCTTGATGGCCATCGTCTCGGTGACATCGTTGGCGGCGGTCGACGTGCCGTGAGCGTTGACGTATGAGATCTGCTCCGGGTTGAGCCCGGCGTCGTCCAACGCGGCTTGCATCGCGCGGATCGCGCCTCCCCCGCCGGGGCGAGGCAACGTGATGTGGTATCCATCCGACGACATGCCGTAGCCAAGGAACTCGGCATGGATGGCGGCACCGCGGGCGAGCGCGTGCTCCCGCTCTTCAAGCACGAGTGCGGCTCCGCCTTCCGCCATGACGAAACCGTCTCGACCGGAATCGAACGGTCGGCTGGCGGCCTGCGGGGCGTCGTTTCGCGTGCTCAACGCCCGCGCCTGGGCGAATCCGCCTACGGCGAACCGTGTGATGGACGCGTCGGAACCGCCGGCGAGCATCAGATCGGCCGAACCGCGCTGGATGATCGCTGCAGCGTCCCCGATTGCGTTCGCAGAGGCGGCGCAGGCGGTGACGACCGTCGTATTCGGCCCGTAGAGGCGGAAGTCGATGGATGCCTGGCCCCCGGCCATGTTGGCGATGACCTTGGGGATTCCGAAGGGGCTCAACCGGTGCGGTCCCACCTCGAGGAGCGTGGTCAGCTCCTCTTCGAATGTCACCACTCCCCCAATGCCGGTACCGACGACGACGCCCGAGCGATATGCCTCGGGATCGTCCTCCTCGTAGTCGATGCCGGCGTCAGCGAGGGCGGCCTGACCGGCGACCCAGAAGAACTGGGCATACGGGTCCATGCGGCGGGCCTGGCGGCGCGGCATATAGGCCTCGATATCGAATCCAGACACCTCGCCGGCGATGCGAGAAGGAAGGTCCGAGGCATCGATCTTCGTGATCGGGCCCACACCGGACGTACCACTCAGCAGCCCGCGCCAGGTGGACTCGACATCGACGCCGACAGGGTTGATCGTGCCAAGCCCGGTGACGACGACGCGACGGTCGTTCATGAATCCCCCCTCAGTCTTTGAGCTTGATCTCCACGAGATCGACGGCTTCCCCGACCGTCGTGATCTGCTCCGCTTCCTCATCCGGGATCTTCACCCCGAAGTTGTCCTCGAGGGCCATCAGAAGCTCGACGACGCCGAGCGAATCGACATCCAGGTCCTCTTCGAACTTCGCATCGTCGTTGATCGCGTCGCGTTCGATGCCCAGCTCGTCAACGAGCAGGTCCGTCAGTTTCGCTTCGATCTCTTTTCGATCCATGTGGTTGAGCCTCCTTGTGGCCTTCCTATAGCGCCAGACCGCCGTCGATGACGAGCGTCTGTCCGGTTACGTACGCCGCGTCGTCTGAGGCAAGATAGCCCACCGCCGCAGCGATCTCCTCGGGTCTTCCGAGCCGGCCGAGAGCGACGCGCTGTGTCACTTCCTCGGCGATCTCCGATCCGAGCTGATCAGTCATGTCGGTCTCGATGAATCCGGGCGCCACCACGTTGACCGTGATGTTGCGCGATCCCACCTCGCGAGCCACCGACTTCGAGAAGCCGATGATCGCTGCTTTCGATGCGGCGTAGTTTGCTTGACCGGGATTCCCAGAGATCCCGGAAATCGAACTCACCGAGATGATCCGGCCCCACTTGAGGCGCAGCATGCCCCGCATTGCCGCCTTCGAGCACAGGAAGACAGATCGAAGGTTGGTCTCGATCACGTCGTCCCATGCGTCGATTCCCATGCGAAGGAGAAGATCGTCGCGGGTGATTCCTGCGTTGTTCACGAGAATCCCGACGCGTCCGAGTCGTTCCTCAACCTCGCCGAACATGGAGGCCACCGCATCGGCGTCACCGACATCGGCTTGCACGGCGTGGGCCGTTCCGCCGCCGGCGACGATCGTTTCGACGACGTCGTTGGCGGCGTCGACGCTCGCGGCGTAGTTGACCACTACCGCGTGGCCATCGGATGCGAGTCGCAGAGCGACAGCACGGCCGATGCCGCGTGAAGCCCCGGTGACGAGTGCTACGTGGCTCATGTGATGCGCGCGTTCTGTCGGTCGACCATGATCTGGAGCCCGGTGCGGTCGCTCGGCGGCAGCGCAGCATCGCTCGATGCCTTTGGCTCGACTCGTTCGCCCCATTGAATGGCAGCGGCTCCCCACGTGAGCCCTGCACCAAAAGCGACCAGCACAAGCTTCGATCCCGACTGAACGCGACCCTGATCGAGCGCCTCAGACAGGGCGATCGGAATCGAGGCGGCCGAGGTGTTGCCGTAGTCCGCGATGTTGACGCACACCTGGCGCTCTTCGAGTTCAAGCCGCTTCGCGGTGGCGTCAATGATCCGCAGATTGGCCTGGTGCGGAATCAACAGGTCGACATCGCCGACCGTCCAACCCGCTTCGTCAAGGGCCCGTTCGGCAGCAGCCGCCATGCCGACGACCGCATTCCGGAATACTTCGCGGCCGTCCATTACCACCCGCACGGGCGTTGGAACATCCATCCAGGAGGACCCAGCACCTTCCACAGTCAGCGCTCCCGCGAGGTTTCCGTTGGAACCCACGTTGATCGATTCGATGCCATCCGGGCCCTCGGCTGCTTCGAGGATCACGGCTCCTGCTCCGTCCCCGAACAGCACCGCCGTGTCGCGCCGTTCGAGGTCGAGGTAGGCCGTGAGGCGCTCAGACCCGATCAGAAGAATGCGGCGGGCCGAGCCGGTGGCGATCAGACCGTTCGCCAGGTTGAGGCCGTAGATGAAGCCGCTGCATCCGGCGTTCGTATCGGTGGCTGCGGCGTTGACGGCGCCAAGCTTCGCCTGCACGTGGCACGCCATGGCTGGAATGAACCGGTCGGGCGTGCAGGTTGCGACGAGGATGTAGTCGAGGTCGGTTGCTTCCATGCCAGCTGCGGCAAGAGCGTGGCGTGCGGCGACGGTGGCCATATCCGAGTTCTCGACATGCGACACCATGCGCTGCCGGATCCCAGAGCGGGTCGCGATCCACTCGTCGGAGGTGTCGATGACGGTCGCGAGGTCATCGTTGGTAACCACCCCCTCGGGGATGCATCGACCCCATCCGGTGATCGTCGTTCGTACCATGGTGTGTCCTTCGTCTGCGTGGCCGGTCATTGTATGGACGGGTCGGTCGCGACGGTGGAGATGTCTCCGAGTTCCGATACGACGTGCACGATCGCTTCTGGGAGGGTGCGCTTGACGAGGCCCGCGGTCACATCGCCGGGGCCGACGTGGATGAACGTGGAGACGCCGTCATCGAACATCTGCTGGAGGGTCTCGGCGAACCACACCGGCTGGACCAATTGCTCGGCGAGTTGTCTCGCTGGGTCATCGACCGGCCGAGCCGTGGTGTTGGCGTAGACGGGGAACAACGCCGGCGAGAACGTGGTGGCATCGAGTGCCGAGCCGAGTCGGTTGGCGGCCGGCGCCATGAACGGAGAGTGGAACGCCCCGGCGACGGCGAGCGGAATGGCCCTGCGAATGCCGAGATCTCGGGCGTTGTTGCAGAGCCACGAGATGTCTGCCTCTCCGCCTGCGAGCACGATCTGCGCCGGGGCGTTGATGTTCGCCACCCAGAGCATTCCGCCGTCGCCTCTGCGATCTGCCGCCACGGCTTCCGCGTGCTCGAGATCCGCCCCAATCAGCGCCGCCATTCCGGACGGTTCGCCGGTGGCGGCGGCATCGGCCATCGCGCGTCCCCGCTCGGTGACCAGTCGAAGTCCGTCGTCATAGGAAAGGACCGATGCGGCGGCGAGAGCGGTGTACTCGCCCAGCGAGTGGCCCGCGGCTGCGGACGGCGGGACCGGCAGAGCCGACGCCAGCGCGACCCATAGCGCATATGACACCGCGTAGAGCGCCGGCTGCGCATGCTCGGTGCGAGTGAGCTCCTCGATGGGACCCTCGACAACGAGCGATCGCAGCGGCCACCCGACGATTCGATCGGCGGGCTCTCCCAGGAGATCGGGGTACGCGTCAAAGACGTCGGCGCCCATGCCGACGCGCTGGCTCCCCTGGCCGGGAAAGAGAATGGCATACCGTGACATCGTGACCTACTCCGGTGTGAATCGATATATCGACCCCGCAGCTGTCATTGGGGTTTCAACAGAACGTTCAACGCTGCGTGCCGCTGCGTGCCGCAAGCGGCACGTTGCAGTTTCCGTAGGAAACTGCTGCTATGTGAAACGGGCCAACCACCGCAAGTGCCGATAGACCGACGCTAGCCTCATCGCGCCGCACGAGGAGTACCCAATCATGATCGACCGACGGACGAAACTCAGCGCGTCTATTCCGACCGGACCGAAGGCGTCGCTTTCCATTCCGAGCGCGTTCAACCGGCTCTACGACCTTGCGTACAACATGTGGTGGTCATGGGACCCGGTTGGACGCGACCTCTGGGGAAGGATCGACCCGCAGGTGTGGGCGACCACCCGCAACCCGATCGCAATGCTCCAGTATGTCGAGCCTTCGACTTGGGAAGCGCTCTCATTCAGCGGCAGCTACACCGAACTGTATGTGGAGGCCGTCGAACGGTTCGACCACTACCTCGACAACGACGAGACCTGGTTCGACACGAACCACCGACTCGCGCTCGACGGCCCCGTCGCCTACCTGTGCGCCGAATTCGGGATCAACGAGAAGCTCCCGTTCTACTCCGGTGGCCTCGGCGTATTGGCAGGAGATCACGTGAAGTCGGCGTCCGACCTCGGTATCCCGATGGTCGGCGTCGGTCTCTTCTACCGGCGCGGGTTCTTCCGCCAGGCCGTCGACCCTGATGGTTGGCAGCAGCACACCTATCAGCCCGTCGAGTTGCGGCGGCGCCCCATCCTCGAAGTCCTCGATCCGCATAGCGGCCATCCGCTCCGCGTCTCCGTGCGCTTGAACGGTCGCGAAGTCGCGATCGGTGCGTGGCGGATCAACGTCGGCCGGGTACCGCTGATTCTCCTCGACACCGATCTGCCGGAGAACGACCCAGCCGACCGATCAATTACCCACATTCTCTATGTTCGGGGACGAGAAGCGCGGTTCGCCCAGGAGGCTGTGTTGGGAATCGGCGGGGCTCGGGTGCTGCGGGCGCTCGGCATCGACCCTGCCGTGTGGCATGTCAACGAAGGCCACGCGGCGTTGAGTCTCTTCGAACGCCTGTCGTGGGAACTCGAAACAGGCGTCGAGATGGACACGGCGCGGCGCAACGTAGCCGACCGCACGCTCTTCACCCTCCACACTCCGATTCCCGCTGGAAATGAGACGTTTGACCAGTCGCTGGCCTCGGCCGCTCTCATTGACACAATCAGCGGAGTCGACGCCAACGTTCAGCGCGAGCTCGCGCGCAGCGGCTCGGACGACGCGACGTTCGACATGGGTGCGCTCGCCATTCGTCTGTCCGATCGCACCAACGGCGTCTCGGTCCGTCACGCCGATTTAGTCACGCAGGACTGGGGAGAACTGATCGGTGGTCCCGCGCTCGCGGTCACCAACGGCATCCACCCCCAAACCTGGCTCGGACACGGTATGCGCCGACTGCTCAACGACGCCGTTGGCCTCGACTGGCCGGAGCGCATTGCGGACCCGGACACGTGGGAAGCGATACGCGACATCGACGACGCCCGCGTCTGGCGAGCCCACAGCGGACAACGAGAGCTCATGACCCGGCGCCTGCGGACGCGACTGCGCGAGGAGTACGCCCGCCATGGCCAAGGAACGCAGCGTCTTCGTTGGCTCGACGATCAGCTCCCCGCGGACCGATTGACGATTGCATTCGCCAGACGGTTCACGAGCTACAAGAGAGCCGGAATCCTCTTCACCGACCCAGGTCGACTCGAGAGCATCCTCAAGAACCCCGACCGACCGGCCCAGATCGTGTTCGCCGGAAAGGCCCATCCGGCCGATCGCGAAGGCCAAGCGCTCATCAAGCGGGTGTTCGAACTCTCCCAAAGTGCGGCCTTCGAAGGCCACCTGTTCTTCATCGAGGACTACAACCTGCGGCTCGGTCGCACACTGGTCACCGGTGCCGATGTGTGGCTCAACACGCCGATCCCGCCACGTGAAGCGAGCGGTACTTCCGGGATGAAGGCTGCAGCCAATGGCGCTCTGAATCTCAGCGTTCTCGACGGCTGGTGGGTCGAAGGCTTCGACGGCACGAATGGGTGGGGTTTCGGAGAGCACTCGGAGTCGGACGAGGCCGACGCGGAGATCCTCTATCAGTTGCTGGAATCGGAGGTCTTGCCGACCTACTACGACCGCGACGACGAGGGTCTCCCCCGTTCTTGGATCGCGATGATGAAGGCGTCCATGATCACGGCTCTGTCGCAGTTCACGAGCCATCGCATGCTCATCGACTACACCGAAAAGGCCTATCTGCCGCTCGGCGGCCGGAACATCAGCTGAGGTCGAGCGCCTTGCGGATGCCGCGCACTGCCTGGGCCGTGCGCTGGTCGTTCTCCACGAGCGCGAACCGAACGTGGCCGTCTCCGGACGGGCCGAAACCGATTCCGGGGCTCACCGCTACCTGCCCGGCGTCGAGCAGGTGCAGGGCGAACGTGAGTGAGTCCATGTGCCGGTAGGGCTCGGGGATCGGTGCCCAGACGAACATGGTGCTCTTGGGCCGCTCGACGTGCCAGCCGATGCGGTGCAGGCCGTCCACCAGGATGTCGCGCCGGCGCTTGTATATGTCGAGGACCTCGGGGACGTAGTCGTCGCACTCGTTCAACGCGATGATTGAAGCGATCTGGATCGGCTGGAACGTGCCGTAGTCGAGATACGACTTCAGCTTGCCCAACGCTCCGACCATGTCGGGATTGCCGACGACAAATCCCACCCGCCAACCAGCCATCGAATGACTCTTCGACAGGGTATATAACTCGACGCCGACGTCCTTCGCCCCAGGAACCTGGAGCAGGCTGGGCGGTTCATATCCGTCGTACGCGATATCGGCGTACGCGAAGTCGTGAACGAGCATGGTGTCGTTCTCCTTCGCGAACGCAACGAGCCGCTCGAAGAAGTCGATATCGACGGTCGCCGTGGTCGGGTTGTGCGGAAACGACGTCACGATCACACGCGGTCGGGGCCACGAGTTGTGATAGGCCTCGGTGAGTCGCTCGAAGAAGTCGACTCCGGTGGACAGGTGCACGCGCTGCACTTCGGCGCCCGAGAGGACGGCGGCATAGATGTGGATCGGGTACGACGGCTCCGGGACGAGGGCGACGTCACCTGGCTGGACGAGAGCCCACATCAGATGCGAGAGCCCCTCCTTGGCGCCGATGGTGTTGATCACCTCGGTCTCGGGATCGAGTTCGACGCCGTATCGGCGCAGGTAGCGGTCGGCAACGGCCTTGCGGAGGTTCGGGATGCCTCTTGACGCCGAATACCGGTGATTTTTCGGGTTCTGAGCAGCCTCGACGAGCTTGTCGACGACCGCAGGCGGCGAGGGGATGTCGGGGTTGCCGAAGCCGAGGTCGATGATGTCGATGCCGGCACGACGTGCCTCGAGCGCCTTGCTGGTCACCTCGGCGAAGACGTACGGGGGCAGGTTGTCGATGCGTCGAAAATCCATCCGTGGAGCGTAGGCACGGCCGCGTCGATTGGGATGGACCGAAGGCCGCTCAGCGGCTAGCTCGGCAGCATCCTTCGCAATGGACCAGGGATGATCTCGGTGCCCCACTCGGTTGCCGCGAGCACGAGATCGAGCGAGTCGGCGGAGCCATCCCAGTGCTGTTCTATGACTTCGCGTCCAGCGCCAGCGATCAAGTTATTGAGCGCAACGGCCACGATGACGAGATCGTCCAACTGACCGAAGCCGGCAATGAAGTCGGGGATCAGGTCGATTGGCGAAACAACATAGACAAGGGCCGCCGCAGCAAAGCTCTTCCTGCGGACGGAAACCCGAGGATCGCGGATGATGCGGCCGAGCAGCTTCACCACATTCGGAATCAGAAGAATCGCCTCGCGGGCGATCTCTTTGGCCTGACGCTTATCCACCGGGGTTTCATCGAGTCGCGACATAGCTATGAGCGTATCGAAGCGGCGAGGTAAGCCGCACCAACCGCGCCGGCACGAGGCCCCGACCCCGCCACCAGAATCGGCGGTGCGAGGCGGTGGTTACCGCCATGGAGTGCGTCGGCAGCGAATCGTCGTGCAGGGCCGAGGAGCGATTCGCCGACAGACCCCAGGCCGCCTCCGACGACCACAAGGTCGGGATCGAAGATCGCAACCAGGTTCGCAATGCCCCGGCCAAGCTCAGCGCCGACCTCCGCCACGAGACCGCGTGCCACCTCGTCGCCGGCGTCGGCTGCCGCCGTCACATCCTCTCCGCTGATTGGACCGTCGTCGAAGCGATGGGCGAACGATCCCTCGGGATTGAGACTGATTACCTCGCGTGCGAGCCGCACCAGCGCCGGACCTGAAGCGACGGTCTCCCAACATCCGCGCTTCCCGCAATCGCACAAGCGACCGGCGGGGTTGTTCTTGATATGGCCCCACTCTCCTGCGAACGACTCACCGCGATAGACCTCGCCGTCGATCACAATCGCTCCGCCGATGCCGGTCCCGAGCGTGACGAGCAGGAAGTCGTCGTATCCCCGGGCGGCTCCGGCGACGCGTTCGCCGTATGCGGCCACATTGGCGTCGTTGTCGACAACGACCGGGATCTCGAGCTCGCGTTGCAGCAGGTCGCGCAGCGGCAGATCGGTGCTGTCGACGTGCGGACCCCATGCGAACACCCCGTCCGGCCACCGGACGAGTCCGGCGATGCCGACGCCGACGGCTTCGACGTCGTCGGCCCACACGTCACGAATTGCCGACAACGCTGTGTCGAGCGGCGGCTCTCCGGGGGCCGCCGTGTGTCGCTCTTCGACGACCGCTCCGCTCTCAAGCCGGACGGAGAGGGCCTTCGAGCCTCCGATGTCGATACCGATGGTGCTCATGGTCGCGAAGGTTATCAGGAGCCGGGAACCTCGCGCCTGCCGGTGAGCGTCGGAGCGATGATCGAGCTAGGAGGCTCATGTGAAGCGAATCGTCACCGCCACCGCTCTGGCCGCTCTCGCATTGTCCGCGTGCGCCGTGCCGGCCAGAACGGCTATGCCAACGACCGACCCAAAATCCGTGGCCACATCCACCACCATCGCCACGACTCACCCGTCCGCTTCGCGGGCACTGATGAGATTCGATGCGTGCGACGATCTGCTCGCGTGGACGACCGGCCACGCTCTCGATCGCGTCGGGCCCTACGGCCTTGACGGCTACGGCATATATCCGATCTACAACGAGATGTTCGCGGGGCAGGCCGAAGGCGACGTGAGGTTCGCCGAGGAGACGACCACGACCGCGGCGGCGACGGACACGGCATCGAACAAGTTGGGCGTGATCGGCACCAACCTTCAAGAGGCCGGTATCGACGAACCCGACCTCGTCAAGACCGATGGAGATCGGATTGTCGCTGTGAACGGCAACACGCTGTTCTTGATCACGGTCGATGGTGACAGCCTCGATCTGCGCGGGTCCATCAACCTCGACTTCTGGACCCAGGACCTGTTCCTCGACGGCGACCGGGTGATCGCAATTGCCAACGGCGGGTTTGAGCCGATGCCGTTCCTCGACGAATCAGTCGACTTCGATGGCAGGTTGATGGCGCCACCGACCTCCGTGATGACCGTCGTCGAGATCGACATCTCCGATATGGACGAACCAGAGCTGAGCCGGACGCTGCGAATCGACGGCAGATACGTGTCGTCCCGGATGGTGGACGGTGCCGTGCGTCTCGTCGTCGCATCCGGCCCGACCGGATTCGCATGGGCCCATCCAGAGGGAGGCGGCCTGCGCGCCGAGCGCACCGCCGAGGAACGCAACGAGGAGACCATCACGGCATCGAAGGTCGAGAACTGGCTGCCGTATTTCATCGTCACCGACCATGAGGGACGTGACCGTGTCGCCGCCGAGGGAACCCTGCTGGCGTGCGATCGGACGCACCGCCCGGAGGAGTTCTCGGGCTTCACCACGTTGTCGCTCGTCACCCTAAGCGCAGATGAACTCGACGTCGAAGATGCAACTGGACTGTTTGCCGACGGCGAGATCGTGTACTCGTCTGGGAATGCGACCTACGTCGCAACAAACCGTTGGATCGACCCCGTTGTCTTCGAAGAGGGCGGCCAGCCAGAGGGCATGAAGACAATGATCCACAAGTTCGACCTCTCTGAACGCAGCGCCGACTACCGCGCTTCGGGCACGGTCTCCGGCTACATGCTGAGCCAGTGGGCGATGTCCGAGCACGACGGCCATCTCCGCGTCGCCTCGACCGACACCCCTGAGTGGTGGGACGGTCCCGACACCGAGTCGATGGTGACCGTGCTCGATACTCGGGGTGACGATTTGATCGAGGTCGGCAGGGTCGACGGACTCGGCCGGGGCGAACGCATCTACTCGGTGCGCTTCTTCGGAGACACGGGCTACGTCGTCACCTTCCGACAGGTCGATCCGCTCTACGTGATCGACCTCTCTGACCCGTCACGCCCCACCGTGCGCGGCGAATTGAAGATCCCCGGCTACTCGGCCTATCTGCACCCGATCGGATCGGATGCCCTGCTCGGCGTCGGCCAGGACGCCGACCTCGACGGCCGGGTGAGCGGACTGCAAGCCTCGCTCTTCGATGTGTCGGATCCCGACGACCCGGCGCGCATCGACCGGTTCACGATGCCGGGTGGCCACTCCGAGGTGGAGTGGGATCACCACGCCTTCATGCACGACCCATCCTCCGGCCTGACCGTGTTCCCATTCGAACGCTGGAGCGAGGGCGACGGCGACGTCTCACCGACCGGAGCACTCGTGCTGAGCGTCGACGAGCAGGGGATCCGCGAGTTCGGAGAGATCTCGCACGATCAGAAGGGCTCCAATTGGTGGATGCCGATCCGCCGAGCGCTGATGATCGATGGGGCGCTCATCACGGTCTCGGACGCCGGCATCATGGTCTCCGACCCCCGATCCCTCAAGACCCTCGACTGGGTCGACTTCGGAATGCGGTAGAGACCAGCGATCAGC
>CAZONX010000067.1:0-11209 GCA_964581295.1 uncultured Acidimicrobiaceae bacterium
AGTGTCCACCATGTCTCCGAACATATGCCCATCATCACCCCGGTCCGCACACTGAAGGGGAGGGAGACAATCGGGACAGGGCGAGACGCTGGAGCTCGGGCTGGGGACTGGCGACTATCTCGGCGGATCGGTGCCGACCGGGGTGCGGATCAGGCGGCGTTTGAGTGGGAGTGAGTTGGGGTCGAGGTGGAGGCCGTGGTGGTGGATGGAGACGTGGTGATGGAACCAGCACAGGGTGGCGAGGTTCTCCGGGTCATGGGAACCGCCGTGTGAGCGGAGGCGGATGTGGTGGGGTTCGAGGCGATACCGGCTGGTGCAGCCCGCCACCACACACCCGCCATCGCGTTGGGCGACGAAGCGGCGTATGGCCGGTGGGATTGACCGGACTGCGTGTGAGGTGACGACCGGTTGGCCGTTGGAGAGGCCGATGATCTGCACTCGGGCGGTGCAGAGGAGTTCTTCGAGCACGGTCGGACCGACCCTCGGTCCGTATTCGACCCTGGCGCCGGTCTCACCAGCCGTCGTGTTGGCGTCGTCGAGGTCGACGAACACTGACACCGACCCGCCTGAGGCAGTCTCCGAGTCTCGGGTGCGGTCCAACGAGTCGTGCGCCATCGCCACCAACGCGTCGGCCCGGAGTTGACCCCGAGAACACACGTCGCCACCCGGGAGGGCATGGAACTCGTCTGAACGGGCATGCAACGCTTGTTCAACCACATGGCCGTCGGCTGCAGGGAGTTGACCGAACAGGCGCCACGACGACTCATCCAACGTCGGCTGGATCGCCACAAACCGATTGTTGAACGCTTGGCGTTCAACAACACGAGACACTCGACGCAACCGAGCGGTGAGACGCGCCACACCGACCAGATCCAACGACTCGGAATAGGTGAGCGTGTCCTGATCGGCTCCGGCGTCCGCCAGGCGCATCATCGCCACCGTCCGCTCGAACGACAGCCCGTCGTGGGCGCAGCGACGCTGAAGCTGCCGGTACCGGCGATACCGGCGCCCCGCATACCCCAACTCGGCTGCCGTAGAACGTGAGAGGTCGAACCGGGCCGACAGATACTCCGGGACCGACCGGTGCCCGGCCGACGCGGCGATGTTGGCCTTGTCGAGCTCGTTGACGATCACCGCTTGGCGGTTCCGGAGCTCGGAGATCTTCTCCTCCGCCTCCGCAAACTCGGCGTGCATCTCATCGATCGTCCAGTTCGAAGACCACAACAACATGACAACAACGTACCGAACAGGTGTGACAGGAAAGCAGGCTCCGAGTCGTCAGTCATCAGTCGTGAGACGGCAGACACGAGACACGAAACAGGAGACCCAATCGCCGTTCTCCGGACTTGCCAGCTGAATCGCGGACCTGCCTGGACCCCCTCGGTCAGCGCCTGACGGCGCTGCCACCTCCCTGACGGGGAGGAGACGCATAGAACGGGAGGAGGCATGGGCGGCCGACTGCCGACCGGCATCTCGATTCGCGGGTCCCGCTACCGTCAGGGCATGGCCGAACCGACTACCGAGGAACGCCGCAACGCGCGGGTCATCTTGAACCGCCTGAAGAAGCGCTATCCGGATATCGCGACTGCGCTCGACTACGTGGAGCCGTGGAATCTGCTGGTGGCAACCGTGCTTTCGGCACAGACGACCGACGCGAACGTCAACCGGGTGACACCGGTGCTGTTCGAGCGCTGGCCGACCCCCGAGGACCTTGCAGCTGCGAATCCGGAAGAAGTGGAGCAGGTCGTCTTCTCGACGGGCTACTACCGGCAGAAGACCAAGTCGATCATCGCCCTGGCCGCTGATCTCGTAGATCGATACGCAGGAGTGGTTCCGGACGACCTTGACGAATTGGTGACCCTGCGCGGCGTCGGCAGAAAGACGGCGAGTGTCGTGTTGGCGGAGGCATTCGGTATTCCTGCGATCGCGGTGGACACCCACGTGAAGCGAGTGTCGAATCGACTCGGCCTCACCACGTCGTCGGATCCGGTGAAGATCGAATTCGCCCTCCGGGCGCTCTATCCAGAGCGAGACTGGGAGGCCGTTTCGATGCGTTTCATCCAGTTCGGACGTGATGTCTGTGATGCGCGCAAGCCTCTGTGCGTTGGATGTCCGCTGGCCGACCGGTGCCCGTATCCGGACAAGACCGGGGCATGATCGAGGCGTTCAGGCGGAGTCCGTACGATCGCGAGATCATCCGGATCGGCCTGCCGGCACTCGGCGCGCTCGCAGCGGATCCGCTCGTTTCTCTGGTCGACACGGCATTCATCGGACGCCTCGGCGCTGTGGCGCTCGCCGCCGTCGCAATAGCGTCGGCGATCTACGTAGCGATCTTCGCTGTCTTCAACTTCCTTGAGTACGCGGTGACACCGCTGATCGCCCAGTCGATCGGCGCTGGGGACCGTGCCGAGGCCGGCCGGTTCACGGTCGCGGCGCTCGCCGTCTCTGTGGCCGGCGGCGTGATCGCAGCGGTGGGGCTGGTCATCTTCAGCGAGCCACTGCTTCGCGCCTTCGGCGCGAATCCCGAGGTACTCGAAAGCGCCACCGTCTACCTGCGCATTCGGGCGCTCGCGGTTCCAGCACTTCTAGTGATCCTCGTGGGGCACGGTGCGTTCCGCGGCTATCAAGACACTCGGACGCCGCTCATCGTCACGCTCGGGCTGAACGCCGTGAACCTCGTGCTCGACCCGATCCTGATCTTCGGGCTCGGATGGGGAATCGCCGGAGCGGCCTGGGCCACCGTTGTCGCACAGTGGTTTGGCGCCGCCTGGTTCGCTGTCTTGTTCTTCGGGACCCGGCGAGATGAACTGGCGATCAGCTTCGGGCGCCCGCAACGGCGCGCCGTTGGACTCCTCGCTGGCGCCGGCAAGGCGTTGATTCTGCGAAATGCATCGCTGCTGGCGGCACTGACTGCGGCCACGGTGGTTGCGGCACGGATCGGAACGGCTGCCGTCGCTGCCCATCAGGTCGCGATGCAACTATGGCTCTTCATGGCATTGGTCATCGACGCGTTCGCAATTGCCGGCCAGGCGATCGTCGGCAAGGAACTCGGAGCGGGGGATCGCTCCACGGCCCGGGCGGTCTCGAACCGGTTGCTGGCTCTCGGTGCCTCGCTCGGTGTTCTGCTTGCTGTCGGGTTGGCCGCGCTGTCGCCGTGGCTCGGGTCGTGGTTCACAACCGATGCGGCTGTGGTGGCCGCGTTCGGAGTGATCCTGCCATTCCTGATCTTGATGCAGCCGCTGAACGGGCTCGTGTTCGTGTGGGACGGGATCGCGATCGGCGCGGCAGCATTCACGTATCTGGCTTGGAGCACGACGGCCGCGGGAGTAACGGCGATCGCTCTTCTGGTGGCCGTGAACGCGTACGGGTGGGGCCTGGCAGGCGTGTGGAGCGCGATCGTGGCACTGATGCTGGTGCGCGCTACGACCCTGTGGTGGTGGTACGGCTACCGCTTCGCCGTGCGCGAACGAGATCCATCCCCTTCGTCTCCGGGAGCGTGAGGAGCAAGGCCATTGCGATGAGGAGGCCCGCGCCGAGCGCCGCGACCGTCTTCGGGAGTCCGATGCGGTCGATGAGCGCCCCCCCGATGAGGAATCCGGTGATGCTGCCGAGGATGGCAACGTTGGTGACCCACGCGGCCGACGTAGCGCGAACACGAGTGGGGAACAGTTCGGCACGCAGCGCCCCCAGCGCCGGGGTGAGCATGGTGGCTCCCAACGTGGCAATGAATATCGACGCGGCGAGGAACCACCCGGAGTCGAGAAGGTAGAAACCGACGCCGCCGACCAGGCCGAGAGCGAGAGCAACGAGAGCGGTGGGCTTGCGCCCCGACCTGTCCGCCATGCGCCCCCCGATGAGCAGCCCGAGCGCTCCGAGGCCGCTGGCGACGATGAGGAGGAACCGTGCTGCACTTGCCTCCCACGCCAGATCGTTGATTAGTCGCTCGAGCACGAAGTCGAACGCAGGTGCTGAGAATGCCGCTACGAAGAACGACACGCCGGCGATCGGCCAGAAGTGCTTGCCCAGCCCCATGCGAAGTGCGGAGATGAACGAGATCGGCTTGCCCGGTCGGAACGCCCGGCTCTCGGGCAGGTAGCGCATCAGCATCGGCAGCGCGAGGAGACCGAGTCCGGCGAGAGCGAAGAGGATGCGCCACGCCGCGTCGGCGCCTTCGGCGATCGGGAGCAGTAGCAGGCCGGTTCCGACGCCGAGTGATCCGGCGAGGCCGTATAGCCCCATGCCGTAGGCGCGAACTGCCGGCGTCAGTTCTTCGGCGAGCAGCACCATCCCAAGCCCAGCGATTGCGACGACCGCGACGCGCACAATGGACTGGGAAATCACGTAGAACGCCGTCATGGGGACGAACGCGGTGAGCAAGCTGCCGAGCGACATCAACGAGAAGGCGATGAGGAGCGGCTCCTTGCGGCCTCGCCGGTCTGCGACGATCGAGAAACCGACCGCCAGGAGCGAGACCGCCCGCACGATGGCGAACACGATGCTCATGTTCCCCTCCGTCAGGTCCAGCGACAGTCGCGCGTACGGAAGCGTGTGCGCCATCTGCGCTCCCGCGTAGCCGGCCACGAACGCGACGATTCCGAGGAGAAACACGATTCTCCGGTCGGTGGCATTGAACGACTCGGTGGGATTGAGGAATTGGGGAAGCGGCATGCGCTCAGTGCGGTGAGAGGATGGGACATCGGGAGCCTACCGTCTGGTGTGGCGAATTCCGATCGGGAACAAACCCGGTCCGAGTACCGTTTCCGTGGTCTGTGGCCATCGGGAGGTTTGCCTGACTGAAGTCAATCTCATCGCTGCGGTGCTTGCGGGCGCCGCATCGTTCCTGTCGCCGTGCGTTCTGCCGTTGCTGCCCGGGTACATCTCGCTGATGTCGGGCTACTCGATGCAGGATCTGTCAGAGGGCAACGTGTCGATGCGTCGCGTCGTGGGCATGACCGGGCTGTTCGTGCTCGGCTTCACGGTGGTGTTCGTCGGCCTGGGTGCGACAGCCACGTCGGTGTCGGCATGGCTGGCCAAGCCGGTGTTCAGTGTCGTCGCCGGTTGGGTGATCGTGGTCATGGGACTCTTCATCGCCATCACCGCCGTCTGGACGCCGTCGTGGCTGCTGCCGATCATGCGCGAGCGGAGGGTCGACTCGCACAGCGCCGGCAAGTTCGGCTATCTGGGCCCACCCGTCATGGGCATGGCTTTTGCCTTCGGGTGGACGCCGTGCATCGGTCCCTTTCTCGCCTCGGCTCTGCTCCTCGGCTCGACGTCCGACACGGTCTATGAGGGCATGCTCGTGTTGTTCTTCTACTCGCTTGGCCTCGGGATTCCGTTCCTGTTGACCTCGCTGCTGCTTGCCAAGGCATTCTCGGCTTTCGATTGGGTAAAGCGTCACTTCACCGCAATAACGGTGTTCTCCGGGTTGATGCTGACGCTCTTCGGCATCTTGATGATCACGGGTCGGATCGTGAATCTGTCCGGCTACTTCGCGGACCTCCTCGAATGGGCCGGCCTGGATCGCCTCACCGAGTCCTAGTGGTCTGTCGCCGGATGGCTCTAACGTGATTGCATGCAGATTTCGCTGACAGAGGATCGGTTTCTCGAACTGGCCGAACACCATTCGGTCGTGCCGATCGCGGTGGAGGTGCTCGGCGATCGGGAGACGCCGGTGTCGGTGTTCGAATCCCTCGTTGGGGACGACGACGGATTCCTGCTTGAGTCGGTCGAGGGTGGGGAGCGGTGGGCTCGATGGTCGTTCGTCGGCTGGGATCCGAGCTTCACCGTTGTATCACGCAACGGACGCACCGAAGCGCTCGGGGCCGACGTCCGTCTCCCCGATGGGGATCCTCTCGAAGTGCTCGACGCGCTCCTTGACGAATATGCCGCACCGGCGGAGGAAGAGTGCGGATTCCCGGGAGACGCGCCTCCGCTGCACGGTGGTTTCGTCGGCTACCTCGCCTACGACGCTGTCCGCTACGTCGAGACCCTGCCGGGCGCCCCGGCCGACGATCGTGGCCTCCCTGAGATGGTCTGGCACGTCGGTGGCGCCGTCGCCGCGATTGATCGATTCCGAGACACGATCCTCATTATTCGCAACGTCATTGTCGGGAACGATCCGCAGGGTGCGTATCGCGAGGGATGCGCGGCAATCGAGCGCGACATCGAACGCCTTTCTGCCGCTCCGAAAGCTGCGCTCGGAGTGCGTCCGGCGTTCGACGTTGCGGCAGCAGCCCAAGCCAACACGGAACAGTCCGACTTCGAGTCATCCGTTCGCACCGCAATCGAATACATCAACTCGGGCGACGCGTTCCAGATCGTCCCCTCGATTCGCTTTGATGTGGACTTCGACGGTGACGCCTTCGCGGTCTACCGGGCGCTTCGTCTTGTCAACCCGTCGCCGTTCATGTACTTCGTCCGGCACGCAGACCTGTCGATCGCAGGGTCGTCGCCCGAACTGATGACCAGGGTGCGCGAAGGAATCGCATACAGCCGACCGATCGCGGGTACGCGGCCGCGCGGCGCCGACGCCGAGGCCGATGCGCTCCTCGAAATCGAACTCCTTGCCGATCCGAAGGAACGGGCTGAACACGTGATGCTCATCGATCTCGCACGCAACGACCTCGGACGGGTCTGCGAATTCGGCACTATCAACGTCGACGATTTGATGGTGATCGAGCGCTACTCGCATGTGATGCACATCGTGTCCGGCGTGTCAGGAGTGGTCCGCGACGGCCTCGGCCCGGTCGATGTCCTGCGGTCGACATTCCCGCACGGAACGGTGACCGGGGCGCCGAAGATTCGAGCCATGGAGATCATCGACGAGCTCGAACCGACGGCTCGCGGGCCGTACGCAGGAGCGGTTGGTTACCTCGACTTCTCAGGGAACCTCGATACCGCGATCGGTCTCCGAACCATGATTTCCCAAGGCAAGCGAGCGTGGGTGCAGGCCGGAGCGGGAGTCGTGGCCGACAGCGACCCAGCGTCCGAGTACCGAGAATGCGTCAACAAGGCGGCCGCGGTGCTCGCCGCCATCGCTGCGGCTCCTCACCTCCGATGACTCACGGTGCATTCACCGAATCCTCACACATCTCTCACACCTCCATGGCAACCTCGCGGATGACGGCAACGAGGTGGTCATGACCAATGGCGGTGTGGTGCTGCTCATCGAAGATGAGGAGGATATCGCAGAGCTCCTCCGGATGGCGTTCGAGCGCGAGGGATTCCGGCTGGTCCATGCGATCGACGGAGAATCCGGACTGGAACGGATGAGAGATCGCGACCCGCGCGCCGTGCTGCTCGATGTCGGGTTGCCCGGTATCGACGGGTTCGAAGTCTGCAAGCGAATCCGCGCACACT
This sequence comes from uncultured Acidimicrobiaceae bacterium, assembly GCA_964581295.1. Lineage (GTDB taxonomy): Bacteria > Actinomycetota > Acidimicrobiia > Spongiisociales > UBA5794 > JAHEEL01. The sequence continues at coordinate 7,360 of CAZONX010000067.1, forward strand.
CCGACGTGCCCGTGATCATGCTCACGGCGCGTGACACCGAGATCGACACCATTGTCGGTCTCGAGATCGGGGCCGACGACTACGTGACGAAGCCGTTCTCAGTCCGCGAACTCGTGGCACGGGTGAAGGCCGTGTTGCGGCGCAGCGAAGAGCCGCCGGTCGAGCGTGTGGTTCTCGATGTGGGCGGATTCTGGATCGACGGTGGCCGACGCGAGGTCACCCTCCCGGACGGCGGAGTCGTGCGACCCACGGCCAGGGAGTTCGACCTGTTGTGGTACCTCGCCGATCACTCAGGATTGGTCCTGTCGCGGGCACAGATCCTCGAGGCTGTGTGGGGCTACGACTATTTCGGTGAGACGCGCACGGTCGATGTGCACGTGCGCCAGCTTCGCAGGAAGCTCCCCGACATTCCGATCGAGACGGTGTGGGGCGTCGGCTACCGCATCGACTCATGAGCAAGGCGACCCTGTGACGCGCCGCATTGTCATTGGGACCGTCGTCATTGCCGTTGTCATGCTGATCGTTGGCCTGATGGGTGTCGGCTATCTCAACCGCGTCCTTCGCACCGAGGCCCAGGACGAGCTCTTTCGGCAAGCCGAAGCCGCCGGCCGGTTGGTCGAGGGAGCCCTCGCGGACGTCGGGCGAAGCCCGAATGCCGGAGTCGAGGGTCAGCTCCGGGATGTGAGGGGAGAGGCCGCCCGTGTACTCGAGCGGGCGCGCGTGCTGGGAGGGCACGATATTGCCGAGGCCGTCCTTGTGGTCGGCGATCGGTCCGTGCCGCTCTCGCGTGGGCAGGACCTCGTGCCCCTGCTGCCTCCCGGTCTGGAGGAAAGGGAGGCGTTGACGGTCGACGTCGATGGGACCGAGATGCTCGCGACCGTGCAGCGGGTACCCCTCGGGCCCAATGAGATCGTCATCGCGATCGGCAGAACGGCGCCGCTGCTCCCGGTGCAGGCGATGAGCCGAGCCCTGCTCCTGGCCGTCGTCGTCGCCGTGGTGATGCTGATCGTGTTCGGCGTGGTGATGACGCAATGGGTGCGGCAACGTCTCGCCGGGCTCGAGGCGGCATCGCGCGAGATTGCTTCCGGCGATCTATCTGCCCGGGCGCCGGTCGAAGATGACGACGAGATCGGGACGGTGTCGATGGCGTTCAACGAAATGGCCGAAAACCTGGAAGCCACGCGACAGCGTGAACGCGAGTTCCTCATGAGCGTCGGTCACGACCTGCGAACGCCGCTCACGACCATTCGCGGCTACGCCGAGGCTCTCGACTCCGGCGAGATCGCAGGTGAGGACACCGCGAGAGTGGCCGCGGTGCTCCATGCGCAGACCGATCGCCTCACCCGGCTGGTCGAAGACGTCATGCTGCTCGGACGGATCGAAGCCAGAGAATTCACGCTGCGCCCCGAGGAGATCGACGTGGCAGCTCATCTCGGTGGGGTTGTCGATACGTTCCGACGGCGAGCGGATGAGATCGGGGTCACACTCGATTTTGCGTCGCGGGGTGACGCTTCGGGAACCGTCGACCCGGACCGTCTGGACCAGGTGTGCAGCAACCTCGTCGAGAATGCCCTCCGGTACACGCCGGAGCACGGGGTGGTGACGATCTCGGCTGACACGGGTGGCAACTCGCTTCTCCTCGAGGTTGCAGACAGCGGTCCAGGGATCGACCCAGCCGATGCGGATCGCGTCTTTGACCGCCTGTATGTGGCGCAGCGATATCACCCCGTCCGTCCGGAGGGCAGTGGGCTCGGGCTCACCATCGTCAGGGAGTTGGTCGACGCCATGGGCGGGACCGTGAGCGTCGACAGCGCGCCGGGCGAGGGCTCACGGTTCTCGGTCCGGCTTCCGGTGTAGGTCGAGAACAACGGCATACTCCCACGATGCGATTGGTTCTCGTAGCGACCGCCTTCACCGTCATGCTGCTCGCGGGATGCGCCGGAGAGGATGTCCCCTTGTTCGGCTCCGAGCTGTACTCAGCGTCGTGTTCTCACTGCCACGGCAGCGACCTCGCGGGCGGTGTCGGGCCAACGCTGGGGGCCGGTTCCAACTCAGCAACGCTGAGCGACCAGCAGATCAAGGACGTCGTGCGAATCGGACCGGGAGCCATGACGTCGTTCGGGGATCGGTTCAGCGAAGAGCAACTCGATAGCCTCGTTGCGTTCCTCCGAACGGAACAGGGGGAGTAGCCGCCGTGATGCTCGACCAAATCCTCTCCGACGCCAAGGTGCGCAGCGACGCGACCATCGGGCTCGGTGCAGAATATGCAGCAGGTGTGGCCGATGTGGCACCGGCCCTTGGGTTCGCGGATGCCCTTGCTGCTCCCGGGTTGTCGGTGATCGCCGAGGTGAAACGACGTTCGCCATCGCGCGGAGTCCTCGCTGCCGGTCTCGATGCCGTCGAGCAAGCGCTCATCTACGAGGCGGCGGGGGCGACGGCGATCAGCGTGCTGACCGAACCGGTGCATTTCGACGGTTCGCTCGAGGATCTGGCGGCCGTTCGCGAAGCGGTGTCCATTCCGCTGTTGCGCAAGGACTTCCTGCTCGAACCGGAACAGCTGTGGGAGGCTCGCGCCGCCGGAGCGGACGCGGCATTGCTGATCGTCGCAGCACTCGACGATGAGCAACTCGCACGCATGATCGCGGCTGCGCACGACGCCGGGCTCGATGCGCTGGTCGAGGCGCACAACCGAGTCGAGGCCGAACGGGCCCTCGCCTGCGGCGCGACCCTCATCGGCGTGAACAACCGGGACTTGGCGACGTTCGCGACCACGCTCACTACAGCCGAAGCGCTGGCACCGATGGTTTGTCTCGAAGGGATCGTGGCCGTGGCCGAGAGCGGGATCCACCGACGCGACGACGCCGCTCGGATGGCAGCTGCCGGCTACCAGGCCATTCTGGTCGGCGAGGCCCTCGTCGTTGCCGAAGACCCGGCGGCCGCCCTTGCAGGATTGGTCGGCGACCGGTGACGTGGGTCAAGGTCTGTGGCCTCACGAGGGAAGCCGACGTTGCTGCAGCCGTTGAAGCCGGCGCCGACGCACTCGGATTCGTTCTCGCCCAGGATTCGCCTCGGTGCGTCAGCATCGAGCGTGCAGCCACCCTGATGCATGCCGTTGCGACGCTCCGAGTTCTGGTCACAGTCGACGCCGACCAGGAATCGATCGAAGCGGCGGTCGACCAGACCGGCGCCGACGGTGTGCAGGCCCACGGACGGCACGCCACCGAAGTGGCGCGATGGGCGGCTCGGGCCGGTCTGTTCGTGCTCCGTCCGATGCAGCGGACCGACGACGGCGGGTGGCATCCGACGCAGACACCCGAGGGCCAGATTCCGCTGCTCGACTCGGCCCACGGAGGCTCGCACGGCGGCACCGGCGTCCAGCTCGACTGGACCCGCCTGGACGTCCCGGAGCGACGGTTCGTGCTTGCCGGCGGACTCGACCCCGGCAATGTCGCGACGGCGATCGAAATCGTGAATCCGTGGGGAGTCGATGCGTCGTCCGGTTTGGAATCGGCCCCGGGCATCAAGGACCCCGCTAGGGTCGCTGCCTTCCTCCAGGAGGCGAAACAACCATGACCGGCCCGGATGACCGCGGGAGATTCGGAGCGTACGGCGGGCGCTATGCGCCCGAAACGCTCATGCCGGCGCTCGAGGAGCTCGATCGCGAGTTCACGGCCGCCTGGAACGACCGGGCGTTCCGACTGGAGCTCGCCGACCTGCTTGCAACCTACGTCGGTCGGCCGACCCCCGTGTACCACGCCAAACGGCTCTCGAAGCAACTCGGATTCGATCTTTGGCTCAAGCGAGAGGACCTTGCGCACACCGGAGCGCACAAGATCAACAACACGATGGG
>CAZONX010000068.1:0-5851 GCA_964581295.1 uncultured Acidimicrobiaceae bacterium
CTGCGCTCCCGGCTCCGGAGGCCAGTGCTCTATCCCCTGAGCTACTGGGGCGCTGAAACGATTGTAACCTCCGGACTCTCGCAACTCTCCTGGGTGGAATTTCTCTATGTCCCTAATCGCAGACCTCTCCGAACGGTTCGGCGACGCGTTCGAGGCTGCCGGCGTCGACCGGGCCGCCGGTCTCGTTGTGCCGTCGCAGCGTCCCGAACTCGCCCAGTACCAGTGCAACGGAGCGCTCGGTGCCGCAAAGCGCTTGGGTCGCAACCCCAGAGAGCTGGCCCAAAAGGTGCTCGACGCGATCGGCGATCGGTCGATGTTCGCGTCGCTCGAAATTGCCGGGCCCGGCTTCATCAATATCGTGGTCACCGACGATTGCCTCGCCGACTACGCCCAGGCGATGGAGCGTGACGAGCGATGCGGCATCGCCACGCCCGAGCCTCGCCGGAAGGTGATGGTCGACTACGGCGGTCCGAACATGTCCAAATCGATGCACGTTGGTCATCTCCGGGCCTCGATCATCGGGGAGAGCCTCAAGCGTCTCTTCCGCGTGGCCGGCCACGACGTGTCCGGCGACATCCACATGGGTGACTGGGGCATGCCGATCGGGCAGTTGATCATCGAACTCGAACGCCGCCAACCGGGCCTTCCCTACTTCGACGAGTCGCTCACCGGGCCCTACCCCGACGACTCGCCGGTCACGCTCGACGACCTGTCCGAGATGTATCCGATCGTGGTGGAACGGTGCCGGCAAGACCCGGAGGAAGCGGAGCGAGCCCGGCAAGCAACTTTCGACCTCCAGAACGGTCGTGCCGGATACCTCGCGCTCTGGCGCCACTATCACGACGTATCGGTGGCCGAGCAGAAGAAGGACTTCGCCGCGCTCGGCGTGGAGTTCGACCTCTGGCGAGGGGAGAGCACGGTTCACGATCGACTTGCACCGCTGGTCGACCGACTCCTGAACGACTTCGACCTTGCCCAAGAATCCGACGGGGCGATCGTCGTCTACGTGGAACGGCCAGACGACAAGAAGGAGATGCCGCCGCTGCTCCTAACGCGTTCGGACGGTTCCTATCTCTACTCGACCACAGACCTCGCGACGCTCGAACAGCGGGTCGAAGAGGGCTACGACCTCATGCTCTACGTGGTCGATGCCCGCCAGGGACTGCACTTCGAGCAGGTGTTCCGGGTCGCGCGGATGGCCGACATCGCTGCCGAGGACGTCGGTCTCGAACACATCGCGTTCGGGACGGTCAACGGGCCAGACGGCAAGCCGTTCAAGACTCGTGCCGGCGGTGTTCTCCGGCTCGCTGACCTCATGGGCATCGTTACCGACGCGGCACGAGAGCGTCTCGACGAGGCAGCCATCGCCCAGGACTACCCGCCCGAGGAACGCGAGCGCATCGCTCGTCAGGTCGGGCTCAGTGCGCTCAAATTCGGGGACCTCTCGAATCACCGAACGTCCAACTACAGCTTCGATCTCGAACGCTTCACATCGTTTGAGGGCAAGACCGGACCGTATCTCCAGTACGGAGCGGTCCGGATGCAGTCGATTCTGCGGCGAGCCAAAGAACTGGGACTCGAACCGGATGCAGTTGTCGCCCCGAACGTTCCGCAAGAACGAGACCTGTTCCTGCGCCTGCTCCGGCTGCCCGAGGTGATCGATCGCGCCGTCGACGTGCGCGCCCCGAACGTGCTCGCCGAGTACGCGTATGAGATCGCGACCGACTTCAACCGCTTCTACGAGGCGTGCCACATCCTGCGAGAAGAAGACCCGGCCCGCCAGGCCTCGTGGCTCGCCGTGGTCGACCTCACCCTCAGGACGCTCACACTCCTTCTCGACATCCTCGGCATGGAAATCCCGGACCGGATGTGAGGGTGAAGTCGCCAGTCGCCAGTCGTCAGTCGTCAGCAAGGCGGCATTCCTCGTCTCCTCCCCCTCAGGGGAAGGTGGCGCCCGCAGGCCGACGGAGGGGGTCGGACGGTTCCGTGGACGCGACCAGCTGTCGGGTCAATCTCCTTGACCCCTCCTGTCATCGTCTTGCGGCGATGCCACCCTCCCCTGAGGGGAGGGAGACGACGGGCGAAACCGCTGTCTGCCGTGTCACCGCCCTGTCCGCCAGGGCTGCCGCATGAATCCGATCCCGCGGTATCTGTTGCCCGACCGATCCGACGTTGTTAGGGGGCGTCTGCGGCTTGGGGGGATGGACGTTCTGGAGCTTGCAGCCGAGTTTGGGACGCCGCTGTTTGTCTACGACGAGGAACAGGTGCGGGCGAGGTGCCGAGAGGCGGTTGCGGTGTTCGGCGACGGTGTGGCGTATGCGACCAAGGCGTTTCTCACCACGGCCATGGCGCGGCTCGCTCATGAAGAGGGCATGCGTCTCGACGTGGCCACTGGAGGCGAACTCTTCGTTGCGCTGCACGCCGGCGTGCCAGCCGACCGACTCGTACTGCACGGCAACAACAAGTCGGACGAGGAGCTTTCCGCGGCCCTTGAAGCCGGCGTCGGCCAGATCGTGATCGATTCGTTCGTGGAGATCGACCGGATCGAGGCCTTGGTGCGCGACGGCGCTGCGCCTCCTGCGGTGCTGGTGCGTGTGACCCCGGGCGTCGAGGCCCACACCCACGAGTATCTGCAGACCGGGATCGCCGACTCGAAGTTCGGATTCAGCGTGGGGTCCGGCGTCGCCGCCGCGGCCATCGAGCGGGTCGCCGCATCCAATGCCATGCGCCTCGAAGGTGTCCATGCCCACATCGGCAGCCAGGTCTTCGACGCAGAGTCCTACCGAAGGGCCGTCGCCGTGCTCGCCGAGTTCGTGGTGCCGCTCGACCTCGACGAGTTGTCGATCGGCGGAGGTCTCGGCGTTGCCTACGTCACGGGGGAACACGCTCCGTCGATCACACAGTGGGCGGAGGCGGTGAAGCAGGCATGTGCCAATGCCGGGATTGCGTCCCGTGTCACCGCGGAGCCGGGGCGCTCGATCGTGGCAGGGGCCGCGGTGACGCTCTACACGGTCGGCACGATCAAGGAGATCCCGGGGATCCGGACCTTCGTCGCCGTCGACGGCGGCATGAGCGACAATCCGAGACCCAGCCTCTACGGCAGCGGGTACGAAGCGTTCCTGCCGAGGGCGACCGACGCTGACCGTCCACAGCAGGTCAGGATTGTCGGCAAGCACTGCGAATCCGGGGACGTCATCGTTGCCGACGCAGAGGTGCCCGCAGACCTCGTCGTCGGCGATGTGCTCGCCACTCCCGTCACCGGCGCCTACGGCCATTCGATGGGCAGCAACTACAACATGGTTCGCCGTCCCCCCGTGGTGTTCGTCCGCAACGGCGAAGCCCGGCTCGTGGTCCGGCGCGAGGAGTACGAAGACCTGGTGCGCCGAGACCTCTGAACGCCAATACCGGTCTATCGTCACCGTATGAACACAACGATTGGCGTCGGAATCCTCGGCGCGGGAACCGTCGGAGGGGCACTCGTTTCGCGTCTTGTCGACGAACGTGATGCCATCGCGGCCAAGACCGGACTCGACCTCCGCGTGCGGCGTATCGCCGTGCGGGACCTCAGCAAGCCACGCGACTTCGTCGTCGCCGATGGCGTCTTGACCGACGACCTCAATGCCGTCATCGACGACCCGGAGATCGATCTCGTAGTTGAGCTCATGGGAGGACGCGACCTTGCCGGCGACCTCGTGCTCGCCGCTCTCGAGGCCGGCAAGCCCGTCGTTACCGCCAACAAGGAACTCGTCGCGTCACGCGGCCCGGAGTTGATCGCGGCCGCCGAACGAACCGGTGTTGCCTTCCTCTTCGAGGCCGCCGTCGGTGGCGGAATCCCGATCATTCGGCCGCTGTCAGAGACCCTCGCTGGCGAACCGATCGAGCGGGTGCTCGGCATCGTCAATGGAACCACCAACTTCATCCTGACCCGCATGGCCGAAGACGGCGCCGACTACGCCGAGTCGCTCGCCGAGGCGCAGGAGTTGGGTTACGCCGAACCGGACCCGACCGCAGACGTCTCCGGAGCAGATGCCGCTGCCAAGGCGGCAATCCTTGCGTCGCTTGCCTTCGGCACATGGGTGGGCCTCGACGACGTGTTCCACGAGGGTATCGACGCTCTTTCGTCGTTCGACATGGCATTCGCTGCCGATTTCGGCTACTCCGTCAAGCTGGTTGCCGTCGCCGAGCGGATCGGAGACGGTGTGTCCGTTCGGGTGCATCCGGTCATGCTCCCGCTCGATCATCCCCTCGCTTCGATCCGTGGTGCCACGAACGCGATCTTCATCGAAGGTCCGTCCGTCGGCGAGCTGCTTTTCGCCGGTCCCGGCGCCGGTGGTGCCCCGACCGCAACGGCGGTGCTCGGCGACGTCATCGATGCCGCCCGTGAGATCCTTGCCGGGGCGCAGGTGGCACCGCGCATCCGGTTCTCGCCGGGTGATCTGATTCCGTTCGGGGATGTCCCGACAAAGTGGTATCTCCGGCTCGAGGTCGAGGACCGCCCCGGCGTATTGGCTCAGGTTGCAGCTGCGTTCGGCAACGCCGGCGTGTCGATCAAGTCGGTGTGGCAAGAGGGTGAGGGAAGCGAGGCGCTGCTCCTCATCGTGACCCACCGTGCACAGGAAGCGGCGCAGCAAGAGGCGGCCCGCCACCTTCGCGATGTCGATGCACTACGCAATGTGGCATCGGTGATCCGAGTGGAGAGTGACGAAGCATGAGCCATCCCGGCATCATCGAGGCCTACCGCGATCGGCTTCCGGTCGGACCGGACACACCGATCGTCACGCTCCTCGAAGGCGATACTCCGTTGATCCCGGCCCCTGCGCTGTCGAAGGCCGTGCAGCGGCGGGTCTTCCTCAAGTTCGAAGGCCTGAACCCGACCGGATCGTTTAAAGACCGAGGGATGACGCTTGCCGTGTCGAAGGCGGTCGAGGACGGGGCGCGGGCCGTTGCCTGTGCGTCGACCGGCAACACCTCTGCCTCGGCCGCCGCCTACGCGCAACGAGCAGGGATCACTGCAATCGTCGTGATCCCTTCCGGGAAGATCGCTCGAGGCAAGCTCGCCCAGGCGATCGTCCACGGCGCCACGATCGTTCCCATCGACGGCAGCTTCGATGATGCGCTCGCCATCGTTTTGGAACTGACAGCGAGCCACGACGTCGCGCTGGTCAACTCCATCAATCCCTACCGCATCGCCGGGCAGAAGACCGCAGCGTGGGAGATCGTCGACACGCTCGGCGAAGCGCCCACTGTGCACGCCCTGCCCGTCGGAAACGCTGGGAACATCACCGCGTACTGGCAGGGATACCGCGACGTCGACGAGTCGCCGATCATCTGGGGTTTCCAGGCCGCCGGGGCAGCACCGATCGTCTACGGCGAGATCGTGGACGAACCCGAGACGATCGCCACGGCGATTCGGATTGGGAATCCCGCGTCGTGGGACGGCGCGATTGCCGCGCGCGACGAGTCGGAGGGGAGAATCGAAGCCGTCACGGACGACGAGATCCTCGCCGCCTACCGCTTCCTCGCAACGCGTGAAGGCGTGTTCTGCGAACCGGCATCGGCTGCAGGCGTGGCAGGGATCCTCAAGTACCGCGACGAGTTGCCCGACGGCACCATCGTCTGCACCCTCACCGGCCACGGCCTCAAAGACCCGGAGACCGCCGTGATCGAAGCGGACCTCCCCGGACCCGTCACGCCGCGTTTGGACGCGGTCCTGGACGTCTTGGGTTGGTGATGGAGCTGGCAAGAGAGCTGCCAGCTACCAGCTACCAGCTATCAGCTACCAACCCGAACCAGACGGCCCCCTGTAGCCACTGAGCGTGGGGCTTTGCTGTCGACTGTCGACTGTCGACTG
>CAZONX010000068.1:5951-9916 GCA_964581295.1 uncultured Acidimicrobiaceae bacterium
CTGTCGACTGTCGACTGTCGACTGGAACCAGTACTTGAACTACCGCGAAACCCCGGTACAATCTTCCTATCCACTCCTTCCCGGCCGCGTATCGCGTGCTGTGCGGGGGAGCGTTCCAGGCGATCCGGACCACCGTCGTGTTGTCCGAGATCCCCAGTCTCCGGGTCTTGTGACCCTTCGTCCTGAAAAGGGGCAACAACCAACATGAGCACCACGAGAGCAAGACTCCAGGAACTCGGTCTGGACGATCTCCGGTCGATGGCCGGCAAGGTCGACGTCGAAACCGATGGCCTGCAGAAGTCGAAGCTCATCGCCGCCATTCTCGATTCCGAGAAGTTCGAAGCGGCGATGGTCCCAGAGGTCGACGAGAAGACCGAAGCACCTGTCGCTGCAAGGCCACGCAGCGACAACGGCCAGCGCAAAGACGAACAAGGCGGCGACAACCAGGACGGCCAGGGACGCCGGCGCAGGAATCGTCGCAACCGCTCGGGCGGCCAACAGCAACGCGATCCGATCGACGAGTCGGCGCTCGAGACCCGCCAGGGCATCCTCGACATCCTTCCTGAGGGCTACGGCTTCCTCCGTTCCGCCGGTTACCTCCCCGGGGACATGGATGCCTACGTGCCGGCAAACGTCGTTCGCAAGGCCAAGATTCGCAAGGGTGACATCGTCTCGGGTCCGGTCCGTCCGGCCCGTGGCAAGGAGAAGTTCCCGGCGCTCGTCCGTGCGGTCGAGGTCAACGGGGTCGATCCCGAAGAGGCTCTGAAGCGGCCGCAGTTCAGCAAGCTCACGCCACTGTTCCCGGATCAGCGCCTTCGCCTCGAGATCGACGGCAATCCCGACGACATCATGGCGAGGATCATCGACCTGATCTCCCCGATTGGGAAGGGTCAGCGCGGCCTGATCGTCTCGCCACCCAAGGCCGGCAAGACGACGGTGCTCCAGGACGTTGCGCACTCGATCGCCGAGAACAACCCGGAATGCCACCTGATGGTCGTCCTCGTCGACGAGCGTCCGGAAGAAGTCACCGAGATGCAGCGTTCAGTCAAGGGTGAGGTCATTTACTCCACCTTCGACCGCCCCGCTGAGGAGCACACACAGGTGTCAGAACTCGCCATCGAGCGAGCGAAGCGCCTCGTGGAACAGGGTCAGGACGTCATCGTGCTGCTCGACTCCATCACCCGTCTGGCGAGAGCTCACAACTTGGCAACGCCGGCATCGGGTCGAATCCTCTCCGGTGGTGTTGACTCGACCGCCCTCTATCCGCCGAAGCGCTTCTTCGGTGCCGCCCGCAACATCGAAGAGGGGGGAAGCCTCACGATCCTTGCAACGGCACTCGTCGAGACCGGTTCACGGATGGATGAGGTCATCTTCGAGGAGTTCAAGGGCACCGGCAACATGGAGTTGCGCCTCGACCGCAAGCTTGCGGACAAGCGGATCTACCCGGCCATCGACATCGAGGCTTCGGGGACCCGCCGTGAGGAGCTTCTCTTCGAGCACTCCGAACTCGTCGAAGTGTGGAAGCTCCGTCGTGTTCTCCTGGCACTCGAATCGGGCGCCGCCCTCGAGTTGCTGATCGACCGGCTCAAGTCGACGAAGTCGAATGGAGAATTCCTCGACAGCATCGCGAAGTCGAGTCAGTGAACACACCGCTACAGTTCCGAACGAAACAGGATCAGGAGACGAAATCGTGAAGACCGGCATCCACCCCGAATACGTCGAGAGCACCGTCACGTGCTCGTGCGGAAACAGCTTTGTCACGCGGTCGACCGAATCTGAGCTCCACATCGAGCTCTGCGACCAGTGCCATCCCTTCTACACCGGCAAGCAGCGCATGGTCGACTCCGGTGGTCGCGTGGAGCGCTTCCGCAAGCGCTACGCGAATGCCGGTATCGATACCGGGATCACCGAGGCCGAGAAGGGCGATTCCTCAGACGAGGAGTCCTGATTGAGCCGCCCTCCGGGCGCAAGCGTCGGCGGGCAAGCCGTCATCGAAGGTGTGATGATGCGCGCCCCAGAGGCGTGGGCAGTCGCAGTGCGGCGGCCCGACGGGGTCATCGAAGCGCAGAGCCACGAACTCCCAGGCGTCACCAGCCGTTCGAAGGCGGCGAAGATGCCGTTCATTCGCGGGATCTTCGTCCTCATCGAATCGCTCACGCTCGGGTTCAAGGCGCTGTCGTGGTCCGCTGAGAAGGCCGGCGACGAGAGCGAGCCAATCAGCCGCAAGCAGGTCATCTGGACAATGGTGGTGGCCGTTGCGTTGGCTATCGGCCTGTTCATCATCGTGCCGGTGGTCTCTGCCGAGTTCCTGACGGGCTACCTCGGAGACTCCAACATTGCATTCGTCGTCATCGACGGGCTCATCCGAATCGGGCTCATCGTTGGCTACATCTGGCTGATTGGTCGCACAGCAGAGATCCAACGCGTCTTCCAATATCACGGAGCGGAGCACAAGACGATCCACGCCTATGAGAATGGCGACCCGCTCGATGTGGTGTCGATCCAGCGCTACAGCCCGCGCCATCCCCGGTGCGGTACGTCGTTCATCATCATCGTCGCAATGGTGGCGTTCTTCGTGTTCCTCCTGCTGGCGAACCTCCCGTTCTTTTGGCAGGTGACTGCTCGAATCCTCCTGATCCCCGTCATCGCCGGCATCTCGTACGAAGTGCTCAAGGCTGCCGCCGGTCACCGGTGGGTCGCATGGGCGTCGAAGCCCGGCATCTGGATCCAGTCGATCACGACCAAGGAACCGTCGGACGATCAGGTCGAGGTGGCGGTCACGTCGTTGCTCGCTGCGCTCGGCGAAGACGCGGTCGAAGAGGTCAAGCGGCGTGGTCCGGTGGTCGCCGCGGCGCTCGCTGCCGAGTACGACGTCGACGTGCCAGAAGATGGATGATCGTCTTTCCACACGCCTGACGGCCACCGCCGAGGAGTTCGACCAGATTCTCCAACAGCTCGCCGATCCCGATGTGCTGGCCAACCAGAAGCGCTACCGCAAGGTGGCGGGGCGCCATTCCGAGTTGAAGCCGGTGGTCGATGCCTATCGGCGATATCGCGAGGCCGACACTGAGGCCAGCGACGCGCGCGAGATGGCTGTGGCCGAGGACGATGCCGAGATGGTCGCCTATCTCAACGAGGTGGCTGAGACCAAGACCGTCGAACTCGAGGAGATCGAGGTCGAGCTGAAGAATCTGCTCATCCCGAAGGATCCGAACGACGACAAGGATGTCATCGTCGAGATCCGTTCGGCTGCCGGTGGCGATGAGGCCGCGCTCTGGGCCGGCGATCTCTACCGGATGTACGAACGCTTCGCTGAGCGGAGCCGTTGGGCCGTCGATCCGATCGACGTCTCTCTCTCCGACTCGGGAGGGCTGAAGGAGGCGACGTTTGCCGTCAAGGGACGCGGCGCCTACTCACGCTTCAAGTTCGAAGCGGGTCCGCATCGTGTCCAACGCGTTCCGAAGACCGAGTCCCAGGGCCGGATCCACACCTCGATGGCCACCGTGGCGGTGCTGCCCGAGGCCGAGGCCGTCGAGGTTGAGATCCTCGACAACGACCTCGACATCGAGACGTTCCGATCCACTGGACCCGGCGGGCAGTCGGTGAACACCACCGACTCGGCGGTGCGCATCACCCACAAGCCGACCGGCATCACGGTGTCATGCCAGGACGAGAAGTCTCAGCTCCAGAACAAAACGAAGGCCATGCGCGTGCTGCGGGCCCGCCTCTACCAGCAGCAGATGGCAGAGCAGGTCGGCGAGCGGGCCTCGGTGCGCCGGTCACAGGTGGGCACTGGCGACCGGTCCGAGAAGATCAGGACCTACAACTTCAAGGAGAACCGCGTTACCGACCATCGCGTCGGCCTCACCGTGCACTCGCTCCCTCAGGTGCTCGATGGCGACCTCGCCGTCCTCCACGAAGCCCTCGTAGCCGATGAAGCCGCGAGAGCCCTGGCCGACGGCTGA
>CAZONX010000068.1:10016-11199 GCA_964581295.1 uncultured Acidimicrobiaceae bacterium
CTGCCCGACCACGAAGTGCGGCGCCTTCTTGTGCTGGCTACGGGGCGGCACTGGACGGAGTTGATCTTGGGGGTTGAGGTCGACGCTGATGAGGCGAAGCGATTTGAAGGTTTCGTGCAGCGGCGACTCGACGAGGAGCCACTCCAGTACATCGAGGGCACGGCCGCATTCGGACCAATTGATGTCCTCGTCGATTCGCGGGTGCTGATTCCGCGGCCCGAGACCGAGCAGCTGTTCGAGATCGCGTGCGATGCGGTCGACGCTCCCCAAGTCATTGTCGATCTGTGCACCGGCAGCGGCAACCTCGCCATCGCGCTGAAGCACCATTTCCCGACCGCCACGGTCTACGCAACAGATCTCTCAACCGATGCCGTCGACCTGGCGCGCGAGAACGCCCGCCGATCTGGCCTCGACGTGACCGTGCTCCACGGTGATCTGTTCGGCCCGTTGCCCGATCATGTAGCGGGTCGCGTCGACCTGGTCGTGGCCAACCCGCCGTACATCGCAGAACACGAATTGGATGGCCTTCCCTCGGATGTACGCGACCACGAGCCCGTGTCGGCGCTCATTTCCGGACCCGTCGGCGACGAGGTGCTCGCTCGGATCGCCGAAGTCGCGCCGCAGTGGCTCGCGCCCGGGGGAGTGGTGGCCTGTGAGATCTCCGAATTCCTCGGCCCCGTCGTGGCCATTCACTTCTCACAACTGGATGGCGAAATCAGAATGGACCTTTCCGGAAAGGAACGCTTCGTCATCGGGTCCCGCCGCGGTAGGTTGTAGGCATGGACACAGAGAGCCTCTCCTCAGCACTGGCGGCTGTAACCAATGGCGAGCTCGTGGGCATACCCACGGACACGCTCTACGGGATCGCCGCCGATCCGTTCAATCCCGACGCGCTCGACAGCATCTTCATTGCGAAGGGTCGTCCCGGGATCAAGCCGCTGGCCATCCTCGTTGCCGATCTTGAGCAGGCGCTCGAGCTCGGAGCGTTCGGTGATCGCGGCCTCGAACTGGCGGAGGAGCATTGGCCCGGAGCGCTCACGCTCGTCGTGCCAAAGCTCAAGTCGGTGCCGGAGTGGATCGGCGACCCCGACCGACGCACGCTGGGGCTGCGGTGTCCGAACCATCCGGTGGCTCTCGAGTTTCTGCGCGCCAGCGGACCGCTCGCCGTCACGAGCGCCAACAT
>CAZONX010000069.1:0-11173 GCA_964581295.1 uncultured Acidimicrobiaceae bacterium
GCGGCACGGAAGCCGGACTGGCAGTAGACGTAGACCTGACGATCCATCGGGATCTTGTCAAGGTTCTGAGCAACCGTCCGGATCGGGATGTTCACCGCTCCGGGGATATGCCCCTCTGCGTACTCACTGGTCTCACGCACGTCGATGACGAGCGCGTCACTGGCCTCAACGCCGTCCTTGAACACCTGAACATCGCCGATGGCCAGGAAGCCTTCGGGGATGGTCGACAGGTACTCGTTGGCGGCAGCCGTCACGTCGAACGCTGCCTCGGTGGTCGTGGTCGTCGTCTCGGGCGCAGCCGTCGTCGTGGTCGTGTCTGCTGCCTCGTCGCTGCTACAAGCAGCGGCAATCATCGCAAGAGCGAGCAGGAGCCCGATCAGCGATGCACGATGCATTCTCTTCATGATTTGCCTTTCCTTCAGGTGGAGCCTTGCGGCTCCCTTCCGGTTGTTTCCGGACTTGTCGTATCTCAGCGTTCTAGGACGAGGCGCTGTCGGCACCTTCGTGCTCGAGCTCCTCGACCCATTTCCTGTGTTCGAGCTCCATGTCCTCCTTGGGCACGTATCCCGTCGCCATTGACGACCAGGCTTTGTAGACGTAGGTGAAGAAGATGTGCCCAACGAGCAGCAACGCGAGGCTGAGCATTGCGAGGTCGTGGATCATCGCCGTCCAGGCGAGCATCGATGCGCTGAGGCTGCTCTTGAAGCCCCACAGGATGATGCCGGTGGTCACGATGAAGGCCGAGAAGACGATCACAGCCGAGTGGTGCAGCTTCTGGCCGGCGTTAAGCCTTCCTTGCGGCGGCATTTCGGCGGTGCGCCCGAGGGTGTATCGATACATCTTCTTGAACCACGCAACGTCGTCATCGTCGTACTTGAACGAGTCGACGAGGATCTCCTTCGCGCTCTTCCGATCGAACACGACATACAGCACTGGAACGGCCATGAATCCGACCGCGGCGATGCGGTGCAAGTAGCGGGACCATCCGCCAGCTGCGATGAAGGCGAGCGGCCTCCACACCAGAGCGAGGCCAGTGAAGAGCAGGATCAGGAACGATGTCGCAAGGATCGCGTGGATGATTCTCGGGGTCCGCCGGTAGCGGAGCAACGTCTGAGAACCTTCGGATTCAGGCATCATCGCCTCCTTCTGCCCCGTCGACGTGGGTCACATCGGCCGCCTCCCGTGCCTCGATCTCGTTCATCTCGGCCACGTGGTTGCGCCGGGCGATGACTCCGAGAACGCCGAGTCCGACGACGGTGACCGCTGTGGAACCCATTGAGATCGGCTGCACCCAGTTCTTCCACAGATTCGCGGCCTCAGGTGTCGGCGGAGGATTGGCCGGAATGTTGAGTGTCTCCGGATCATCCGGGAGCACAAGGATGAGCCCCAGCCCGCCGGCCTGTGTCTCGCCGTACACCTGGGCGTTCGGGTAGCGGGCCTTCAAAGCGGCGACGCGCCCGTTGGCCTCGGCGAGGATCTCGTCACGGTTGCCGTACTTGAGGGCCTTGCCCGGACAGGTCGTCACGCACCATGGCGATCCGCCCCCGCTCACGTTCGATGCGCACGCGTCGCACTTGCTCGACTGTCCGTCCGACATCTTCGGAACTCCGTACGGGCACGACTGGACGCAGTAGCCACAACCCGAACAGTCGTCGCGGTTGAGGCGTGTCAGTCCGTCGTCCTTGAAGAGCGCACCGGTGGGGCACACCGCAACGCATGTGGCGTCCGAGCAGTGGTAGCACCGATGGTTTTGGAATCCACCCGTGAGGTTGGGGAACGTCCCGGAGGTGTGCTCGATCAGTTCGATGTACTGACGGCCGGTCGGCAGCTCGTTGCCCGCCTTGCACGCGATCACACAGGCCTCGCAACCGATGCACCGGCTCATGTCGAGAAGGAATGCAGATGCCATGTCAGCCTCCCTCCACCAGTCGAACGAAGTTGATGCGCATCCCCGCTCCACCGCTGATCGGATCGAGCTTGTAGCGGCTCATCATCTTCGTGTCGCTTGCTCCGCGGCCGTTGGCCTTGGTGAGCCCGGCCGATTGCTGGCCGAAGCCGTGGGCCATGAACACGGCATCCTTTCGGATCCGCTGGGTGGCCTTGAGCGCGATCGGCCCGGTACGGTCGCCGGCCTCGTTCTCGAGCCAGACGCGGTCACCGTTTCCGAAGCCGAGGCTCGCGGCCTCGTCCTCGTTGATCCAGAGTTCGTTTTCCGGATAGACGTCGTTGAGCACCGGGGTGTTCTGCGTCTTGGCGAAGGTGTGGACGGGTGCCCGGCCGTACAGCAGGCGGTAGTAGCCGCTGGGCGGCTCCTCAGTCGGTTCGTAGACCGGGATCGGATCGAGTCCGGCGTCTGCGAGGTCCGCGACAGACAGTTCGATCTTGCCGGATGCCGTGTGGAACGGTGACTCGTCGCCGAAGTCCTCGAGGTAGGGCTTGCCCTCCTGGATGATGACGCCACCGGCGTCGTGCATCTTCTCGAGACTCGAGCCGACAGAGCGCAGGCGAGTGTTCAAGTACTCCTCGATGGTCTCCCACTTGAAGTAGGAGTCGAGTCCCACTCGCAGACCCAGCTCGCGAGCCATCATCCAGCCCGGCATCGTGTCGTAGAGCGGCGGCACCGCAGGCTCGCGCATCTGGATGAACGGGGTCTTCGCTGGATTGGCCGAAAGCTCGTCGTACCGCTCGAGGAATGTCGCTTCTGGGAACACCACGTCGGCCCATGCGACGTGCTCCTGGGGCAGCACGTCGACGGCGAGGATGAAGTCGAGCTTCTTGAGCGCCTCGATCGTGCGTGCCGGCATCGGGATCGAATTCAGCATGTTGACGCCGTAGACAATCAGTCCGGCGATCCGGTAGGGGTCGTCGTTGATCATTGGGTCGATCAGTTCCTGCATTGCGGTGGCGCCGCGGAGGAACGTGTCGCGCGCACCGTCGGCACGAGCTTTGCCCGACGGGCCGAGGGGCAGCTCGTCGCTGACTTCCTCGCCCGGCTCGGCCGAACAACCACCGGAGCTTCCGGTTACGGCGAACGGCGGATGCGGATACGCGTCGATGAACGGCGACTTGTTGAAGAACATCCCACCATGGCGTCCGTAGGCGCCGAGCAGGGAGTTGATCAGGAACACGGCCCGCATGCGTTGCGAATCGTTGCCGTACCAGGTGGTGTGGCGGCCCGGCATGATCGCGGCCTTGGGATGGCGCTCTCCCATGATCCGGGCGGTCTCGCGGATTTGATCGGCGGGCAGTTCGGTGATCGACGCTGCCCATTCCGGCGTGAACTCCTTCACGTGAGCTGCCAGCGCGTCGAACCCTGTGGCCCACTCATCGATGTAGGCCGCGTCGTACAGGTTCTCTTCGATGAGAACGTTGATCCAGGCGAGCAGCAGGGCGGTGTCGGTTCCCGGCTTGATCGGCAGCCAATGATCCGACTTCGCCGCTGCAGTCGAGAACCGTGGGTCGACAACGATGACCTGCGCCCCGCGGTCGCGGGCGTCGATGAAGTCCTGCAATACAGTGTTTCTACTGTCCTCGCCGACGTGGCTTCCGATGAACGTCACGCATTCGATCTCGTCCCAATCCATCGGCTCCTGGCCGCCGACCGGGAAGCCAAGGGTGAGACTGGAGGCCTCGTCGCGCGGGCTCAAGCAGAGCGAAGACGACGGCTTTGCCGCGTTCGGTGTTCCCCATGCCTGAGCGAAGTAGTCGGTGAACCAAAAATCGCCGGTGGTGTGGCCGAAAATGGCGAGCGATTCGGGTCCGTACTTATCCTTGATCGCGAGGATCTTCTCGGCGGTGTAGTCGAGCGCCTCTTCCCATGAGACTTCACGAAACTTGCCTTCGCCGCGCTCGCCGGTACGAATCATCGGAGACTGCAACCGGTCGGGGTCGTACATGAACGACACGCCGCCTTGGCCCCGGCCGCAGAGCATGCCGCGGCTCTTGGGATCGTTGATGTTCCCGTCGACCTTGATGACACGGCCATCGACGCTCTGGACGGCGATCCCGCATTTCCACGGACACATGTCGCAGTAGTTGTAGGTGGTCGTCACGTCGCCATTGGCGAACCAAGGAGGGTCTGGATAGCGCATGGCCAGCGGCGAGCGCACGCCCCCGATAGCTGCGGCACCGGCAAGTCCGGCTCCGAAGAATTGCCTTCTGGTGATATCGAGTTCGACTCTGGCCACGCGGAAACTCCCATCAATGGAAGATCCTCGTCAGGTGGCTACTTCGTCGCCTATTCCGGTCCCCGGTCCGGTGACGTCCACGTGCCCGCGGATCGCTGCTTCGGGATGTTGACCCCGATCGCTGTGGTGCGATTGTTACCCCGGCCCCACAGTTACTCCTAGGGACTGAAGCCCCCCGGGCAGGGACGAAAGTCCCAAAGAAATCACTCCCCTGCAGACCCTGCTTGTGAATCGTAGTACTTGACCCTATATGGTGTTACTTCAATCGAGCCCGAGGTCGCCGCAGAAAGAGCAAAGAGCACAGAGCACAGACCGGACGAGGCATCCAGACCGGGCCCGTCTTTGTTCTTTACTCTTCGCTCTCGGTCTTGCTATTTGCTGCTTCCTACTTGATACTCTTCTTCCCATGGACCTCGTTGAGACCATTCGCTCGTCGGTCATCGGCTCGGACTATGCCGTCCCGGGACCGTTCGGCCTCCGGAGGGTGACCTACGCGGACTACACGGCGTCTGGCCGATCCCTGTCGTTCATCGAGGACTACCTGCGAGAAGTGGTGCTTCCGCTCTATGCCAACACCCACACGGAGTCGTCGGGGACGGGACTTCAGACGAGCAGGTTCCGAGAAGAGGCCAGGGAGATGATCCGCTCGTGTGTGAACGCGAGCGACGACCACGCCGTGATCTTCGCCGGATCGGGCGCAACTGGCGCCATCGACCGACTCGTCTCAGTGCTCGGCCTCCGTATCCCGTGTCGTCTCGACGAGGCCTACCACCTGAGCGATCACATCCCGCAGATCGACCGGCCGGTGGTGTTCATTGGACCCTTCGAGCACCACTCGAACGAGTTGCCGTGGCGCGAGTCGATCGCCGATGTCGTGCGCATCGACGAGGACGCCGACGGCCACATCGACCTCGACCAACTCGAACGCGAGCTGGTGGTGTACCGCGATCGACCGTTGAAGATCGGTAGCTTCTCCGCCGCATCGAACGTCACCGGCATCATCACCGACACGCGTGCGATCGCTCGACTGCTCCATGCACACGACGCTCTCTCGTTCTGGGACTTCGCCGCAGCCGCCCCGTACGTGTCGATCGACATGAGCCCCGAAGACGATCCTGCCGCATACAAGGACGCAGTCTTCTTCTCTCCGCACAAGATGATCGGTGGGCCGGGAACGCCGGGCGTCCTCGTCGCCAGGAAGGAACTGTTCGCCAACCGCGTGCCGGCGGTTCCCGGGGGAGGAACCGTGGCATTTGTGAATCCGAACGATCATCGCTATCTCGACGACATCGAGACGCGCGAGGAGGGCGGCACCCCGGCGATCGTCGAGTCGATCCGCGCCGGGCTCGTCTTCCAACTCAAGGGCGCGGTCGGCGCTGATCGCATACGCGATCTCGAGAAGTCGTTCATCTCGCTCGCGATCGCGTCGTGGAGCCAGAATCCCAACATCAAGCTGCTCGGAAACCCCGACGCCGAACGGCTCTCCATCGTCTCGTTCGTGGTCCGCCACCAAGATCGCTACCTCCACCACAACTTCGTCGTCGCGCTGTTGAACGATCTGTTCGGCATCCAGTCTCGCGGCGGCTGTTCGTGCGCCGGGCCGTATGGCCACCGGTTGCTCGACATCGACATCGACACGTCGATCGAGTTCGAGCGCGAGATCACGCGAGGGTGCGAAGGCATCAAGCCGGGTTGGGTCCGGGTGAACTTCAACTACTTCATCTCCGAGTCGGTCTTCGACTTCATCGTCGAGGCCGTCCACGTGGTCGCGAATGAGGGCTGGCGGCTCCTCCCCTCCTACCGATTCGATCCGGTCACCGGGCTGTGGGAACACCGCGACGGCCGCGGCGAGGCACCGTTGAGCTTGGGCGAAGTCGACTACTCGTCGGGCACCATGGAGTTCGAACACCGGCCGCACCGCGACCCCGACCAGGTCCTGAGCCACTATCTGACCCAGGCCCGAACCATCATCGCAGAGGCACCGGTGTCGGACGTCGACCCACCCGACGCGATCTTCACCGAAGACTTCGAGCACCTCCGCTGGTTTACGCTGCCACACGAAGTCACTGATGGCTGACGCCGCGCCGGCGTGGTTCACCCGAGCCCTCGAGACTCCCTTTCGAGAGCAGTCGATCCCGGTCGCCGGCACCGACATCCACTACCTCGACTGGGGTACGTCCGGCCGCCCCGGGCTCGTCTTCGTCCATGGCGGCGCTGCACACGCGCATTGGTGGTCGTTTCTGGCACCGATGTTCGCCCGGGACTGGCACGCGGTGGCCCTCGATCTCTCGGGTCACGGAGACAGCGGCAGACGAGCGGATTACAGCCACGCGCTGTGGGCGGAGGAGGTGCTCGCGGTCTCACAGGCAGCCGGCTTTTCCGGCCCGCCGGTGGTGGTGGGGCACTCGCTTGGGGGCGGTATCACCCTCGAGCTCGCATCAGCCCACGGTGAGCACCTCGCCGGAGCCGTTGTGGTCGACACCCCGGTGCGCAAGCCCGATCCGGAATCCCGAGAGGGCTCCAGAGGTCGGGCGTTCCGGACACCTGGCACCTACCCGGATCAGGAGGCGGCGCTGCGCCACTTCCGACTCGTCCCTCCGCAGCCGTGCGAGAACGACTTCATCGTCGATCATATCGCCAGGCTCTCGGTGCACGAGGTCGATGAGGGATGGACGTGGAAGTTCGATCCTCACCTCTTCCACCAGGTCCTCATTCCGCTGCGCGACCAGCTGACTTCGGTGCGCTGTCGAATCGCGCTGTTCCGGGGCGAATACAGCACGATTGTCCCCGAGGACACCGCGGAATACATGTACGAACTCACCGGCCGGAGAACCCCGGTCGTGTCGATCCCAGAGGCGCGCCACCACCTCATCCTCGACCAGCCGCTGGCATTCGTCGCGGCGCTTCGCACGGTCCTCGCCGACTGGGGCCAAGAAACTGCGCGTTCCGCCCTCTAGAAGCATCGCCGTTCTGCCGATAAAACTCCGGTACGTACTCTGGAAAGGCTGAGCGATGCGCCACGAATCGGTCCCCGCGCTCACACTCGATCAGGCCTATCAAGCGGCGTACCTCTGGCTGTTTCATATCGAAGAACCCCCCACAGAGATCTCCGAGCGGGGGCCCCAGAGCGTGGAACTTCGATCCGAGGGCGTGGCCGCGTTCGTTCGCATTCCCGACCGTCCGCTGAACCAGCGCACCGTTCTCGCCGTGCTCGCCACCGAGCCCGACATCCGCTCACGGCTGATCTTCTCCACCACCGGATTCACTACGGGAGCGATCAGCATCGCCGAAGCCCAGGGCATCGCCCTCTTTGAACTCGATTCCGAAGGGTCGGCCATTCCGCAAAACGGTCACGCCTCTCTGCTGGCTCCGCTGGATCCGCCCGCGCCGCCGTTCAAGCGGTCGATCGCCAATGACGACACCGCCCTCACCAAGGCGAACTGGGGTCGCACCGAGTTCCCGGACGAGGACTGGATCGACTGTCCCGGGTGCGGTACCAATCAGCACGCCTCCCTCGACGCATGCCGCATCTGCGGCGCAGAGCTGGACACTGACTCGCCAGCCGGTGGCCTGCTGGCCGAGGTCGTCTACCGGTGCCTCGACTGCGGCTCGCGCAACGTCGAAGCCGCCGCACCCAGCGACGCCGCGAGTCGGAGCTAGCTCCTAGGCGTGTCGGTCGGTGCAACGAAGAGCACTCCGAGAGGCGGAAGGTCGAGTGCGAGCGATTGCGGCCTGCCGTGCATGGGGACGTCAGTCGCGCAGAGCGTGCCCTGTGACCCGGCGCCCGAGCCCCAGTAGCGCACGTCATCGCTGTTCAGCAGCACTTCCCACTCCCCTCCGTCGGGGACGCCGATGCGGTAGCCGGGACGGGTGACGGGCGTCAGGTTCAGCACGACCGCGACCGGCCTCGTCCCACCCTTCCGCAGCAGACTGAAGACGCTTGCACTGGCATCGCCGGCGTCAATCCATTCGAATCCGACCGGATCGAAGTCGTCCACGAACAGCGATCCTTCTCGCCGGTAACAGGCGTTGAGGTCCATGACCCAGCGCTGCATCCCTGCATGGTTCTCGTTACGCATCACGAACCACTCGAGTTCGCGGTCGACCGCCCACTCTGATCTTTGACCGAACTCGCCGCCCATGAAGAGGCACTTCTTGGCCGGCAGTGCGTACTGATATCCGTAGAGCGAGCGAAGGTTGGCGAACTGCTGCCACTCGTCACCCGGCATCTTGTTGATGAGCGATCCCTTGCCGTGCACGACTTCGTCGTGTGACAGCGTGAGGACGAAGTTCTCGTCGTATGCGTAGAGCATCCGGAATGTGAGGTCGTTCTGGTGGAACACCCGATGGACCGGTTCGTGAGCGAAGTACTCGAGCGTGTCGTGCATCCACCCCATGTCCCACTTGTACCCGAAGCCGAGCCCACCGGCATCGACCGGACGTGACACACCGGCGAACGCCGTGGACTCCTCCGCGATCATCGCGACTCCGGGATGCTCGCCGTACGCCACGGTGTTGACCTGCTGGAGCAGGGAGATGGCCTCGAGATTCTCGTTGCCGCCGAACGCGTTGGTCTCCCATTCGCCATCGTCGCGCGAGTAGTCCAGGTAGAGCATCGAGGCGACGCCGTCGACTCGCAGACCATCTGCGTGATACTTGTCGAGCCACACGTTGGCCGACGAGACCAGGAACGACCGTACCTCGGTGCGCCCGTAGTTGAAGATGAAGCTCCCCCAGTCGGGGTGGAAGCCCTTGCGAGGGTCGTCGTGTTCGTAGAGCGCCGTGCCGTCGAATTGGGAGAGACCGTGGGCATCGGTGGCAAAGTGCGAAGGCACCCAGTCGATGATCACACCGACGCCGGCCTGGTGAAGGTGGTCGATCAGATACATGAGGTCCTGAGGGGTCCCGAACCGGCTCGTGGGTGAGAAGTATCCGGTCACCTGGTATCCCCACGACGGGTAGTACGGATGCTCGGCGAGGGGCATGAACTCCACATGCGTGTAGCCCATTTCCGTCACGTACCGCGCGAGCGGCTCCGCGAGCTCCCGATACGAGTACGAATCACCGTTGTCGGAACGTTGCCACGAACCGGAGTGCAGCTCGTAGATCGACATGGGGGCATCGTGAGCCTGGCGCCCGTCGCGCGTCGACATCCACCCGTCGTCGCCCCACTCGTAGTCAAGATTCCACACCACCGAGGCGGTCTTCGGCGGAACTTCAGCGAGGAACGCGACGGGATCGGCCTTGTCGATGCGGTCGCCGGAACCGGTGACGATTGAGTACTTGTAGGTGTTGCCCTGACGCACCCGCTCGACGTGGGCCTTCCAGATCCCTGAGCCGGTCGGGAACATCGGGTTCACGCCCGTATCCCAACCGTTGAAGTCACCGACGACCGAGACCTCGCGCGCGTTTGGTGCCCACACCGCGAAGTGAGCGCTCCCGTCCGGAAGCATCTGCGCGCCCAAGTGATCGTAGATCCGGGTCTGCGTCCCCTCATTGAAGAGATGGACGTCGAGATCGCCTAGTAGTTCCATAGCACGCAGCCTACCGACCCGAAGCCCCGTCGTGGCTGCGACAATCGGGGTGGCAACCGAAAGGATCTGATGCCAGACCACACCATCATCGAACCGTTCCGCATCCATACGATCCAGGCCATCGACCTGCCATCGGCAGAAGAACGAGACGCCGCCCTGCAACGCGCGGGATACAACCTCTTCGGCCTCCACGCCGACGAAGTCATCATCGACCTGCTCACCGATTCCGGAACCGGCGCCATGTCAACGGAGCAGTGGGCCGGGATGATGCGCGGTGACGAGTCGTACGCGGGGAGCCGCAGCTTCTACCGCTTCGAACGAGCGGTGAAGGACCTCACCGGATTCTCCGAGGTGATCCCTACGCATCAAGGGCGAGCCGCCGAGAAGATTCTGTTCTCGGTGATGGTGGCCGAAGGAGACATCGTTCCCAACAACACGCACTTCGATACCACGCGAGCCAATGTGGAGTACCGCGGTGCCGAGGCGCTGGATCTGGTCATGGAGTCTGACCCTTCTGAGATCTTGCCCTTCAAGGGCAACATGGACGTCGACGCGCTTCGAGCGACCATCCGCGACGTCGGCGTCGACCGGATCCCGCTCGTGATGATGACGGTGACCAACAACTCTGGTGGTGGCCAGCCGGTCTCGATGGAGAACCTGCGCGCCGTGCGAGCGGTGTGCGACGAGCACGACATACCCCTGTTCCTCGACGCCTGCCGCTTCGCTGAGAATGCGTGGTTCATCAAGATCCGCGAAGAGGGATACGCCGATCACACGCCCAAGGAGATCGTCCAGGAGATGTTCTCGCTCGCCGACGGCTGCACCGTCTCTGCGAAGAAGGACGGTCTCGTGAACATCGGTGGCTTCCTCGCAATGAACGACCACGACGTCTCGTTGCAGGCGAGGAACCTACTCATCCTGACCGAAGGATTCCCAACGTACGGCGGCCTCGCCGGCTATGACCTCGAGGCGCTCGCACAGGGGCTCGAAGAGGTCGTCGACGAGAACTACCTCCGCTACCGCATTCGATCAACCGAGTATCTCGCAGACAAGGTCGCAGGCGCCGGTGTTCCGATCGTGCTCCCTGCGGGTGGCCACGCGGTCTACATGGATGCAAAGGCACTGCTCCCCCACATTCCTGCCCACGAGTACCCGGCGCAATCGCTCGCGATCGAGCTCTACCGCAACGGCGGTGTGCGCGGCGTCGAGATCGGCACCGTTATGTTCGGCCGCCCCGGCCCCGATGGCGGACCCGACACACCTGCGCCGAAGGAACTCGTCCGGTTGGCGATCCCCCGCCGCACCTACACGCAGAGCCACATCGACTACGCCGCCGAGGTCGTGATCGACGTGGCAGCCGGCGCCGAAAGCCTCCGCGGCTACCGAATCACGGACCAAGCCCCCTGGCTCAGACACTTCACCGCCCAGTTCGAACCACTGGGGAAGTAGCAA
>CAZONX010000070.1:0-11158 GCA_964581295.1 uncultured Acidimicrobiaceae bacterium
GGTGCAGATGATGGCCGGTGGCGCGGATCTCGAGGTTCTCCAGCACGAGCTGGAGGAGGCGTCGCAGCAAGGTGGCGAAGAAGCCGCTGCCTACGCCGAGACGGCCGGCGAGATCAAGTCGGAGCTCCAGGAGATCGGCATCACGGACGACGAGGAGGACGCCTAGGCATTGATCGGTCGGGTTCGGGCTGCATGTGTACTCGCGTAGCCCGAACTCGGCCGATCCTCTATCAAGCCGGTGCTGCCGGCATGGCCGACGATTCGAAGGAACAGGGCGCAGGGTGGCGTTTTCAGGACTGGGATCCCCATTGCCGAACAACGGCAGTCGCCTGGTCGGAGACAGCGATACCGCCGCGGTGTGTACGCCGACCGAGGACGACCTCGACGGTGGCCTCGGCGTACTGCTCCGACGGCGTGGTCTCCCATGCGGAGCCCTCGAACCAGGCCGACCCGGCCGGGAAGCCCTGCGCAGCGAGGAAGGCGGCTCGGAGCTGTTCGTGCTCCGGACAGGTGAACTCGACGTGATGGGCGAACTCGTGGACGAGCGAGTCGCTGAGGTTCGGAGCGGTTCCTGGGACGCGGACAACGACGGTTGCCGTACTGGGTTGGTACTCCGCTCGGTCGTCGAGTTCCCATGCGGCGCTCAATCGAACGGGCGGGATGCAGTCCAGACGCTGCGGGTGCGCGGCCAGGAATTCGTCCCACGCCTGGTCGGCGACGGCGCGCAAGTCGTCGGGGACCGAGTCTTCGAATCGCAAGATGGGCCCAGGGTCTGGGCGCACCAGAAGCAGCACGCCGGCTACGACACCGACGACCAGCACAGCCAGAGCGAGAGCTCGACGCATGAGACGAGACTACCTATCCCAAGGTCTGGCGAAGATTGCGGGCCACGGGTCGAGTACAACGGATTGACCAGCACCATTTCGCAGACCAGAGCCATGAAGGAGCAACAATGAGAGACATAACGATCATGATTCCGGAGCGTGGCGGCGCGGTTCCCGAAACCTGGGAGGCGCTTGGCGCTGCCGGGATCGGCATCGAAGCCGGCGTCTCGTTCTCCCGAGAGCACCACCGCGTCGTGCATGTGGTGGTCGGTGACGATGTCGCTGCACAAGCGCGACAGGTGTTGACCGACGCTGACATGCTCGTTGTGGACGAGCGAGAAGTACTCATCGTTCCCGTGGAGGCCCGGCCTGGCGGACTCGCCGCCGTCGCTCGAACGGCCTACGACGCGGGTGCCGACGTGTACCTCCTGACCATGGCAACCGGGGACCGCGTGATGTTGGGCTGCGTCAACGTCGAAGCGGCGAA
This sequence comes from uncultured Acidimicrobiaceae bacterium, assembly GCA_964581295.1. Lineage (GTDB taxonomy): Bacteria > Actinomycetota > Acidimicrobiia > Spongiisociales > UBA5794 > JAHEEL01. The sequence continues at coordinate 1,312 of CAZONX010000070.1, forward strand.
GCGCGCGTTCGGCCTCTAGCCCGCTCAACCCGTTCTTGCGTAGATAGTGGAAGCCGGCTTCCCATAGTTACGCAAGAACGGAATTGGGGGCGCCGCCTTCTGCCGGCCCGATGAGGAAGGACTGCTGAACCGCATGGACTATCCAGACTTTCGGCTTGACGGACAGGTGGCAGTCGTCACTGGAGCGAGCAAGGGCATCGGTCGGGACCTGGCGAAGGCCTTGGCCGATGCTGGAGCGTCCGTTGCGGTGGCCGCCCGCGATCTCGATGCACTCGAGGAGTTGGCTGGCGAGATTCGTGCCGACGGCGGCCAGGCAATGGCGGTCGCTCTCGACATACGCGAAGTCGGCCAGATCAGTGAAGCGTTCGCAAAAGTGCGCGAGCACTTCGGATCGATCGACGTGCTGGTCAATAACGCAGGGCTTGGGGCGAACCACCCGGCAGAAGACGTTACCGAGGCCGACTGGGACGACATGATGGACGTCAACCTGCGCGGACTGTTCTTTGCCTGCCAAGCTGCCGGGCGGATCATGCTCGAACAGGGCCGGGGCCGAATCATCAACATGGGCTCGCAAGCCGGAGTGGTCGGCATCCGTGACCACGTGGTGTACTCGACAAGCAAGGGTGGGGTGAACCTCCTCACCAAGGTGTTGGCGCTCGAGTGGTCGAGCCGGGGTGTGACCGTCAATGCGGTGGCGCCCACCTTCATCTACACGCCGGGAACCGCGGAGCGCTTGGACCAGCCGGAGTACCTCGCCGACGTGCTCAGCCGGCTGCCGATCGGCCGCGTCGGCACGACGACCGACGTGGCTGCCGCGGTGCTCTATCTGGCATCTCCTGCGGGCGGCATGGTTTCGGGCCACACGCTGGTGGTCGACGGGGCGTGGACAGCGCAGTAGCCGATACGATCACGCCGTGGGCCGCACCGCCAAACCAGCCATCGACGACACCGTGGAGATCGCCCGGTCGATCGACAGACCAGCGGTCTCGAATCGTTGCCTCGGCGTCGATGCCCTCACGATCGGCCCCTTCGGTCCGCCTTCCGATTATTGCACGCCCGCGGCGCCGCGAACAGTCCCTACGAACTGATCCTCTGCCGGCGGGGAGACGGGGCCCGGAGGTGATCGCGATGCGGTGCCGCGTGCTGGTGCGGTCGGCTCACGCCGTGAATGTCCCAGGTCTGGGCTGCATCTCCGGTGCGACGTAGCCGTTGTCCCACGGGAACCGGCCTTCTTCGTCGTCATAGGTCAGCTGGAGAACCGGCACCGAGAACTCGTCCGGCCGCCGGTAGTAGCGATTGGCCGAGAACACGATGTCGCCCGGATTCGGGACCGTCTCCGGGATGATTTGATGTGGCCATGTGTCGAACTTGACCAGGTGACCGGGGAGCAGCGATTCGCCCGAGCGCACGCCCTCGCCGAGATCGTTGATGACGCCGGCGGCTGTTCCGGGGGGAACACCGAAGATGAGCAACTCGGGATGCGCGAGGCCGAACAATCCGATGCTGTAGGCGAACGGTGGATCCTCGGACTTCGGGCAGTCGCACGCCGGTCTGCTGCACTCGTCGCCGCCGATGTACCGGATGAACCAGCCGTGCCGGCGAATGACCGCTGCCCTGTGCTCATCCTCTTGGTCGATCCAAGCCTGCGTCTGCGCGTCCATATCGGGTCCTTTCGAGGGGCGCTTCTGGTCATGTCTCGAACGTATCGAATGGCACCGACAGATTCGCGGGGCTGACCGAACCCTCGAACGGAGTGGCGACGACTTGCATCCGTCGCTGTTCACGACGACGCTGGCGACGTGAAGTCGAGAACGCGCAACTGGATCACAGATCTCGTCGTGGGGGGCATCGCGGGAGGGCTCGTCGGAGCCGTGGCCGCTGTGAACGTGGCGATCTACGCGGGGACGGACGAAGGCTACGAAGCCAGCCTCGGCGATCTCTTCCGGGACAACGCTGTGGTTGGCGCCATCGTTGTACTTCTCTTGGTCCTCGGCCCGGTTCTCGGCGTTGTCGCAGCGCGCTCAGTAGGACGGCGACGCAACCACGGAGATCGCTAGACCATCCCATTCTGTGGGCTCGGGACGTCAAATAGGGCGTGGCGAACCCTGGGTACGCCAAAGAAGTGCCGAAACAGTGACCCGGGCGGCCTAGGGTCCGGTGCCCGAGCGGTCGCTTCGGCCTGTGTGTCACCGGGCAGCGACCGTGGTTGGACGATCCCAGAGGAGCAACGGTGTTCTCAGTCGTCGCCGACAAGGTCTCGAAGACCTTCAAGAATTCAGAGGTTCCCGCACTCGATGGCGTCTCGATGTCGATTGAGCAGGGCAAGGTCTACGGCCTGCTCGGTCCGAATGGTGCCGGGAAGACCACGCTGATTCGCGTCCTCGCCACGCTGCTCAAACCCGATTCAGGGACGGCCACCGTCGAGGGCATCGACGTGGTCGCCGACCCGATCGGCGTGCGGACGAGGATCGGCCTCGGCGGCCAGTACGCGGCCGTCGACGAGTTCCTCACCGGGCGGGAGAACGTGGTGATGGTCGGCAGGCTCTACAACCTGCCGAAGGCCGAGGTCGAAGTGCGCGCACAAGAGGTGCTGGAACGAATCAACCTCGTGGACGCTGCCGACCGTCAGGTACAGACCTACTCGGGCGGCATGCGGCGTCGCCTCGACCTCGCCGCGTCGCTCGTCGGCCGTCCGGAGGTGCTGTTCCTCGATGAGCCGACCACGGGGATCGATCCCCGGTCACGCGTCGATATCTGGGAGCTAATCAGGGAGCTGGTGAGCGGCGGCACGACGCTGTTGCTCACGACACAGTATCTCGAGGAAGCCGACTTCCTCGCCGACACCATCGGGGTCATCGACCAGGGCCGCCTCATCGCCGAGGGAACTTCCGAGGATCTCAAGGGGACGATCGGCGGCATCGTGGTGCAGTTGCATGTCGACGAGTCCTACTGCAAGCCGGCCATTGATGCGATCAAGGACCTGACGGGGTCGGAGCCGCTGCACGACGAAGACCGAGATCTCCTGGTGATTCCGGCGGAGAACGGATCGCAGTCGCTGATCGAGGTCGTTCGGGCGATGGACGCGGCTGCAGTCCCAATCATCGATATCGAGCTCCACAAGCCGACACTCGATGACGTATTCCTGTCGATCACCGGGCATTCCGCGGAGCAGGAGCCGGCGAACGGTCCCGTCCTGGAGAGCGAGGTGGGGCGATGACGACCACCGCAGTCAAGCCAACGCGGGAGCGAGTCACTCCAGCCCACGCACTCAAAGACGTGTGGATCATCACGAAGCGCAATCTGCGGCGCTTGATCCGGATGCCGCAGCTCCTGCTGTTCGCCACCGTGCAGCCGGTGATGTTCCTGCTGCTGTTCACCTTTGTGTTCGGCGGCGCGATCGCCATCCCGGGCGTCAGCTACATCAACTTCCTGATACCCGGAATCCTCGTCCAGACCGTCATGTTTGGGGCAACCAACACGGCGACGGGCCTGACCGAGGATCTTGCTGCGGGGGTGATCGACCGATTCCGTTCGCTGCCGATGGCTCGAGGTGCCGTCCTTGGAGGCCGGACGTTTGCCGACCTGGTTCGCAGCGCCGGCGTCAACACGCTGATGATCTTCGTCGGCTTTCTGATCGGTTTCCGCCCCGACGGGATTCCGCAGCTGCTCGCCGGCCTGACCCTGGCGCTCATGTTCGGCTACTCGATGTCGTGGGTGTTCGCCTCCGTTGGGCTGGTCGCCCGCACCCCTGAAGCCGCCCAGTCTGCGAGCTTCCTCGTGGTGTTCCCGTTCGTGTTCGCAAGCTCGGTGTTCGTCCCGGTGCAGTCGATGCCGAGCTGGCTTCAGGTCTTCGCCGAAAACCAGCCGGTCTCGGTGATCGCAACGACCGTGCGCGGTCTCACGTTCGGTATTGAGGCGCTGCCTTCAGGCAAGACGATCGAAGGCATGATCGCCCTCTCGCTCGCATGGATCATCGGAATCTTCGTCGTGGCTTCGCCCATCAGCGTCCAGCTCTACCGCCGCATCTTCAGCTAGGGATATCCGTCCGCCTGTCGTGCCGGATCCTGACGGTAGAAGCCTCGCAGGAGGTCGTAGATCTCGGACTCGAGATCGCGAAGTTTCTGGGGCACATCGAAGAATGCCTCCGTCGCGACGGCGAACAGTTCGCTCGCGCCGACTGCTCCGTAGCTATCGATGAACCGAGGTTCCCCGCTGCGCAGATCATCCAAGGCCGTGCCCATGACGCGCTCCCAGCGCCGGTACGCTTCCCGATCGCGAAGATGGGGCACTCCGCTCACCGATCCGTCGGCCATGTCGAGCTTGTGGGCGAATTCGTGAAACACGACGTTGTGACCCCGTTCGGGGTGGCGGGTGGCACCGAGCGCTTCGTCCCAGACGATCATGACCGGCCCGTGAAGCATCGCTTCTCCAGCGAGCGCCGCCGGACCATCGCTCTCGATACCTCCGTCGAAGTGTCGCCGGCCCGGCCGAACGGCCACCGACGGGTACACGATGATGGTGGTCACGTCCCGATACCACCCCAGGTCAAGGCCGACGATCAGGCGGCAGGCTTGCGCTGCAATCGTGACGATCACGTCGTCGGACGGGCGGAAACCCCGCGAACCTTCGAAGTTCTTCGTAGCGATGAAATCGACGGTGAGCTGCTCCAGGACGGCCTGCTGATCGGTGTCTACGAGGGGCCACCACCTCAGACGCTCGGTTAGCAGTTCCTGCCACTCGAGCGGCAAACTCCGACCTTGGGAAGATCGAGGCCGTCGCATCGTCGTTGCTCCTCCGGCGGGTTCAGGCACATCCACGTTGCGGGCGCTGTCGGGCCGAGTTCTGGCCGATGAACGGTAGCGGCGGTCGCCGCACATGCGGGGCCGACCGCGTGTTGTTGGACTTCGCACGTCGATTCCCAGCCGTGCGATGTCGCTTTCTTGCATTGCTCACGAGGCGACCTGGCTTCGGGAGAACCCCCGGATGTTCTCGGATCCGTCAGTGCGGATAGAGCGCACGGGACGGTGTGCCGGTTGGCTCAGATCCCGGCACCCTGCACGAGATACTCCTCGGCAGCCGGCGGAGCACTGAGGGCATCGCCGTTGACGCGCTCCTCGAGCTGCTGGACGCGTTCGACGAGTACCTCGAGCACCCGAACCGCGTGATCGTCCTTGCTCTCCTCCAAATGCACCGTCATCGGAGGCTGCCCTTCCACGTGCTTATCGATCACACGGCCCGTGAGACCGACGACCGTGGCGCCCGCAGGCACGTCCTTCACCACGATGGCGCCGGCGCCGACGCGCGCACCGGTTCCGACCGTCACGGCACCGAGCACTTTCGCTCCCGCCCCGACGACCACACGATCGGCGATGGTCGGATGGCGCTTGCGGTGTGCGAGGCTGGTTCCGCCGAGGGTGACGCCCTGGTAGAGCATCACGTCATCGCCGATCTCGGCCGTCTCACCGATCACGATGCTCATGCCGTGGTCGATGACGAAACGCCGCCCGATTGTTGCCCCCGGGTGGATCTCAATGCCGGTGAACATGCGATTGAGGTGGCTGACGAATCGAGCCGCGAACGTGCGGTCCCGTGTCCACAGTCGGTGCGCGATGCGGTGCATTTGTACGGCGTGGAAGCCCGGGTACAGGATCAGAACCTCAGGGACGCTGCGGGCCGCCGGATCGTGATCGAAGATGGCCTGGACGTCCTCGCCCCAGCGACCGAAGAGGCGCAACCACGGTCGAGCCGGCTTCCGATGGCCTCTCGGCGGAGGTGCAGTTCGTTGGTTCATGATCGTTCCTCGGATTCGGTTGGGGCGGCCAGGCCCGACGACAGATACCGCTCGCCGGTGTCCGGCAGCAGGACGACGATGAGGCGGCCCTCCATCTCGGGTCGCCCGGCGACTTCGAGGGCAGCGTGGAGTGCCGCACCGCTCGAGATGCCGACAAGAATGCCCTCGCTGCGTGCGAGGCACCGAGCGGCTGTGAAGGCAGCGTCGTTCTCCACCGTCACGATCTCGTCGATGACATCGGTGTTCAGCACGTCTGGGACGAATCCGGCACCGATGCCCTGGATCTTGTGCGGTCCCGGCATCCCTCCCGATAGGACCGGCGAATCAGCGGGTTCCACGGCCACGACGCGGATCGCGGGGTTGCGCTCCTTGAGCACCTCTCCCACGCCGGTGATCGTGCCTCCGGTCCCGACACCCGCGACGAAAATGTCTGCCTCCCCGGCGGTGTCCGCCCAGATCTCCTCTGCGGTGGTGCGTCGGTGCACATCCGGATTGGCCGGATTTGAGAACTGGCGCAACAACACGGCATCTGGGATCTCCGAAGCGAGCTGCTCGGCCCTCGAGATCGCTCCGTTCATCCCTTCGACGCCGGGGGTCAGCACGAGTTCGGCGCCAAGGAGGGTCAGAAGATCGCGGCGTTCAGTACTCATTGAGTCCGGCATGGTGAGCACCAGCCGGTAGCCCTTGGCGGCTGCCACCGAAGCGAGGCCGATGCCCGTGTTCCCGCTGGTTGGCTCTACCAGCGTGGTCGTGCCTGGTGCGATGGCTCCCGCCGCTTCGGCCGCTTCGACCATGCTCAACCCGATGCGATCCTTCACGCTCGACAGCGGATTGAACGACTCCAACTTGGCGACGATGCGCCCGCCCCCTGGTGGAGACATGCGTTTGAGCTCGACGAGCGGAGTGCGGCCGATGGTGGTCGTGATGTCGGTGTGTATCTCTCCCATGATGTGAATCCTCCATAGAAAAAGGCCCGGGCGGTGCGCCTCGGGCCGTGTGCTTCAGGGTCTGGTGGGGTTCAGGAACAGCAACATCGATCCGCGGCGAAATGCGCACACGCACAAGCGCAGCGGCAGACGCGGATCGAGGCAGTCATGTTCATGCGGGGATCCTAGGGCCGCGGCCATGGCAAGTACGCCGGCCGGCTTCGGCACTGGCGCGCCTCGTGGAATGGGTAGCCTCGGACTCATCGCTCCGAGCAAGAAGGCCGCACATATGGACAACGAGTTTCCCTCATTCATTCGAACGTTGCCTCATCCCAACGCCGACACCGAGCTCGATTGCTACCTGTCGTCGGGTGATCGTGGTCTGGTCATGTTCTACGAGGCGCGGGACGACGACGCCATCGTCCCCGAACACGTGCACGGCGATCAGTGGGGGATCGTGCTGAGCGGAACGGTGCGGATGCAGATCGGTGACGAGACCGCCGAGTACGGGCGGGGTGAGACCTACTTCGTCCCCGGGGGCGTACCTCACACCACATGGGTCGCCGCGGGATCACGGGGTCTCGACATCTTCGAGGAGCCCGATCGGTACGTGCCGGCAGCGGAGCCGTCGTCCGACTGACCGTGGCGCGGCGATCTACCTCGTTCTGTGGGCTGGGGACGCCAAATAGGGCGTCGCGAACCCTGGGTACGCGTGTTGGGGCAGAATGGGCGGGATGACAGCTCCACGCACCGAACGGCAGGGGACACTCGGCACCTTTGCCGGGGTGTTCACGCCGTCGATTCTCACGATCCTCGGCATCATCCTGTTCCTGCGGTTGGGGTTCGTCGTCGGCAACGCCGGCCTGGCGCAAACCTTGCTGATCATTGCTCTGGCGACCGGCGTTGCGGTGCTCACCAGCATCTCGCTCGCCGCCATCGCAACCAACATCGAGGTCAGGGGCGGCGGCGACTACTACCTGATCTCGCGCACCCTCGGCGTCGAGTTCGGCGGCGCCATCGGCGTCGTGCTGTTCCTGGCCCAATCGGTCTCGGTGGGCTTCTACGCCATCGGCTTCGGCGAGGTCACCGCTGACCTCCTCGGCTTCGACTCGAAGATCGCCGTGCAGGCAATCGCGCTGGTGGCGGTTCTCATCCTCTTCGGGTTCACGTGGGCCGGCGCCGACGTGGCGAGCCGATTCCAATTCGTAGTCATGGCGTTCCTCGTCGCCGCCCTGCTCTCGTTCTACGCGGGAGCCTTCGGCTCCGTTGAATCCGTGATCTTGGATCAGTCGTGGTCGCCGCCGCCGGAGGCACTCGGTTTCTGGGCGGTCTTCGCGATCTTCTTCCCGGCGGTGACCGGCTTCACCCAGGGCGTGAGCATGTCGGGGGACCTCAAGGATCCCGCCAAGAGCCTGCCGCTCGGAACATTCGCCGCCGTCGGCCTCTCCACCATTGTCTACATCACGGTGGCATTTGTCATCGCCGCATCCTTCCCCCAGCTCCAGCTCGTCGATGACGCCGGGGAGGCGATGCGGTCGATCGCCTTCATCGGGCCACTCGTCGTGATGGGGGTGATTGCGGCCACGCTGTCGTCGGCGATGGCATCGTTCCTCGGTGCCCCGCGCATCCTCCAATCGTTGGCGTCGGATCGCGTGTTCCCCATGCTCAGCGTCTTCGCCAAAGGCCATGGTCCGCAGGCGAATCCTCGCCCGGCAGCGCTGCTCTCGCTGGTTATTGCCGTGCTCACGCTCGGCCTCGGAAGCCTCGACGCCATTGCGGCCGTCGTCTCGATGTTCTTCCTCATCTCCTACGGTTTGCTCAACTACGCCACCTATTGGGAGGCGCGGGCAAAGAGCCCGGCGTTCCGTCCGCGGTTCCGGTTCTTCGACAAGCGGCTCAGCCTCCTTGGAGCGGTTGCGTGCCTCGGCGCCATGCTGGCCATCAACGTCGTTGCAGGCGCAGCTGCCCTTGCCGTCATGTTCGTCGTCTACCAATACCTGTCTCGGCGAGAGGCGCCGGAGCGGTGGGCCGACTCTGCGTCGTCGCATCACTTCCAGCGCGCAACGGAGAACATCCGGGCCCTATCGAAAGAGGAGCAGCACGCCAGGAACTGGCGACCCCAGATCCTCGCATTCTCGGCGGACCCCAATCGTCGCGAGCGGCTCATCCGGTTCGCTTCCTGGATCGAAGGCGGGAGCGGCCTCACCGTGGCAATGCGCGTGCTCCAGGGTGAAGGAGCGGTCATGCGCAGAGAACGCGATGCCGCGGCAGCCGAATTGAGATCTGAGATCGACGCGCTCGGGATCGACGTGTACTCCCGAGTCGTGCTCGCTGCCGACGGGATGGAAGCGCTCCCGGTTGTCGTGCAGTCGTTCGGCGTCGGTGGCCTGAAGGCCAACACCGCGCTGTTCGGATGGCCAGAGAGCCCGGACGACGATCGCCGTGTCCTGTATGTGCGGTCGCTGCGCGACGTGGCCCGCCTCGGAGTCAACGTCGTCACGATGTCGAGCGACGAGCAGCGGTGGGGGGCGCTGTCGGCGCGGTCAAAGCGGAATCGGCGAATCGACGTCTGGTGGAGCAATGACGACTCGAGTCGGCTCGCACTGCTCACGGCCTACCTGTTCACGCGCACTTCGGAGTGGTCGAGGGCAAAGATCCGAGTGCTCGCTGCTGCGACGGCGGACGGCGTCGTCCAGACACGATCCGATCTGAAAGACATGCTTGCCGAGGCGCGAATCGAGGCCGAGGCCGTCTGCCTCATCGATCCGGATCAGGCAGCAATCGTGAATGCCTGCGCAGATGCCGCGCTGGCGCTCGTCACCATGCGGATCCGTGGGGACGACACACTCGACGCACTCGGCGGCGACCTGGACCTCTTGCTTCGGCGCTTGCCGATGACCGCGGCGGTGCTGGCAGGCGAGCCGGTCGATCTGCTCGCAGGACCCGAATCCGGACACCACGTCACGCTGGCGGAGGCCGAGGAAGCCCTCGCGGATGCGAAGGCGCGACTCAAGACGCTCGAAGGGCGTCTCTCCGAGGCCACGGCGGCCGTCGACGACGCGCGCCTATGGGCCGTGCCCGACGACCCCGAGGACGAGGCGGAAATCGAGGAGCTCAGCCGTCAGCGCGA
>CAZONX010000071.1:0-11076 GCA_964581295.1 uncultured Acidimicrobiaceae bacterium
CGTGGTGGAGACGAGAGCAGCCGGTGGCTAGCTGCTCACCGCTCCGCGGCCGAACCTGGCGTCCCTTGCACGCGATGGGCGAACAGCCGGACGGGACGCCTCACCTGGTCCTCGAGGAACACCCCGACTCCGATTGCGAGGAACACGTCGCCCATTGAGATGACGCTTCGGGGGAGAGGGATGACGTCCGCGAGGAACGCGAGATGGGTGTCCTCGGTGAGTACCACGTGCTTTGCACCCAGAGCGATGTCCGTCGCGCCTCCGGCAAACTTGACGGCTTCGAGCATCACGGGCATCCCGCCATTCGCCGCGATCACGGTGAAATTCATGAGCACACCGAGACCGGCGACCCAGAGACCCGCCATCTGGCGGTTGAGGAGCACGAACACGAGCAGCACGACGTAGGACGCGAGGATCAAACCGACGGCGAGGCTCTGGCTCAAACGCGGCAGGAACGTGGCTCCGAGCTGCAATCCGAACCCAATGATGAGCAGCCACCACGCGCGCACACCGATCTCCGTCAGGTTCGAGAGTTTCCCCCCTCGAGCAAGCCCAACGGCGATCGCAATGACCAGCACAAGCAACATCCAGAGCACCCTTGAACGGTAGCGAAGAATCAGCTTCCAGCGGCCAGGTTCCAGCGACCGGCCAGAAGACCGTCTGGTCGAAGTCAAGCTGGCAGCTGATAGCTGGAGGCTGGTAGCTTGCTCTCATGATCCGGCAATCGGTCGACGGACCCGTCTCCACCATCACGATCGATAATCCCGACCGGCGCAACGCCCTCTCGAATGATGCGATGGCAGAGCTCTCGGCGGCGTTGTGGTCGGCGTGCGCCGACGGCGACGTGCGGGTCGTGGTGCTCACCGGCGCCGGTGATCGGGTGTTCTGCGCAGGCGGCGACCTGTCCGGCGGATTCGTCGACGAGCCGCTCGCCGGTCACGGAGATCGCGGTGCACTTGCAGATCTGATCCGTGCCATGCGCCGGTGCTCCAAGCCGATCATCGCACGCGTGAACGGCCACGCGCTCGGTGGCGGCCTCGGCCTTGTTGCGGCGTGCGACATTGCGATTGCGGCAGAGCACGCGACCTTCGGGACGCCCGAGATCGCCGTCGGGCTGTGGCCGATGATGATCACAGCGGTGCTGAAGCCGCTGGTGCCGCGCCGACTCCTCTTCGAAATGATGCTGACCGGGCGGCGGCTCGATGCCTCAGAGGCGGCGGTGGTGGGCATCATCAACCGCGCCGTGCCGGCCGAGGAGCTTGATCGGGCCGTCACCGAAATGGCGATTGCGCTGGCAAACCAGAGTCCGGCAGCAGTGGCTCTCGGGAAGGCGGCGTTCTACGCCACAGAAGACATGGGCCTCGACACGGCGCTTGACCACCTTCACATCGGCCTCACGGCGGTCGCAGGAACCGAGGACGCACAGGAGGGTGTGCAGGCGTTCCTCGACAAGCGCGACCCGCGGTGGCGCGGCCGCTGACCTACGAGAACCAGGTCGAGAGCTTCTCTTCGATGTCTGCCTCGGACACCGCGCCGAAGACCTGTTCGAGGATGACGCCCTCCGACGAGATGATGTAGGTCGCCGGAAGCCCACGCACTTGATAGACATCGGCGACGGCCCCGTCCTCGTCGAAACCGATCGTGTAGCGGATCCCTGTCGATGTTGCGAAGTCCGCGGCGGCGGACGCATCATCGTTGACCGAAATGCCGACGAACTTCACCTCTTGGTGGGCTTCCGAAGCGGCGTTGATGTCGGGCATCTCCGCCTTGCACGGTGGACACCACGATGCCCACATGTTGAGAAATACCGGGCGGCCATCGTCGGCGAGGTGCTCGGATAGCGTGAAGCCGGCACCATCGAGCGTGGCGACCGAGAAGTCCGCCGCCATCTCGCCGTGCGTCGGCGTGTCTTCGGACCCGGGAACATCGCTGAGATCCGGGAGGTCATTGCCGGTAGACCCAGAGTCGGAGCAGGCCGCTGCAACAAGAGAGAGAACCGCAAACATCGCAATGAGGCCGAGGCGAATGCGGCGCGGGGAGGTTCGACCGATCATGGTCGGACGATACCTGCCGAACCCCGATAGCCAGCCGAGCCAGAGCCCTTGTGCGATTGCGCTGAGGCGGCGGCCGAAAGACCGCACACGCCATGGATATGATGGTCTGGTTCCGACAGCCCGACCGCGAGATGCCTGCGAGGACACACCATGGCCCAATCCCACGATCCCTTCGACGCCCGCCGCACAATCACCACGCCGCTCGGTGAACGGGTCATCTACCGTCTCGACTCGCTCGCGGCGATCGGCGACATCGACAGCCTGCCTTATTCGATCAAGGTGCTGCTCGAGTCGGTGCTGCGCAATCACGACGGCCGGGTGGTCACCGACAGCGACGTCCACGCGGTTGGGCGCTACATCGCGACCGACGTTGGGGAGACGGAGATTGCTTACAAGCCGGCACGCGTCGTCCTCCAAGACTTCACCGGGGTCCCGGCGGTCGTCGACCTCGCTGCAATGCGGTCGGCCGTGGTGCGGATGACCGGAGACGAGTCGTCCGCCGAGAAGGTCAACCCCCAGGTGCCTGCGGATCTCGTCGTCGACCATTCCGTCCAGGTCGACGCCTTCAACTCGGCCGACGCCCTGCGGATCAACTCGGAGATGGAGTTCGGCCGCAACATGGAGCGCTACGAGTTCCTCAAGTGGGGGCAAGCCGCATTTGACGACTTCCGCGTGGTTCCCCCTGCGACCGGCATCGTGCACCAGGTGAACCTCGAGTATCTCGCCAAGGTCGTCTGGGATCACGATGGCGTGCTCTACCCGGACTCCCTGGTCGGCACCGATTCACACACGACGATGATCAATGGCCTTGGTGTGGTGGGGTGGGGCGTCGGCGGGATTGAGGCCGAGGCGGTGATGGTCGGCCAGCCGATCTACATGCTGCTCCCCGAGGTGGTCGGCTTCCGCCTCACCGGCACATTGCCGGACGGCGCAACCGCGACCGATCTCGTACTGCGCATCACAGAGATGCTGCGCGAGCACGGCGTCGTCGGGAAGTTCGTCGAGTACTTCGGGCCGGCCCTCGACCAGATGCCGGTGGCGAATCGGGCAACGATCGCCAACATGGCGCCCGAGTATGGGGCGACAGTCGGGTTCTTCCCGGTCGATAGCCAGGTCCTCGACTACATGCGGCTCTCCGGACGCGACGAAGCGTTGATAGCGACCGTCGAGCAGTACAACAAGGAACAGGGCATGTGGCGTGACGAGAGCCGCTCAATCGCCTACAGCTCGCAGCTCGAGCTTGACCTCGGAACGATCGTCACGTCCCTCGCCGGACCCACCCGTCCGCAGGACCGCATCGACCTCGACCAGATGAAGGTCCAATGGCATGTCGACCTCGAGGGCGGCCTGCGTCCCGACGGCGCCGTCGCAGGGACCACCGCGACCGTCACGTCCGAAGACGAGACGTTCGAACTCGGGGACGGCAATGTGGTGATCGCCGCAATCACGTCGTGCACGAACACGTCCAATCCGGAGGTCATGATCGGAGCCGGTCTCGTTGCCAAGAAGGCCAACGAGCGCGGTCTCAAGCGCAAGCCGTGGGTCAAGACGTCGCTGGCGCCCGGATCGAAGGTCGTCACGGACTATCTCACCAAGGCCGGGTTGCTCGAGGACCTCGACGCGGTCGGGTTCTGGACGGTCGGCTACGGGTGCACCACGTGCATCGGCAACTCCGGCCCGCTCCCAGCCCCGGTCGCCGCCGGCGTGGAAGAAGCGAACCTCGTGGTGACGTCCGTGCTGTCCGGGAACCGCAACTTCGAGGGACGCATCAGCCCGCACGTACGCGCCAACTACCTCGCTTCGCCACCCCTCGTTGTGGCCTATGCGATCGCAGGGACGGTCGACATCGATCTGTCCTCGGAACCGCTGGGCATCGACCGCGACGGGAACGACGTCTTCCTCAAGGACCTCTGGCCGACCCAGGCCGAGGTCGCCGAAGTCGTCGCAGCGTCGGTCGACCGGGACCAGTTCACCACTGAGTACGGCGCCGTCTTTGACGGGTCTGACGAATGGCGAGCCGTCAAATCCGGGTCCGAAGCGATCTACTCGTGGGATTCGAGCTCGACGTATGTTCAGGAGCCGCCCTTCTTCGTGGACCTCGCGCCCAACCCGACGCCGATAACGCCCATCGACGATGCGCGAGTGCTGCTCAAGCTCGGCGACTCGGTCACCACCGATCACATCAGCCCGGCTGGTGCGATTTCCGCCGACACTCCGGCAGGCCGCTACCTGATCTCGCAGGGCGTCGAACCGGCGATGTTCAACAGCTACGGGTCGCGCCGCGGCAACGACCGAGTGATGACCCGCGGAACATTCGCCAACGTGCGCGTGCGCAACCAACTGGCGCCCGGAACCGAGGGCGGATGGACGCTCGACTTCCTTGACGATGAGGTCAAGCCGGTGTACGACGCATCGATGCACTACCAGGCCGAGGGCGTGCCGCTCGTCGTGCTCGCCGGCAAGGACTACGGCATGGGTTCGTCACGTGACTGGGCGGCGAAGGGGACCTTCCTGCTCGGGGTGAAGGCCGTCATCGCCGAGAGCTATGAGCGAATCCACCGATCGAACCTCGTGATGATGGGCGTACTGCCCCTGACCTACGTGGAAGGGGAGAGCGCCGAAACGCTCGGACTCGATGGCACCGAGAGTTTCGCCGTCGCAGTCGACGACACCCTGACTCCGCGCCAGCACGTCACCGTCGCCGCCACCAAGACCGACGGCGAGGTCGTCGAATTCGAAGCCATGGTCCGGTGCGACACACCCATCGAAGTCGACTACCTCCGCCACGGCGGAATCCTCCACATGGTCCTGCGCGACATGGCCGGGACGCGCGGGCAGTAGAAAGACACAAGTAGCAAGTATCAAGACCGGACCCCTCGGTTTGGGCGTTGGGACAGGTCCCATGGTGGATTCTGCTTCTGTCTTGCTACTTGCTACTCGGGTCTTCGCTCTTTCTTCTGTCTCGCGCCGCAAACACGCCCGGTCCGGCTCAAATGGGAAACCACCGTCCTTGGCCCCTAGCGGGGGTTCTGGGCGGTTCGGGGGGCTCAATCCCTTCCTACCGTTTGGGGTTGGTACGACCGGGATCGACGGTATTCGCGCTCCATATTGGGCGGGTCCAACCATCGGTGATGGAGCCGAGTGCTCCGCTCGGTCGGTGAGCCCAGAAGGAGCGGAACATGAACCAGGACGTCATCGTTGTCGGCGGCGGACCCGCCGGCCTGATAACGGCTGTGACAGCCAAGAGCGTTTACCCGGACAAGAGCGTCTTGCTCATCAAGGAGATCGGTGATGGGGTGATCCCGTGCGCCATCCCCTACATGGTCGACACCATGGACGATCCCACGAAGAACGTGATGGGCAACATGCCGCTGGAGAACGCCGGCGTGGACATCGTGGTCGACAAGGTCGTCGGGCTGGACGCCGAGGCTCACGAGATCACACTCGCCAGCGGACAGACCTACACGTTCGAGAAGCTCGTGCTCGCTACCGGAACTGATGTGGTGCTTCCGCCGATTCCTGGCATCGACCGCGAGGGTGTGTTCACGATCCGCAAGAGCATGGCCGACGTCCTCGCCCTGCGCGAGCAGTTCGAGCAGTGCCGCAGCGTGGTGATTGTCGGCGGTGGATTCATCGGCGCAGAGTTTGCCGATGAACTGGCCGATATGGACGGCATCGAGGTTCATCTCGTCGAGATGATGCCGGATCTCCTCCCCGCAGCATTCGATGCGGAGTTCTGCGATGACGTGCGGCTGAACCTCGAGAAGAAGGGCGTCGTCGTACACACCGCGGTCATGGTCACATCGATCAAGGGTTCCGACCGCGTTGAGTCAGTCGTCCTCGATACCGGCGAAGCGCTCGCAGCGGACGCCGTGCTGGTGAGCATCGGGGCGAAGCCGTCCGTGGATTTGGCAGCCAACGCCGGGCTCCGCCTCGCCGGCAACGGGTCGATCTGGGTCGACGACTACATGCGGACGAGCGTGGATGGGGTGTTCGCGGTCGGCGACTGCGCTGAGAAGCGGGACTTCTTTACGCGCAAGGCTGTGCCGGTGTGGCTTGCTTCCACGGCGACCGCCGAGGCACGCGTGGCCGGAACCAACCTGTATGGAATCCGAGTTCTTCGCCAGATCCCTGGAACGATCTCAGCGTTCTCCACGCAGATCAACGGCGTTGCCTATGCCAGCGCCGGCATGACGTGCCGCACCAGTGAAGCCGAGGGGTTCCGCTATGTATGTGCGACGGCAGAGGCGCCGGACCGCCATCCGGGCGTGTTGCCAGGGGCTATGCCAATGAAAGTGAAGCTGGTCTTTGCCGACCAGTCGGGGATCCTGCTTGGTGGCCAGGCGTCGGGCGGGCCGTCCGTCGGCGAGCTGATCAACGTGATTGCCGTGGCGATCCAGAAGAAGACCACGGTACGCGAGCTCGACATGATGCAGATAGCGACCCACCCGCTGCTGGGCCCGGCTCCGACGGTCCACCCCCTCGTCAACGCTGCCCACGCCGCTCTGGCGAAGATGCGGGCGGCCCAGTAGGGACACCACGCGCCCTCCTCCGCTCTCTGCGGAGGAGGGCACGCCTCACTCTTCTCGGCGGTTACCCGGCGGCCGGCACCTGATCGGCCTCAAGGTTCGGTTGTGGGCGGCCGAGATACCCTTTGTTGTCCGGCCGCGGCCGGGGACGATGTCGCGGCGTTCCGGAGGGTGTTCCATCACAATGAGGATTGGGAGAACTGCACTCCTTGTATTGGCTCCGCTGTTGATCCTGTTGCTTCCGATCGCGGTGTACGCAGCCGATCGCTCCGCAAACGCCGGAATGCTGCCCCGCAACGTTTCGATTGCCGGCGTCGATGTTGCCGGTCTCGCGCCGGAAGAGGCGTCTACGGCGGTCCGTACCTATCAGAACGATTTCTACGGTGACCCTTATCTCTTCGTAGTCAACGGTAGAACCTTCGCCCTCACACCGGATGATGTTGGCTTGGTGATCGACCTCGACTCGGGGCTGGAGACGGCGATCGCGTCGGACGACCACGGGTTCTTTGACGGCTTTCTTCCATGGATCGAAGGCTTCGGAGCGACAACCGACATCCCCCTGGCGGTCGAGGTCGACGAAGAGGCGATCGACCTCCTCCTCGACCAGTGGGAAGTCGAAGCGATCCGGACACCGGCATTCGAAGGAGACATCGGGGTTCTCGACGGAGCGGCGAGCATCGTCTATCCGAGGGCCGGTCTGCGGATCGACCGAGATGCGGCCCGCCTCGTGGTCCGAGATGCGATCGTGAGCGGTCAGCACGACGAGCACGAGATACCGCTCATTGACCGACCTCCCACGCTCACGCGAGCCGACTTCGATGCCGCGGCTGCGACGATCAACACGCTGCTCGAGCGGTCGGTCATGCTGATCAACTCCGAGTTCGAAGCCACGCTCATTGTCGGGCCGGACGACATTGCCGCTGCGGTTGCAATCGATGTCGTGTCGACGGCGCCCGGACGCATCGACATCGCGCTTGATGCCGATCGAGTCGCCGCCACTCTCGAAGAGCGACTTGGCGAGTTCGAGCAGGCTCCGGTCGAGGTCGACATCGACGTCAGTGTGGCGTCGGGCCGGGTCACGGTTGTTCCGCCGGAGAACGGCACGCGCGTCGACATCGATGCGCTCACCGAGGCGCTGTACGAGGCTGCGCTCAACGGTGGCCGCGGCGTGCTCCCGATGGTTGCCGACGTTGAGCCGGACATCACCGCGGAAGAGGTTGAGGCATGGGGCGAACTCGGCTTGGTATCGAGCTTCCGGACGAAGTTCACTTCGGGTCAGCCACGTGTCACCAACATCCGTCTGATGGCGAAGACCGTCGATGGGTCGATCGTCTGGCCCGGCGAGACGTTCTCGATCAACGACAAGGTCGGCCGCCGCACCGAAGCCAAGGGCTACGTGCGCGACGGCGCAATCATCAACGGCGACGTCTACTGCTGTGACAGCCCCACGAATGTCGGCGGCGGTGTGAGCCAGTTCGGCACGACCTTCTACAACGCCGTGTTCTTCGGCGGCTATGAGGACCTTGAGCACCAGCCGCACAGCATCTACTTCTCCAAGTATCCGGAGGGACGTGAGGCGACCCTCGGGTTCCCGGGCCCCGACGTGGTATTCCGCAACGACTCTGACGCTCCGGTCATCATCCGGACGGCCAGCACCGGCTCGTCCATCACCGTGCTGTTCTATGGGAACAACGGCGGGTTGAAGGTGGCATCAGAGCGATCCGACCGGTTCAACTACACCGACCCGCGGGTGATCTACGAAGAGAACCCGGCGCTCGACCCCGGTGTCGAACGCGTCGTCAAGCGAGGCACGGAGGGTTGGACGGTGGTGGTGACGCGGGTGATCACTTATCCCGACGGAACGGTCGAGAAGCAGCCGTTTACGTGGCGGTATCGCGGTTCACCGAAGAAGTTCGAGGTCGCCTCATGCGCTACGGCGCCCGGGTCGGTCCGCTGCTCGAAGCCACCGTCAGTATCGCCGACGACAACCGAGCCGGAGGACACCACGACCACGAGCGTGCCCGACGATTCGACGACAACCACGACGACGATCGAGCCAACGACCACGACGACGATCGAGCCAACGACCACGACCACGACCACGACCACGATTGAGCCAACGAGCACGACCACCACATCGAGCACGACCACCACATCGAGCACGACCACCACATCGAGCACGACCACCACGACTGTGCCCTAGCTGGCGAGTGCGACAGCGATCCATCACCACCCGCGGATTGCGCGATAGCGAGTGGCCTGAGTGTTGGCGGTGGGCTGGACCGTCGACGACCGAGCTTCGTCCTAGCTTCGTGCACTCGGTCCGTCATTGGCGGCGAGGACCCGCAGCGCATTCTCTCCGAGGACCGCACGGATGTCCGGTTCGGACCAGCCACGATCGAGGAGTTCGACGGTGATGGCGGGGTAGGTGGAGACATCTTCGAGGCCGACGGGCATGGCGTCGACTCCGTCGTAGTCGGATCCAATCCCCACGTGGGTAACACCGGCGACGTTCGCGATGTACTCGATGTGGTCGACCACTTCCGACAACGGAACATCCGGATACGGGTTGGCCTCGAGCATCGCGGCTATCTCGGTTTCCACGGCAACGGCATCGCCGAGTTCGGCCATCAGGTCGCGCGCCATGTCGAACTTGTTGATCGCCTGGGCTGCGGCTTCACGGTTCACGAAGGCCGGATAGAAGTTGACCATCACCACACCGTTGTTGTCGCGCACCGCCTCCAGCACGTCATCGGGGACGTTGCGGGGATGTGGAGCGATCGACAGTGCGTTCGAGTGCGATGCCATGATCGGCCGGGCGGTGACCGACAGCGCGTGGCGCATCGTGTCGGCCGACACATGGGAGATATCGACGATCATACCGATCCGGTTCATCTCTCGGACGACCTCCTCGCCGAACCTGGTCATGCCGCCGTGGCGCGCCTCGTCGGTTGCCGAGTCCGCCCAGTCGAGGGTGTCGGCGTGAGTGAGCGTCATGTAGCGGACGCCGAGGCGCCGCAGTGTCCTCAGGGCGGCAAGGGAGTTCTCAATTGCGTGGCCGCCTTCGGCGCCCATCAGGGAAGCCGTCTTGCCCTGCCGACGCGCGTTTTCCACATCAGTCGCAGAGTCGGCGCGCACCAGCTGGTCGCAGCGGTCGGTCATCCTGTGAACCAGGTCGATCTGTTCCAGCGTGGTTCGCAGCGGCGTTGGGTCCCACGCCGGCACGTACACCGACCAGAACTGGCAACCGACGCCGCCTTCGGCCATGCGGGGCATGTCGGTGTGATAGCCGGGGAGCGCGAGACACGGGTCGTCGACGTCGAGATCCGATCCTGCCCGGGTCCGCAGCTCCCACGGAAGGTCGTTGTGGCCGTCGACTACCGGGAGCGATGCATGGATCGAGCGAGCAAGTTCGTTGTGGTCAGTCATCTTCTGTCCATGGTTCGAGGGTGACGCCGAGTCCGTCGGCGATGCGGTTGACGTATGCGTAGTACGCAGTCACCTCGACGATGTCGAGGATGTCGCGATCCGTGAAGCCGACCGCCCGGAGCGCATCAACGTCGGCTGGTGACATCTTGGCTGGGGTCCGGGTGAGCCGTTCGGCGTAGCCGAGCATGGCAAGCCTCCGCTCACCAAGATCAGCCGTCGTCCAGTCGTTCTCGATGGCGGCGAGCAGATCGTCATCCTTGAGCAGTCGACGCAGACCGCGTCGGTGATGGGCCACTCAGTAGTGGCACTCGTTGGCCGAGCTGACGACGAGGGCGATCATCTCCCGGTCGACCTTGCGCAAGGTCGCGGTGCCACGCATGGCGGAGCGGTAGAGGGCGTCGTGCGCTGCGAGTCCTTGCGGGTTGAGCGAATGGATCGCCATGATGTGATCAACCCGTCCGGTGCGCGGGTCTGCAACACGCTCATGCAGTGGCGCCAGATCGCCGTCCCAGGCGTCATCGTCGGCGGTGTCGATCCAACTCATTCGGCGACCTTACCGCGCTGTAACACGGCAGAATCCTCGGCATGGATCGTATTGCCGTTGTGGGCTGCTCGGGTTCGGGGAAGACGACGGTGGCGGCCAGCGTCGCCGAGGCCCTCGGCATTCCGCATCTCGAACTGGATTCCGTCTTCCATCAGCCGAACTGGGTTGGGTTGCCGATCGAGGAGTTCCAGGATGCCGTGACCGCGTTCACGGATCGCGACGCTTGGGTCGTCGACGGCAACTACACCAGCCAGGGCATTGCCGACATCGTCTGGCCCCGGGCCGACACGATCGTGTGGCTCGACCTGCCCCGCTCCGAAACCATGCGCCGCATCGTGCCGCGGACCCTCGGACGGATCGCTCGGGGCGAGCGGCTCTGGAACGACAACCGCGAGCGATGGACGAATCTCGTGGATCCCCGACCCGACCAGAACATGATCCTCTGGGCCTGGACCCGCCACCCCATCGTTCGCCGAGAGTACGCCCAGAGGTTTGCAGACGCCGAGGGATCTCACCTCAC
>CAZONX010000072.1:0-11054 GCA_964581295.1 uncultured Acidimicrobiaceae bacterium
CGATCGGTCGATGTCCGCTGGTGTCGTGGACCAATTGGATATCGATATCCGGAGGAGGCGCTCGCCGCGCCACGTCGTGGCTCCCAGCCAGGCTTCTCCACCGTCTTGAACCTCATTCGCAACCCGATCTGTCGTCGGTTCGTCGCCGACGCGGACAAGGATCTGGTTGAGCACCACATCGTTGACGACGTCGACGCCGTCTATGGCGCTGAGTCCATCTGCGAATCGGCGAGCCAAGGCACAGCACCGGTCGACGAGGTCCTCCACCCCGGAATGACCGAGGCTTCGCAGAGCTGCCCAGGTGGCGAAGCCACGAGCGCGTCGGGAGGATTCCAATACGAAGTCGCCTCCGCCGAAGTGTCTTCCTTCCTCCTGGCCGGTCAGGTAGGAGGCGGTGTAGCCCATCGCAGTTGCATGGACTTCGGGCTGTGCGCAGAACGCGTAGCCAGAGTCGTAGGGCACGTTGAGCCACTTGTGTCCGTCGCATCCCCACGAGTCCGCGAGCTCAAGGCCGTCGATGTAGTGCCTGAGGGCAGAACTTGCCCCTGCCCACAGACCGAACGCCCCGTCGACGTGGACCCAGGCCCCATGCTGCTTGGCCACCGTGCAGATTCGTCGCAGGTCATCGAACGCACCTGTGTTCACGTTCCCGGACTGGGCGCAGACAATCGTCGGCCCGGCAGCCCCGTTTCTGAGCACGCCATCGAGGGCTTCAGCATCCATGGCACCGTCGGGTCTCACCGGGACCAACTCGAGAGCAGTCTCGCCGAGCCCCAACAAACGCAACGTCCGGTCGATGGTCGCATGGCGTTCGGCGCCGGCCACAATTCGCACGCGCGGCGCTCCGTTGAGACCATCGCGGCCCACATCCCAGCCGTGCTCACGCAGCACGTGAAGCCTCGCCGCCGTGAGCCCAACAGTGTTCGCCGCTTGTGCCCCAGTCACGAAACCGACGGATGCTGAGGACGGAATACCGAGAAGATCCTTCAGCCAACCGCCGGCAACATCCTCGAAGGCGAGAGCGGCCGGTGAGCTCATTTCGTTGAACGAGAGCTGATCCCAGCCCGCTGCCAGCACATCGGCAATGAGGGCGGCGTCGGTGGACCCGCCGGTGACGAATCCGAAGTATCGGGGTCCGGCCGACGCCATCAATCCGGGCCGAGCAGACTCGACGAGCTCCCGCAACACGTCGTCGAGAGGCGCTCCTTCCATCGGCAGCGGTTGAGCGAGTCCGGCGACCACCTCGGCCCGTGTTGACGAAGGACCGACCGGCGAGTCGGGGAGCAACTCGCGGTAGGTTGCGATCTCTTCGAGAGCGATGGCGAGGCCGTCACGCAATTCCGACATGTCGTTGGTTCTCCTGTGGATCAAGGGCCCGATACGCACCACAATCAGCGGCTCAGGTCGCACAGGTCGGGGGTCGCCGCACCTGGGGCGAACGCTCCTCCTGGCCGTTGCCTCAGATCTGCGTCACGCAGTCGCCTTCTTCGTTGCCGTGGGGATTGACGATGGCTACGGGGATCTGGGTCGTGCCCTCGAGCAGTCCGGACACGAGTCCCTGGTCGAGCTGGCACACAATTGCGGGATGGTTCTTTGCTGATTCGCCGAAGGGGCAGAATCGCGTCACGAGCTGGTGTTCGCCCGGCTGTGCCTCGACTTCGAACCCCACGCCCATGAGCGCCTTGGCGACGGCGACCGCGGCGGCTTCGTAGCCGGACTCATCGGGGAAGCCGATCTCAGCGGCGAGCTCCCGCCCGTATTCGCGCCCGACCTCGTCTGCGATCTCCGTGGCGTTCTCCGGTGCGACGCGTTCGATGACCCGCAGGAGCAATTCGGTGAGTAGGTCATATCGCCGGGCGGGGAATTGGACCGAGACATTCTTTCGGGTTGGCTCGTAGTGCTTCGCCGGGCGGCCCGCTCCCGGACCGGTTCGGCCGGAGGGCCGTTTGCGGGTGACCTGGAGATACCCGTCGGCGACAAGACGATCGAGATGGTGCCGGGCGACGTTCGAATGGATATCGAAGAGGACGGCGATCTGAGAAGCGGTCGCGGGCTCGAGAGACTCGCGCACGGTCACGTAGATCCCACGACGCGTCGCATCGCCAAGCGTGGCGGCGAGGTCGGAGACCTGTTGATCGAACGCTTCGGTATCCATGCCGTTCCTGTCGAGATTCTGGAGGACCGGCCCTCACTATAGTTTCTATCCACTATCTCGATAGGAGTTGTTCGTGGTGGATGTCGACGCACTCCGGGCCGCGATCGGAGCGGTTCAGGATCCTGAATTGCATCGTGGCTTGGAAGACCTGGGAATGCTTCGTGACGTGACCATCGGCCCCGACGGCCGGGTCCAAGTGATGGTGGCGCTCACCGTTCCCGGTTGTCCGCTGAAGGACACGATTACGGCCGACGTCACGGCCGCCGCGATGAGTGTTGAGGGCGTCACTGCCGTCGGCGTCGAGTTCACGAACATGAGCGACAAGGACCGCGCCGGCGTGGTGCAGAAGGTCCGCGGGGGCGAAACCCGTGAGGTGACGATCGGCAAGGCTGGTTCCAAAACGCGGGTCATTGCGATCTCTTCCGGCAAGGGAGGCGTTGGCAAGTCGTCGGTGTCCGCCAACCTTGCGGTTGCGCTCGCGGCCAGGGGTCACCAGGTCGGTCTCATCGATGCGGATGTCTGGGGTTACTCGATCCCGAAGATGCTGGGCATCGACCGCCAACCGGTCGTGCTCGACGAGATGCTGGTTCCCCCGCAGGCCTACGGAGTGGCGATCATGTCGATGGACTTCTTCATCGCTCCAGACCAAGCCGTCATCTGGCGCGGTCCGATGCTGCACAAGGCCCTCGAACAGTTCCTCGTCGACGTGCTGTGGGACGAACCGGACTTCCTCCTGATCGACATGCCTCCCGGCACCGGTGACGTTGCGATATCGCTCAGCCAGTTCCTCCCGATGTCCGAGACCATCGTGGTCACGACCCCTCAGCCGACTGCTGAGCGGGTTGCGGTCAAGGCCGGTCTCATGGCGGAGAAGGTCAATCAGGAGGTCCTCGGCGTCGTGGAGAACATGTCGTGGTTCATGGGCGACGACGGCACCCGCTACACGATCTTCGGCCAGGGCGGAGGCGAGGCCCTCGCCGAGTATCTGTCGACCGACCTGCTGGTTCAGGTACCGTTGGTGCCTGCGGTTCGGGAAGGCGCCGATCGAGGGCTCCCTGCCGTGGCGGTCGATCCTGAAGGCGAGGCCGTCGCTGCGTTCGATCGTCTGGCCGAGATCGTCGAAGAGCGCAAGCCGAAAGCTCGGACGCATCCCGAACTTATCATCAACAACTGATCATCCGAACGCATCACCGAGGAGATATGGCGACATGCCCGAATTGAGCAGCGAGACCACAAAAGTCCATTTTGGAATGTCCGCAACCCGCGAACTCGAGATCGAGGTCGAACCGGGACACACCATCGCAACCGATTTTGAGACTGCCGTCAACGAGGGCGCGGAGTTGCTCTGGGTCACCGACACTCGTGGGCATCGGCACGGCATTGTGCTCGAGAAGGTCGCGTTCCTGGAAGTCGAGGCGCCGCGTCGGCGCGACGTCGGCTTCTCAGGAGATACGTAGGAAGCCTGCGGAGCAGGTTCGGGCGACCGAATCTGACGGGGATGGGGTGGACGCAGCCCTAACTCGCGGCCTGACGGCGGCGGCGACGCTCGGCCAACCAGCGCTTCCGGAGACGGCGGCGGTCGTCTTCGGGGTAACCACCCCAGACGCCGGCTTCCTGGTTCGTCTCCAGCGCATACTGGAGACATTCGTCCTGCATCGAGCAGGCTGAGCAGATGGCCACCGATTGACGGATCATGTCGGTGGCGGGACCCGTCGTCCCGATGGGGAAGAACAGGTCAGGGTCGGAGTCGCGACAGGCGGCCAGTTCACGCCAGTCGGTGACAGTTAGCACGGTGTTTCTCCTCGAGCGGGCTTCGGTGGTCTTGAATTCGCCCCGTGAATGTGAACCAAATCACAAGGGACCCTGTC
The DNA here is from genome assembly GCA_964581295.1 of uncultured Acidimicrobiaceae bacterium. Taxonomy (GTDB): domain Bacteria; phylum Actinomycetota; class Acidimicrobiia; order Spongiisociales; family UBA5794; genus JAHEEL01. Next base: position 4,024 of record CAZONX010000072.1, read on the forward strand.
GTGTGAACATATGTCGACGGGGTCGGAGGTAGTCTATTGCCACGACCTGGAAGGGCGCAAACGATTTGTAAATAAGGGCCAAAAGACCCGGTTGCCCTCCTTGCAGCCATACGGAGTTGGGACACATGACGATCCAGGAACAGCTTGTCGAGGCTCAGAAATCGGCCATGAAATCGGGCGATCGGGCCACTCTCAGCGTGATTCGACAGATTCAGTCGGAGGTCGCCGTTGCCAAGACAGCGCCCGGATTCTCAGGCGAGGTCGACGATGCGTTGTACCTGTCGACGATCGCCACCTACACGAAGCGCATGGACAAGGCCCGTGTGGAGTATGAGGCGTTGGGCGAGCGGGGGGCCGACCAGGCTCAGAAGCTTGCATTCGAGATCGACTACCTGTCCGACTACCTGCCGCAGAGGCTCGACGAGGACGCCACCCGTGCGCTCGTCGATCAGGCAATCGCCGGCCTCGGTGCCACCGACCCCAAGATGACCGGCCAAGTCATCGGCGCCGTTATGAAGAGCGGGAAAGAAGTAGACGGCAAGCTGGTAGCGAAGCTCGCGAACGAGGCCTTGGCAGGCCAGTAGCAAGACACAAGTAGCAAGTATCAAGACCGGGCCCTTCGGCCACGCGCCGTGGCGGATCTCCAGATGAAGCGTGCTTTCGTCTTGCTACTTCCTACTTCCTACTTCCTACTTCCTACTCAGCCGCACCCTCCGCCGACCACTGCGCTTGCGGCTGCGATGACGACCTTTGGTTCGTAGATGAGTTCGAATCCGTGGGCGTCGGGATCGGAGGCGACGCAACGGTCGCCGAGGGCAGCGGTGAACACGAACGCTGACTGGTCCGGATAGGCGACCGGCCGTGGCTCCGCGTCTTCTCCGAAGATCTCGAGCCACTCGTTGACGCCGCCCTCGAGGATGTAAGTGTTGATGACGTTGTTCGAAACGAGCGTCTTCCAGGCCTCGGTGGCATCCTCTTCCCCGTTGCTCATGGTCACGATGACCGTGCGCGGGTTGAGGCCAATCAGGTCTGGTGCCACCGCCTCAACCGATTCGAGGTCCGGGTCGACCTGCTGTGCCGCGCGCAAGTGGAACTCGTTGTAGTCGCGCTCGTCGCGAACATCGAGCATGACCAGGTTCACATACGAGTCGTTCATGAGGCCGAGCAGCTCGCCGGAATGGATTTGCACTTCCCGATTGTCGAGTCGCGGCTGCTCGTCGGCCGCCACCGCATCCCAGTAGTCGCCAGTGGAAGGTTGCCCGATCAACAACACGATGAGCGCCACCAGAACGAGCGCCCCGGCGCCGACGTAGCGGGCCTTGGGGGCGTCGGCAGGATCGGCGTCGATGGTTCGCTTCTCGATCTGTTCGGCTCCCCAGAACAGGAAGAGAGCGAACAACACAATGAACAGCACGATTACGCCGGTTGGGATGCCGAGCCATTCAGGCAGCGTGAACCGTCCGAGATTCGAGGTGGTCCAGAAGTCCATGAAGTAGGGAACGGTCTCGCCGAAGACGAAGACGCCGATCGTCACGCCGACGAGGAACACCATCGCGTCGAGTTTGAGCGTGGCCGCGCCGACCATCGAGGTGCCGGGACAGAGCCCACCGACGAGGAACCCCACGCCGAGGACGAATCCGCCAATGGCGACCGGCCATAGGTAGGTGCCGGGGATGAAGACACTGCGGAAGTCCAGGATGCCGATGGCTGACGCTCCCGAAATCAACACCATCGCGGTGATCACCGCGGTAAACATCACCTTGAACATGGCGAAATCCGTGAAGTAGAACTGCCCCGCGAGCTTCGTGCTGCGACCAAATCCGGCCTGTTCGAGGGCGAAACCGAAGCCGATTCCGATGATCGTGAAGACCGTGTAGGTGAGCGGGGTGCCGAGGGCGTGGAGGTCGAGAGGGAATGGCATCAGTCGTTCCACAACTTCTTGACGAACGGCGACACAACGAAAGCGCCGCCGAAGAACGCCATCATGAAGATCCAGCTGCCAACCGACAGCAACGCCGACCCGGACAGGCCCTGGCTCGAGGTGCAGCCCCTGGCGAAGCGAGCGCCGAAGCCGACCAGCGTGCCGCCGACGAGAGCGAAGAACAGGCGGGTGCCGTTGCTGATCCGCGGTCCTTTGACGATCTCGGTGTAGACCCGCCTTCCGAATAGGCCCGAGATCAAGCCGCCGATGACGGTGCCGATGGCGAGGAACACGATCCAGTGATTGAGCGGCTGCACATCCCCGCCGGCGTAGCCCACGAGGTAGATGTTGGTGTCGACGTGGTGTGGTGCGATCAGGCTCTCGATCCAAGCCCAGATGCGCTGGATGGCCCCCGACGCGCCGAGGCCGTCTCCGGTGATCAACACCGAGAGGAAGAGCACGGTGCCCAGCAGCACTCCCGCTGCGTACGGGTTCATGAACGGGCGGGGGTTCGGGGCCTTGCCCTTGCGAACCGACGGCCCGACCGGCTTGATGGCCATCAGGTGCTCACCTCCTCTACGACGGATGAGACTTCGACTTCCTCCCAGCCGGTGACCATGCCTTTGATGCTCGCGAGCGGCGTGGCTCCGGTGGTGGTGAGATAGATGTGGAGGATGAGGAATGCCGCAAAGAACCATGCGATGAGGTTGTGGAACGGCAAGAGGAATCCGAGACCGCCGAGAGCCGAGGTGAACTCAGGCCAGCGTTGCGCTCCCCAGATGAGGATGCCGGTGATGATCTGGAGCGGCAGCAGGATGTTGAGGATCACGAGGTAGGTGGCCTGCTGGAGCGGGTTGAGCCTGGCACCGACCCGCTTCTCGTGCGGGTGCGGCTCGCCCAGGAAGATGCCCTTGGCGTAATAGACGGTCTGGTCGATCGCCTGGCTGAAGAAGCCCTGCGGGTGTGGGATGAAGCGCTTCACCGAGCCGGTGGCAACGGAGTCCACGAGCGCGACAAGAGCGTTGAGAACCAGAATCGCCGCGGTGACGTTGTGCGCCACGATCATCCAACCGAACGTCGCGGAGCTGGTCGGCCAGTGAATCACGATCCCGCTGAAGATCAGGATCCCGATGACGACCGCCTGCATCCAGTGCCAGAAGCGTTCGTACCTCGTGTAGAGGTAGACGTCCTGTGTCGCGCTGTGCTTGATCGCCGAGCCTCGGTGCCAGCAGCGCCGTGCGCAGTATCGGAAGAAGGCGTGGATCATGATCCCCATGAGCACGATCAACACCGAAGCAAGGCCGACCCAGTCCGACCAGCCGGCGACGTCGCTGCCGAGAACCTCGATCTCGCCCGATGTGGTCTCCGGCAGATAGATCAGCGAGCCGTCGTCGGCGATCGTCATCACCCCCGTCTTCTCGGTGTTGCTGTCCGCAACGAATTCGGGGAGCACACCACCGGGGACGTAGGTGCCGAGACGCATTCCTGCGCTCAGGCGCGAATCGCCCGAGTGGCACACCTGACAGTCCTTGATGGCCCAATCGCCGCCCGCGACGCCGTGCGCGACGCTGTACGGCTGCACTTCGCCGACGATGTGAGGATTGGAGAGCGAGAGCGCAGCGAGGCGAGCCGCCACCACCGATTGCTTCTGGTCGTTGTCGATCGCGAGTTCAGCTTCGGAGATGGCGCCGTCGCCGTTCGCGTCGAAGGCGGCGACGATCGCCGGGTCGTAGCCACCGGCGCCGTCGAGGTAGGCCGCTTCGAGGTCGATGGTTCGCACCGGTCGTTCTTCGGCGCCGGATCCGTGTGCCCAGTACCACGAGGCGACGAGGTTGTAGGGGGAGAGGCTGATGTCGCCGTCATCGTCGGATCGGATCAGGATCACCGGGTCGAAACCCGCTACCACGGTTGCGGCGTTCTCGATGGATCCGTTGGCGCCGCGGGTTTGCGTGCGCGGCGTTCCGTCGGTGTGGATGACCGTCCAGTCGAACTGCTCGGCTGCGGGTGCGTTCGCGGTCGGGATGTGGCAGGTCTCACAGGCCAGCACCTGCATGTGGCGGTCCTGGTAGGGGAGCCACTCGTGCGAGGCCGACGAATCGTGGCAGCCGCTGCACGTTCTCATGGTGTTGTCGTATTCGGGGGCGACCGTGCCCTGGGCCGTGTCGCCTTTGGCCAGTTCGTGGATCGGCCGGTTGAGGTACTCGTCGAGGTTCGGACGCCGCGGGTCGTAGACGAGATGGTCCGGCTTGCTTGCGGCATCCTCCGCGACCTGCGCACTGTTGTTGATGGACGAGTGGCAGCTGACGCAGTCGAGGCCTCGCTCGGCGTGGATGTCCCATGACCGGCTCAAGGCATCCTTGTCGACGAGGTTGAGCCCAGAGTCAGAGAGCCGCTGGTCGGAGAACACCTGCCCCGTTGTGAAGGTCTCCCACCCGTCGGCGATAGTCGATCCGTCGATTGGCTCGTCGCCGGAGTGCACCGTGCCGTGGCACTGGCCGCAAAGCTGATTCGTGGACTTGCCGATCGGAAGGTGCTCGTTGTCGACCTTCCCCGATTCGTCGAATGCCGCTGCGTTCCATTCCCATCCGTCGGTGGTGCGCTCGACGATTCCGGTTGCTGCCAGCGTCGCGGTGCTGGCCCATGCGAATCGCCCGGCTTCGAGCTCGGCGATTCTGGCGTTGTTGTCCGAGACGGGGACATGGCAGAGGAAGCAGTTGAGCTCTTCGACGCCCGAGTTGTCCCAGTCCCACGCCACCGTGTTCCCCGTCGATTCCATAAGCAGGCTCGACTCGGGGTTGTCGAGACTCGGAGGTACCCCGGTGAGCGGTGTCCCATCGCGTGATGTCGTGGCGGGACCGCTACCGACGTGCCGGGCGCCGAGGGTCATCACCCACTCCGCTGTGCTGAGGTCGAGGACGCTGTCGGTGTCGGGGGTGAGGTAGCGGTAGAGCATCGGGTTCCATCGGCCGAACCATCCGTTCGAGATATCCCAGGCGCGACCCGACGCCGACGCGCCGGGTTCCGTGAGGTCATCGAGGCCGACGCTGGCGTGATAGTTGTGCTTGACGATGAAGGCCGAGTCGTGGCACTGGCCGCAGGTCTTGAGCGTCGATATCGGCTTGCCGGTGGCCAGCACGTTGCCGCCCTCGGCATCGAAGAGCGCGAACGTGGGATGCATTGCGCTGCCGGTCGGTTCCGGCGCCGGGGGAGGGTTGACGGCGTCTTGGACGGGTTTGGGCGGGATGACGCCGCCGCCTGGTGCAACGACCACGCCGCCTTCGGTGTCCGGGGTTGTCAGCGCAGCGGAGGGGTTGACGGCTCCGATGAAGAGCGCCGATGCGAACAGGGCGACTGTTCCCAGAGCGACGGCTCCTCGGGGGCGCCTCATCGTCCGTCTCCATCGGTCGTCCGCTGCCCTGCCGTATCCATGGGATCCGCGTCGTACCCGAGCGCCGTCCAGTCGAGCCGCCCGGCATCGGAGTGACAGGCGGTGCACTGGAGCGCGTCGTTGGCCGGCGCCACCATGTGCTCGAGAGGCCAGTACATGTCGCTTCTCGCGAATCCGTACTCGCCGCTGTAGTCGAATCCGGTGTCTGCGGCTCCGTTGGCCATGGCCAGATCCCAGTCGAAGATCGTCCAGTAGCCCTCTTCGCCGACCAGGTTCGGTTGGACGAAGTAGTTGTAACCGGTGTCGTAGGGCTGGATGCCGCGGTGGACCTTGAACGGGTAGATCTTCGCTACCGGATCGTCGACGTCACCGTTCGGGTCGTTGAGAATGGTGACGCCGTCGGGATCGATCGGGTCGCCGAGCAGGTAGCGCTCGGCGGTGCCGTCGAACCAGTAGTACTCGGGGACCACGTTCGTTCCGTAGACGAACGAGCCCTTGATCTTGAGGTACTCGTGCGGGTCGTCCGATACGCCGTCCTGGCCGGCAGTGGACCAGTCCCACCACAGCTTTGTCGGATCCTTGACCGCGTACTGCGGGATGTGACAGGTCTCGCACGCCACGCGATCCGTGTGGCTGTTCAGGCGATCGTCCTCGTGGGGAAGCGAGTCGTGGCAGTCGGTGCAGGAGACGGGGTTGTTGTCGATGAGTTTCACCGAGGTCGACGTGCCGGGGATCTCGTGGTCGGTGGCTTGATGGCAGTCGACACATTGGAAGTCGAGGACACCCATGTGATAGTCGATGGTCTCGTTCGGGTGGTTGAGCGTCAGGTCGAGGTCGCCGTGTTTCACCCCGTTGCCGCCACCGCCGGTGCTGTGGCAAGCGTTGCAGTTGGAGCGAGTCGGGCGTCCGACGCTCTGCGCCGCGACGGCGAGGTCGCTCGCCTCGCTTGGATACCCCGAGTCGCCCTTGGCATATTGACCCGACTGGTCGTGGCAGATCAGGCAGTCGATCTTCGTTTCATCGGTGAAGTCGAAGTCGGCGTCTTCCCAGCCGTAGCCGGCGTGGCAGGTGGTGCACTGCGGTTCGTTGCCCTGGATACCGAGGCAGAAATTGTTGAGGGAGTTCTTCTTGCCGAGGGCGACGGGTTCGTCGCGCCCGGGAAGCGAGACCGGCGGGTTCTCCCAGAGCCAGTGCTCGCTGTGGAGCATTTCTTCGCCTGAGTCGGCATGGCACTCGAGGCAGCCGACGGTGACGTCGGATCCGGTCTCGTAAGTGCCGGTCATGAGCTGCGAGTGGTCCGTATGGGGGAGCGTGGTTGGCACCTCGGCCCACGGATCGTCGGCGTTGGCGGCCTGCACCGAACTGCGCACGCCGGTGAAGATGACGATCGGTCCGATGACGAGGAGGAGGATGGCGATCAGGCCGATGATCCAGTCCCGGCGCCCGGCGCTCTTGTCCGGTTCCGCTGACTCGGCATCTGTGGGCGGGGTCGCGTCGGCGTCGCTCACGAACGTACCTCGGCGAGGTCGCGCCGACCCGTCGTCGGGCCCCGATCACTATTGAATGCGAACGCCACCTGGACTCGCCTCCGTCCTTCGAGCAAATGCTAGGAAGTGGGGTTCCAAACGTGAATTCCTTCACAAGCCGAAAGCAGCCAAAACCCAGTATCCACCCGATTCGCGATTCCATTTAGGGAAGATCGGCCCTAACTGTGTCCAGGAA
>CAZONX010000073.1:0-10931 GCA_964581295.1 uncultured Acidimicrobiaceae bacterium
GGTGGTGCGAGCCCTGCTCGACTTTGGTGCCGTCATCGATGCGCGCGGATCAACCAGGGCCCGACCTACGCTCATCGACAACGATCCGGCCAACGAATTCCTGATCGGCGATGACTGGGCGTTCCTGGCCGGCGTCATCGGCGACTACCAGATGTCAGCCGAGCGCGCCTGGGCTGTGCCGTACCAACTCAGTCTGCGGCTCGACGGATGGGGCGTCGAGCTCGTGGCGGAGAATCCGGAACGGGTGCGCGCCGCATTCCTCGGGCCTCCGGCGTTGCATCGATTCCCTACCCAGAGCGCCCGATGGTTCGTCGCCGGTGCGCGGCGGCTCATCGACCGCTACGACGGGCAGGCCGCGTCCATATGGAACGACGGACCGACCGCACGAGAGCTCCAGGCGCGCCTTACCGAGTTCGACGGGATCAGCCAGAAGAAGGCCGCGATGGCCGTCGAGATCCTCGCCGCACAGCTCGGTGTCGACATCCGTGATCTCTCAGGCTCGGACATCGCCTACGACGTTCACGTGCGTCGCGTAATGCTCCGCACCGGCCTCGCCGAGCGTGACGAAGTGGGTCACATGGTCGACGCCGCCCGACGGTTGCACCCCGAACGACCGGGCGCTCTCGATCTGCCCATGTGGGAGGTCGGCAAGACGTGGTGCCATGCTCGCCACACTGAATGCGACAGTTGTGTGGTCGGCGACGTATGCCCGCGCCTCATCGACGCGGCCGCGGGGGTACGCGGCGCCTGATCGGCCGCCGACACCGTGCATCGCTGTCTGCACATCTAGGCTGGCTTTATGGACGAGCGGACACAAATCGCCGGGGCGCAGCTGTCTCGAATGCGGGGCATGACCGCCATGTACCACCGGCGGTTCTTCCTCGATGTCAACATCACGACCGTTCTCATCCTCGGCCTCTTCGTCGTCGGATGGTTCGGCGCAGAACCTGCCTTCCTGCTCATTCCGGTTGTTGCCCTCATCGGTGCGGTGCAGACGGCGTTCGACTCCTCCTACCTGACCTTCGCCCGCTGGTACGCCGCATATCTCGAGCGGTACCTCAACGAACGACTCGGCAGCCGCATTCATGTGGCGGCCGAACTCGAAGACGTCTATCTGTTCGAGCTTGGAAGCCCGAAGATCGTGACGATCCCACTCGCTGGCGGGTTCACCTGGTTCTCGTTCGTCACCATCTTCTACACCGTGGTCGGAGCCCTCGCCTTCGTGTTCGGCCTCATCATGGGTTGGGGGGCGCTGGTGTCTGCCCCGCTCGGAGTCATGGTGCTCTACCTAGCGAGCCTCTTTGGCGTCACCCTCGCGGGACTGTTGGTCGGGATCTGGTGGTTCGTCACCGGTGAGGGAGAGCGACGTCTGGCTGGGGTCCTCGAGGATCGTTTCGGGGAGGCCGTCGACACATCCGGCCGTGTCGATTGAATCGAATCCCTTTCGGCCGACAAGGAGGACCCAAATGACCACTATTCGCGTGTTGACGATCGGGTTGACGGTGGTGATGTTCGGAGCGATAGCTCTGTCGATGGCGACCGGTGACTTCAGTGGCGAGGGGTCATGGATCCTCGACCATCCTTGGGGTCGAATGACGCTCATCGACCTCTATGTCGGCGTCGCCCTGTTTGCGGGCTGGGTCTTCCTGCGCGAACGCTCGCCGTGGGTCGCGTTGGCCTGGCTCCCGGTGTTCGTGGTCTTGGGCAATGCCGGTACCGCCCTCTACGCGGCGATCGCGGCCTTCCGAACCGACGACATCCGAGCGTTCTTGCTCGGTTCTCGCAGCTGAACGGCGGGAATCAGTCGCCGTCCGACGACGCGAGGCGGTCGAGTGCTGCCGCCATTCCGGCCTCGGCATGATCGCCGAGTTCCTTGAACTTGCCGCCGAGGAACGGCTCGGCGGCTCGGAGGAATCCCTTGAGGCGGATGTCGGCGATGTATGTGACTTCCGTGCCACCGCTTGGCAGGGCGGTGAACTTCATGGTGTCGACGGCGTGCGTGGTCGAGCCGTCTCCGACGAGTGTGATCAGCTCGTTCAGCTGGTAGTCGGTGACCTCGTACACCATCGGGAGCTTCCGGTCACCCCACATGACGATGAGGTCGTAGCTCTGGCCGACGCCGGGGCCGTCGCTCGTGCGCGGCACCGACGATTCGGTTCCGGGGTCCCACTCCTGGTTGTTCGAGAAGTCGGCAAGGTAGCCGAACGCTCGCTCGATAGGGACGTCGGTGGCGATGGTTCTGACGATTTTCGGCATGCAGTTCTCCTGGGCGACGACGGCGTCGGATGTGGTCTACACCCACTGTACGAGGCGGCAGGCACGACCGGATGCCCACCGCCCGGCGCGGCGGCGATCGGAGTCGAGCGGTATGCATGGCTGGCCCGATCTGCCATCCTCCGGCTATGACTTCCATCGAAGTCCATCCGGCCGATCTCGAGCCGATCCGTATTGGTGTCAGCAGTTGCGTCATTGGAGAGGAGGTGCGCTGGAACGGAGGGCATTCGCGCCAGCGCTACCTCACCGACATGCTCGGGCCGTTCGTCGAATACGTGCCGGTGTGCCCGGAGGTGGAGGTCGGCATGGGAGTGCCGCGTCCGACCGTGCGCCTTGTGCGTGAGGGCGACGATATTCGGATGATCGACCCGAAGAACGACGTCGACTGGACGTCGTCGATGCGCCGACTGTCCCTGAAGCGCTCTTCCGAGCTCGCCGACGCGGGGCTCCACGGTTTCGTGCTCAAGAAGGATTCGCCGACGTGCGGGGTCTACCGCGTTCGCATCTACACCGACTCGGGTGTCCAACGGAACGGGCGAGGGATATTCGCCGACGCGTTGATTCGCCGCCTCCCTCATCTTCCCGTCGAGGAAGAGGGGCGTCTCAATGATGCCAAGATCCGTGAGAACTTCGTCGAGCGAATCTTCGCCTACCGACGGCTCAGGGGCCTCTTCCGGCCACGATGGACCATCGGTGATGTGGTGGCGTTCCACACGCGCGAGAAGCTGCTGCTGCGTGCCCATGACGAGAAGGGCTACCGAGAGCTGGGAAGGCTCGTAGCGAACGCCGCGTCGGTGCCGCGGGCTGCGTTCGCTGACGACTACATGGACCGGTTCATGGAAGTCATGAAACGCCAGGCGACGGTCTCCAAGCACGTCAACGTGCTCCAGCACATGGTGGCGTTTCTTCGCCGTGAGGATGACCAGGTCGGCCGCGAGCAGATGCACGACGCGATCGCCGACTACCGCGCAGGCTTGATTCCCCTCATCGTCCCGATAACGCTCATCTCGCACCTGGCGAAGCGGCACGAACAGGCGATCCTGCTCGATTCGTCCTATTTGGCGCCGCATCCGAAAGAGCTGATGCTCCGCAACCACGTGTGAGGGGCGATCGGCAATCGTCGTGGAGACCTACACGGTCATCGCGAGTTGCCGCTGCGACCAGCGAGACACCCACGCAACGAGCGGAACCAGAGCGATGCAGAACGCGATCGCGATGAGCATCTCGGGGATGATGTCGGCGAACGTATCGCCGCCGATGGCGATGTCGTAGATCGGCTGCAGGAAGTAGTACGTTGGAATCAGCTTCGGGATCCACTGAGGGAGGCCTGGGAAGAGCACGAATACGACGGGCAAGAAGATGAGGATGCCGCCGGCCTTGATCGTGGTGTACATCGTTGTGATGTCGCGTGCCCACAGTCCGAGTGCCAGGCCGACGAGCGCCATCATCACCGAGCCGATCAGCAGGATCACGGCCATGGCTCCGAACTGGCCGGCAAAGGCGTTGTTGAGTGCCAGCGTTGCGAGGCCCATGATCACCGCGAGGAGCACGGCGAACGACCCCTTGCCCATGAGCACATCCGACATGCGCGTCGGTGTCACGAGAACGGCGTCGAGCGTCCGCTTCTCCCGCTCGTCCACGAGCGATGCCGCCGGCAGGAACAGCGCTGCGACCATCATTGCGTAGAAGACCATCGTCGGGAGGAGACGATCGCCTATTGGTACGTAGTCCTCGTCGCCGACCGGGGTCACCACGACCGCGACCGGCGGTTCCGATTCCGATACGCCGCGAACGAGATCGATGGTGGTGATACCGAGGATCACCCGGTTCGAGGCGAGGCTTTCGCCCGACACGTAGAACTCGAGGTCGGGCTGCCCGCCGGCCTGCAGTGATGCGTCGAAGCCGACAGGGAGCACCAGGCCGGCATCGAGGTCATGCGATTCAACCTTCTCCCGAAGTGCCTCGATGTCGGAGACAATGACGGTGTCTACGCCCTCGAGTTGGAGGGCTGCGGCCGTGACGCCGGAGCTGCCTTCGTCGACAATGCCGAGTCGTGGATTGGCATCGAAGAGGGTTCCGAAGACCGATGAGATCAGGAACGTCATGATCAACGGCATCGCGATCGCGAAGAACACGAGCGGCGATCTCGGCGAGAGGCGCACCTCTCTGGCGAAGATGTCCCAGGCGCGTTTCGGATTCACAGCATTGACACCCTTCGCTTGAGGATGAAGGCCCCTGCGGCGAATGCCGCCAGGCCCCAGGCGGCGAGCATCAACAGCGCCGGGCCGATCTGGCTCCAACTCTCGCCGTCCACGCTCACGCGCACGACCGCATCAACGAGTCCATACGTCGGGAGCACCTTGATCCAGGCCGGCGACGATCCCGGAAACAGTGCCCCAAAGGCCGGGATCATCAGGGGGATCATGAACAGCATGGCGACCATCAGCGTGCCCATGAAGTCGCGACCGTAGGAGCCGGCGATCATGCCGAACCCGGTAACGAGGATCGCGCCGAGCAGGAGAATCACCGTGATTGCGGGTGCGTTGACAGCGAACGCGCCGATGAGCAGGCCGAGGAGTGCGACCTCGAAGAAGGCGAGGCCGACGCCGAAGATGCCCTTGGCGGCGAGGAAATCGACCACTCGAACGGGTGTCGCGAGCACGGCAACGACGGTTCGTTGCTGGATCTCGACGGCAATCAGCGACGACAGTGCGAACGTCTCGACCATCAGGACCATGATGAGCAGGAGCGGGCGCATCTGCGCTCTGAGCGAGATCTGGTCGCCGACCCGGTCGGTGCCGAGCACCACCGCTTCGGTGATGGGATTGACCGGTGGGGGAATCCCTGCGAGCGCGTAGGCCGCCTCGCCGATGACCCCTTCCACCATCGTCTGCTGCTCGGTCGGAATGCCTGCCGGGACGTAGAGCACGACCCGCGGGTTCCCACCGGCGGCGGCCGAGGCGACGAAGTCGGGTGGGAACGCGATTCCGGCCACGATCCCGTCGTCCCCATCTTCAACGGCAGCCCGAAGCTCCTCTTCCCCTGGGAACGACACCAACGCGAAACCGGCGACCTCGGTCTCGCCCCCGACCGGCAGGAGCGCCCCAAGATCCGTCTGGGAGACACCGACGCGAACCGTCTCATCGACGCTGTCCGGCAAGAACCAGAACACGGCAACCCATGCAACGAGCACCATCAGGGTGATGAACACGAAGAACCGATTCCTCGCGAACTCGCCCACATCCTTCCGGATGATGGTGCCGATGCGCGAGGTGCTCATCAGGCCAGCCCCCGCCCCGCGTACTCGACGAAGATGTCCTCAAGCGTCGCTTCCTCGGTGTGGATCGTCATGATGTTCTCGGCCGCCATGGCGGCCTCAATCCGCTGGTTCGAGTCGGCCTCGTCGAGAGGAATGACCTGATCGTCGACGGCGTCGCCGTTCCTGGTTCGGATCCTCACCGAACGCTGACCGTGAGCGAGCTTGAGGCTCTCGGGCGTGTCGATCGTGAGGATCGAACCCTGGTTGATGAACGCGACCCGATCGCTGAGGGTGTCGGCCTCGTGCATATCGTGGGTGGTGAGCAGCACCGCGGACCCCCGATCGGCCTCCTGGCGGATCAGGTCGCGTATGGCGATTGCCGAGACCGGGTCGAGGCCGTCCGTCGGCTCATCGAGCAGCAGGACGTCGGGCGTGTTGACCAGGGCCCGGGCCATCATGAGCCGCTGCCGCATGCCCTTGGAATACTCGGACACGCGATCGTCGAGTCGGGCCGACAGGCCGACGCGTTCCATCATGGGCTCCGGGTCGAAATCCTTGACGTCGAACAGTTTCGAGAAGAACACGAGGTTCTCTCGACCCGTCATCGATAGGTAGAGGTTCTTCTCCTCGAAGCAGACGCCGAGGCGCTCCTGGATTGTCTGGCGCTGGCCGGGCATGTTCATGCCGAGCATCTCGATGGTGCCGGAATCGGGCGTGAGTTGCCCCGTCAACATCTTGATGGTCGTCGACTTGCCTGCGCCGTTCGGTCCGAGGAATCCGAGGATCTCGCCGCGCGCGACATTGAACGAGACGTCGGCAACAGCGGCCGTGTCGCCGTAGCTGAAGCCGATGCCGTTGACGCTGATCGAGGGTGCCGGCGGGGGAGTGGGTGATGCAGTCACACCTCCATTATCCGCTCCCAGCGCACGACGGCAAGGTCCGTTTGGCCCAATCCGTCACGATCGCTCCGCCTCTTGACTCAGTCGCGCACGCATGGCGTTGACCCGCACTGGGGTGGATGCGAGGCGTTGACCATCCCGCTGGATCGGGTCTACAGGTCCTTGAAGTACACGACGGTGGCGTGTCCCCGAGTGAACCCGAGTCGATCGTTGATGGCGAGCATTGGGGCATTCGACTGCGAATTGTGGGTGCGGATCGACGAGTAGCCGCTCTCGAGGGCCCAGAGCGCGGTTCTTGCCTTGAGGGCCATGGCGATCCCGCGGCCGCGGTAGTCGTGGCGCACCCCGGTGAGACGCTGAGCGATTACTCCCGGGGCGTCGTCAACCCGGTGGGGTTCGGTCAAGCCGACGAGTTGTCCGCCATCGAGGGCGACGAAGAACCCGTCGCTGACGAATCGACTCCCGAGGCTTTGGGCCTCGAAGTCCGCGAACGGCAACCTTTGGATCGAGAACGGGCTCGGTACGTCCATCTCGACGTCGGTGAAGAGGTGGTGCAACTCCCGCTTCCAGTCGTCTCGCTCTCGGCCGATGCTCTTCACCGACGCAATCCGGATCCCGGCCGCGGCGACACGGTCAACCAAGCCTTGGAGCCGTTCGGGATCGCACTGCGAGAGGTCGAGAACCGATTGCCATCCTCGCTCGACCTCGCGATACCCGGCGTTTTCGAGAACACGCCACGATCGCGGCTGCGTCTCGTCGGACCAGCTGTAGGCCGTCTTGCCGCCTCGGTTTGTGGCTGTGGTTTCTGCGTGTTCGAGCAGCGCACGTCCGTAGCCACGGCGCTGGTGGTCGGGATGGACCTCCGTGTAGACAGCGATGAACTCGCTCGGGAAGGATGGTGACTCGCCCACGTACGCTGACCCGATGACGTGGCCTTCGATCGACGCCAGCCAACGAACGCTCACACGCCCCGCTCTGCGTTCAGCATCATGGCGGGCAACGTACTCGGCGACCGAGTCGAGGGTGTCCGGTCGGATCGCGCTGGCGATCTCGACGACTGCCTCGATGTTGAAATCGCCGTACTCCGCTTCGCGGTATTCGACCGTCATAGCGCTCCAAGATGGGGTGACACCCGGGACGTATCGGTCCGACACCGACCGCCGCCGGAGTTCAATGTGAGACATCCGGACCAGAGCCTACGCCCAGGTCTCGACACCAGGCCACTCGGTCGGAGGTCCGGGGTGTTGGCTCGCTTGCCGTGTCGCTGTCTGGAGAAGAGACGGCGATGCCCGGCTGGTCCTCGACAGAACCGGGCGAGCTCATGATCAGTTGACATCCGGCAACGCCTCAGGCATGGTCGTTGCCGACCACCCGAATGAAACGGAGCGATGACCATGGGCCGGCGACTGGACAACGCGACATCCCTCTACCTCGATGCGATCCAGGACGGCGACTACGCCGAAGCCATCAACGCGTACGCAGGTGCCCGATATACCCAGCACTCCACGCCGGTCAAGGATGGCAGGGAGGGCTTCATCGAGTTCTTCGCCGATTTCGTCGAGCGAAACCCGATACGCGACATCGAGATCATCCGCGCGTTCGAGGACGGCCAGCATGTGTTCCTGCACGTCGTGCAGACGCTCAACAACGGCGAATACCGATACGTGACGGCCGACATCTTCGACACCGACGACAACGCCAAGCTGATCGAGCACTGGGACATCATTGACGAGCTTCGAGACACCGCCGCAGGCGATCGGAGCCAGATCGACGGGGCGACCGAGGTCTCAGATGTTGACGAGACCGAGGCCAACAAGGCGCTCGTGACCCGATTTGTCACTGAGGTGCTCATTGGCGGCGCCCATGACCGTATGCCCGAGTTCGTTGCCCCCGGATACGCCCAGCACACGCCATCCCTCGGCGACGGGATCGCGTCATTCCAGGCCTTTGCAGGCGAGGCCGCGTTGCGATACATCGAGATACACAGGGTCGTCGGTTCCGGGAACTTCGTGGCGGTCCTCGCCGAAAGCGAGTTCGATGCGAAACGGCACGCCGTCATCGACCTCTATCGCGTCGACGAAGGCAAGGTCATCGAGCACTGGGATGTCACCGAAGAGATCACGCCCGAAGACACGTGGGTCAACTCCGGCAAGTTCTAGTGAGCGATGAGTGCTCGGTGCACTCGCGGTTCGAGGCGGATCGAGAGCGAATCGATCAGGGGTCTCGTCGGGTCGACGCTCACCGGTCAACCGTCGACGTCGATGATGCCGGTGACCACGGCATCGAGGTCCGACCCGACGACATCAGGTGTCTCGCTGGCTTCGGAGAGGACCATGCCGGGCCGGGCGACGAACGCGGCGGAGGCTCCGGCTCGGATCGCTCCGGTCACGTCCCAGTCGTGGGCGGCCACGAGCCGAATCTCGTCGACGCGGACGCCGAGGCGTTCGGCGCCCGACCGATACGTGTCCGGATGTGGCTTGTACTTGCGCACCGGTTCGATCGACATCGTTGTGTCGAACAGGTCGGCGATCTCGGCGTTTGCGAGCTGGTCAGACACGAGATGGAGAGGGGAGTTCGTCAACGTTGCGGTGCAGAATCCATGCTCACGCAGTCGAGTGATTGCGGGTCGGACATCCGGGTGCGGCGGAAGGTGGCGCATTCCATTGACGACATGTGCGGCGCCGTCGTCCGACAGAGCGATCTCGGCCTTGAGCGCAACGAGCTGCAGCGCATCGACGCCAAGCACGTCGAACGGTGCATATGCGTCGGTCACCGTGGCAACCAGCGAATGGCGAAGCAACTGGTCGAACCACGGTCCAAGCAGATCAGCGGACCCGAACACCGCCTCGAATCGTGGGCGCATCGCTCGGAGGTCGAGCAGGGTCTCGTTGACGTCGAACGCGATCGCCTTCATGCACCACGGCTCCCGATTCAGTGACTACGTCCAGAGGCTACCGGTCGCCGACACCCGGCAGAACGAGAGCCAAGGTCCGTGCTCCGGGCGTTGAGTGGGATGGCGTACGCAATGAGTCAGGTCTCGAGGGCCGATACCCGGGTCTTCAGGCGACGCACGATCGCGGCCATGCCATTGAGTCTTTGCGAAGACACGGCTTCCTGGAGACCCATGTGCAAGTAGAAGTCGTCGGGGATCTCGAGGATCTCCTGTGCCGGCGCCCCATCGAGTGCCTCATGCAGGATGCTCGCGTAGCCGCGGACGGTCGGCGCCTCGAACGGGACCCGGAAGAAGAGGTGTACTCCCTCGTCGTTCCCCTCAACGATGAGCGAGAAAGGTGATTGGCACTCAGGGACAACCTCGAACAACTCGGGATGATCCGCCAGCCGTTCCGGCAGTTCCGGCAGTCGTTTCGAGTAGTCGAGAAGGGCGTGCAAGCGGACGTCTTTCGGAGCGTCCGCGAACATCGAGGCGGTGCGATTCAGTCGGTCGGTGGCGGTCATCAACATCTCCGTACTATTCACTATCTCCGTAGTGTAAATTGAGTCTCGGAGGAAGGACATCATGATTGCACACGACGCAACTTCACACTTCGAGCAATTCGCGCATCCCGAGAAGCTGGTCTCGACCGATTGGCTCGCCGAGCATCTCGACGAACCCGGCCTGGTCGTGGTCGAGTCCGATGAGGACGTGCTCCTGTATGAGACCGGCCACATTCCCGGTGCGGTCAAGGTCGACTGGCACACCGAACTGAACGATCCGCTCATCCGTGACTACCGGGATCCGGAGGCATTCGCAGCGCTGATGTCCGACAAGGGCATCGGACGGGGCGACACCGTCGTCTTCTACGGCGACAACTTCAACTGGTGGGCGTCCTACGCCTTGTGGGTGTTCGCCCTGTTCGGACATGTCGACACCCGCCTGGTTGACGGCGGTCGCCAGAAGTGGATTGCCGAAGGCCGATCGGTGACGACCGACCCTTCCAATCGCGAGCGAACGGACTATCCGGTGGTCGAGCGCATCGACCAGCCGATCCGGGCGTTTCGCGACGACGTGCTGGCGCATCTCGACACGGAGGGTCCGCTCATCGATGTGCGGTCGCCGGGAGAATTCAGCGGCGAATTGATGCACATGCCGGACTATCCGCAGGAAGGGGCGTTGCGCGGCGGCCACATCCCTGGGGCGGCGAACGTGCCGTGGAAGATGGCGGCGAACGACGACGGAACATTCAAGGGTCGCACCGACCTCGAAGCGATCTACCAGGCCGACCTCGGTCTGACCGCCGCGGACGACGTCATCACCTACTGCCGGATCGGAGAGCGTTCCAGCCACACCTGGTTCGTGTTGACGCACCTGCTCGGGTATCCAACCGTCCGCAACTACGACGGTTCGTGGACCGAATGGGGCAACCTTGTCGGCGTCCCGATCGAGCGGTAGCTGGCCAGACGGACTCCACGCAACCATCCGGCCGCCACCGTTCACCCCCTCCTCCCGTTCTTGCGTAACTATGGGAAGCGGGCTTCCACTATCTACGCAAGAACGGATT
>CAZONX010000074.1:0-1814 GCA_964581295.1 uncultured Acidimicrobiaceae bacterium
GCTCGATCATCTGGGGCCCGCGGTTGGCGAGCATCCACGAACCCGCCGCGCCGCCCTTCACCGCATCGAGGGTGGCTTCCAGGTCGAGACCGGAGGCCTCGGCGAACAAGAGCGCCTCGGAGACCGCAAGCTGATTCACGACCATGAGGATCTGATTGACGATCTTGACGCGCTGGCCAGCGCCGACGGGTCCGACGTGGGTGATCGTCGTGCCGAATGCATCCATGGCAGGGCGAGCTCGTTCGATGTCCGCGTCGGTGCCGCCGGCCATGATCGACAAGGTGCCCCGAACCGCTCCCTCTGAGCCACCGCTCACCGGTGCGTCGACCCACGTCGCTCCGCGCTCGGCAACCTGATCCGCGAACCGGACGGTCGCCGCTGGGCTGACGGTCGAATGGTCGACGACGAGGGAACCCGGTGACACGCCCTCCAGCACGCCGTCGTCCGAGGTCAGCACCGCATCGACATCTGGGGTATCCGATACACAAATCATCACGATCGGGCATCGCCGGGCCACATCGGCCGGAGAATCACCCGCCTCGGCCCCGGAGGCAACGAGCGGATCCATCTTCGCTGCGGTCCGATTCCACACCACCACGTCGTGACCCTTCGAGACGAGATTCTGGGCCATCCCCGTTCCCATGATCCCGAGTCCGATGAATCCAATACGTTCCGACATGGCCTGCCTCCGTGTGGTGTGGCCGCAGACGGTACCCACCGCGCGGTTCCGAAATGCGCCGAAGGCGGCGCCGTCGTGGTCACAATGGCGCCCGGCTAGCCCCTCGGGACGGTCCCAACCAGCAAGACGCTGGAGTTGACAATGGCAAAGGCCGATACCAAGGCGGGCAAGCAACCGAAGGACGGAAAGAAGCGCATGTCGTCCTCCGACATGCTCCGCGTCAGGATCGACAGCCAGACAATCTGGCAGATGATCGGCGCCGTGGTGCTCACCCTCGCCGCGCTGTGGGCTATGAACCAGGCGCGAAGCCTGCTGTGGATGCTCATCCTCTCGTTCTTCTTCAGCCTCGCGCTCCAGCCGGGCGTGAACGGGCTGGTCAGCCGATACGGCTGGTGCCGGGGAGCTGCCGTCGGCGTCATCTCCCTCGGCGGAATCATCGCGGCAATCGTCATGATCCTCTTCCTGATCCCCGCAATCACACCGCTCGCCACGGCCATTGGTGAGAGTGGATCGCTACCGGAACCGCCTGGCTTTCAGACAATTTCGGAGTCGAGTTTCCCTCCCCGTGGACCAGCAACCTGGTCGCGGCCAGCGCCAGCGAGATCCTCGGCGATTAGGCAAAGGGAGCTGTCGGAGATCTCGTCGGTATTGCCACCAGCGGTGTCACATTCCTCTTCAACATGGCGACGATCGCCATGTTCACGTTCTCCTTCACCGCAGACGCCCCGCGTTTCCAGCGGACCGCGCTGTCCCACATGAGTCCCGAGTCCCAGCAGCGGGTTGGTTGGACGTGGGACGAGGCGATTCGCCAAACCGGTGGATACTTCTACTCGCGCATGCTGCTGATGCTGATCAATAGTTTCGGGTTCTTCTTCACGATGGTTGCCGTCGGCATGCCGGTGGAATTGGCCATCCCTCTGGCCGTGTTCGGTGGATTCGTATCGGCGTTCATCCCGGCAATCGGAACCTACATCGGCGCCGCGATCTCCATCCTTCTCGCTCTCGCGATCCAGGGATGGATTGCGGCACTGATCGTTCTCGCCTACGCCCTCGTCTACCAGCAGATCGAGAACTACTGGTTCAGCCCTCAGATCAGTTCGAAGACGATGACGCTCAACGGAGCTCTTGCGTTCGG
>CAZONX010000074.1:1914-10835 GCA_964581295.1 uncultured Acidimicrobiaceae bacterium
AAACGCCTGCGAAAGGACCACCGTGCCAGCGGTAACTGTCGAAGACACGCTCGTCTTGCCGCGGCTGGAATTGCCGGCCACCGAATCGGTCGGCCGCTCGGTCAAGTCGGTGACGACCGGGCCAACGGGCTATGAGGGCGAAGGCTTCCCGGTCCGTCGTGCCTTCGGCGGCGTCGATCTGGCCGACCTGGATCCGTTCATTCACCTCGACCAGATGGGCGAGGTGGAGTACGCCCCCGGCGAGCCGAAGGGTACGCCGTGGCACCCACACCGAGGTTTCGAGACCGTCACCTACATGATCGACGGGACCATGGAACACCAGGACTCCCACGGCGGCGGCGGTGTGATCACCAATGGCGACACCCAGTGGATGACGGCTGGATCTGGAATCCTCCACATCGAAGCGCCGCCCGAGGAACTCGTCGTGAGCGGCGGGCTCTTCCACGGCTTCCAGTTGTGGGTGAACCTCCCGGAGAGTGACAAGTTCCTGGCACCTCGCTATCAGGACCTGAGCGCCGAACACGTCACACTGCTAACGACGCACGACGGCGGAACGCTCGTGAGGTTGATCGCCGGTGATCTCTCCGGTCATGTCGGCCCTGGTTCGACCCACACACCGATCGCGTTGTTGCACGCCACGTTGAGCCCGGGCGCACGTATCGAGGTTCCGTGGCGGCGCGACTTCAATGCCCTTGCCTATGTGTTGAACGGACGGGGATCGTTCGGTCCCGAGCGGTACCCAGCTGAGGCTGGGAATCTCGCAGTATTCGGCGCCGGAGACACGCTGACCATCAGCGCGGACGAGCAGCAGGAGTCACGCAGCCCCACCATGGATGTACTTGTACTCGGGGGCCAGCCGATTCGTGAGCCGATCGCGTGGGCCGGGCCGTTCGTGATGAACACCCGAGCCGAATTGGTCACGGCCTATGAGGATTTCCAGGCCGGGCGACTCGGCCAGATTCCTCACGCCGGCGTTGGCGGCTTCTCCTAGGCGGAGCCGGTACCTGGGGAGGGTTCGCGCTCGACGTCGCGCATCATCCGGTCGATGCGGGCACGGATCTGATCGGGTTCGGCCGGATCTTTGCTCGAACTTGCGACGGACAAGCCTCTCAGCCTGCCCACCGTCCGCTGCCGATACCGTTCGGCTTCTTCGTCATTCTTCCGAGACCAAAACGCCCGCATTCCCCGCTCCTCGCAATCACTGACCGGGGAACCTCGAGAGGCTGTCCCCACGGCCGGCCCGCCTTCCTTACCGTGTGCGAGGACCAGTATTGGCAGGTTCGCGGCGAACGGGGAGACACAATACGGCGGGTGTCTGAGTGACTAGTGCGGCGCGTACCTACGCGGCAGGTTCGCCGATCAGGAAGCGGCTCTCGGCGGCACGATTGCGACGTTCAAAACGTGCTCTGATCTCAGCCGGGTCGGTTTCGGCAACCTTGCTGGATCCGCTGGTCATCGACCGCAGGCGGTCGGCGGTGCGCTCGATGTAGTGATCGTCATCGGCCGCGCTCACGAATCGTTCGAAGATCATTGGTGCCCCCTCGGCATTGCGGTGCACGACGACAGCGGGTTCCGTCCCCGGTCCGTTTTCTGTGTGTTTGGTCGTGCGGTCATCTGCCATTCATCGGCAGATCCGGCCAGCCGCTGAGGTCCATACATCCGAGCTCCGAAGGCACTAGTCACTCCCCCGGCGGCTGCGACCGCCTACCCGCCAGGAGCCAGCGTTTTCTGCTCGATCACCTTGACGACAAGGCTCACCTCACGGCTGGCCTTCTCGTTCACACGGGCGATCAGGTCCTCGAGTGAGGGGAGGTCGCCGGTGCCTGCGATACGGACCTCCACCGAATCCTTCAACAGCGACACTTCGAGCACTTCGTACGTCGAGTTCTCTCCGAGCCACTCAAGCGTCTCCACCTCCACGCCGGTGACGAGGTCGTTGCGGTCGATGATCTGCTCGACCGTCCAGGCAAGTGGGATGGTTACGAGCACGACGATCAGCACGACGAGACCGAGGCCGAGGCGAACACTCTGGCCGCTCGCCTCGATGCGGCGGAGCGGTGCAAAGCCGGTCATCACAAACGCGATCGAAGCAGCCAGGACGATCGCCACGGCGTTGGTGACGAACGTCAGCAGCGCTCCGAATCCGAACGAGACGGCGCCCGCCTGGAACAGCAGGCCTGCGGCCGCAAGAGCCGGCACGAGCGTCAGCGAAACCGCGACACCCGGTAGCGAGTTCGAAACATCCTTGCGAGCGGTTGCAAAGCCACCGGCCGCGCCGGCGGCAAGGGCGACGGCAAGGTCGATCAGTGTCGGTGTGGCGAAAGTCGAAATGAGGCTATTCCGCTCGAGCGAGAACGAGGGGATCATCACGCCGATCAGGGCAGCGAGCGCCACGACTGCGACCGCAGCACCGACCAGGGTCGCCAACGCCAGGAGCGTGCGTCTCCCGTATCCGAGCAGGATCCCAGCGGCGATACCCATCAGCGGTGCCGTAATCGGCGAGATGAGCATTGCCCCGATCACCACCGCCACGTTGTCGGCAACGACGGCGAAGGTGGCAATGACGGCTGCGAGGAGGAGCAGCGTCGCAAAGCGGGTGAACCGCTTTCGCGAATCGACCCCAACGAAGTACAGGCTCGCGACGAGGTCGCGCCGTTCCGTCGGCGAGTACTGCTGATCCCTCACCCACGCCCGGAATGCGTCCCACGGTCGCGTCGCCTCGTCGATGCGTCCCGTGAGGGCCATCGCTATGACGGCGGCACCAACGATGAGCAGCGTGACTCCGAGTGCTGCAGTCACGGCACGCAGCGCGATGGCGGGGAACAGCATCACAAGCGCGGCAAGTGCGAACTCGACCAACCCAGCGACGATGTACTCCCACTGCTCGTCCGCCGATCGCAGCGACCTCCCGATCGCCACCAGGCCACCGACGATCAGGACCGAGCCGACCACGATCCCGGCCGTCGTCCCTATGTCCGGGTCCATAACGATGAGCACGACGCCCGCCACAGCCGATGCTGCCGGTCGAATCCACGAGCCGGCGGGACTCTGGAGTCGGCGCAGGCGCAGCATGTCGAACAGGGCCAGCACGAGCATCCCCGCACCGGCGAGAATCGAGAACCCGTCTTGGAGCGCGGCGCCGAGCAGAAGCAGCAACCCACCCACCGCGATCCCCGCGCCTTCGATCACCAGCAGGCGAACCAGCTTTGGGCTGGCCTCAGCAGTGTTCACGAGCGAATCCGCCTTCTACCCGTCAAAGTCGCACGCGAACATCAGCGCGACTCGGACGTGCGAATGAGCCAGACCGTCAGCGCGAACAGCGCCACAGCGAGCGGGACGACGAGGGCGCTCCATTCGATCGGAGCATCGGCCGACCCCTGCAGGATTCCCTTGAGGAAGAGCACGGCCAGGAGCACGGAGACCGTCTCGAGGAGCTTGATCTTCAGTTCACTGACGCTGGTCACCCGAAGCCAGTCGGGTGCACCGATACGCACGCGCTCTTCGTCGGTCTCGGTTGAGATGAACAGCGAGTAGATGCCGAACGCAAACACCAGCAACACGAGACCAAGGAGGAACTGGTCGAGGGCGGTGACGACATCGACGGTAGCTTCGAGCGCGGCATCTGAGCTGAACGCCTTGTAGTCGCCCGTGCCGAGGTAGGCGCCGACGGCCTGGATGGTCGTGACGCCGCCGGCGATGAACATCAACACGGCGCCTACTGCGGAGAACACCACCGCCACCAGGCTCACCCAGCGCGCCGAAAAAACAGCCTTCATTCCGCCTCCCTCGATTTCGTGACAGATGATGACCGGGACTGTCACCGATGGCAACTCAGCAGCACAACTTGCCTCGTCTAGATTGCAGCTACGAACAGGAGGAGCGCTTGAGCGACACGACCGACGATCTCACGACGCAGGACCGATACGGGACTCCTGCGGAACGAGCAACGCTCTTGATTGCGGTAGCGAGCTCGAGTGTCGCGTTCATGCTCGCATTCAACCTCGGTGCATACGGAGAGGTCTTCTTTGATCAGATCTTCACCGTGTGGATCACCGCCACCATCGTGTTCATTGCGTCGATCATCAGCAGGCTGCCCCCGAACGGCTGGCCGGCGCGCCTTCTGCTCCTCCTACCGTCGGTGTGGCTGCTCGTCGCGTGGATCGACAACCCACGGAAAGAAGACGCTGGTGAGAGCCTGCTGCTCATCCTGACGCTCCTGATCACAGTGGTCGCGCTGCCGTTCGTCGCCTGGCTGCTGGTCGCGACGATCAACCCCGACTTCCGAGATCTGCCGCGATCCAACAAGCTCGCAGTGGGCGGTGTAGTCGTTGTGTTCTTCGTCGCCGGCCTCTTCTTCGGCGCCCGCAACGACGTGCTGCTCACCTGTGACGATTTCAAGGTGAGCGGCAACGACCTCCCGGACAATTGCGTTCAACTCGATACATCCGGCTCGTAGGACGGCCGGGCACATGACGTACTTCGCAACCTCGCTGGCGGTGGTCGCCGGCGTGTGCTTCGGCATCGGCAGCCTGTTCCTGCTCGCTGGCGCGCGCTGGTCCGCCGATCGGCGTCGGAATCTCTTGTTCGCGCTCTTCGCCCTCGCCTACGGCGCAGCGGTTATCACGGCCCGATCTGCGTACGTCGCCGATAGCCCGGATGGCTACTTCTCGGCGATTCGCATCAGCTTGGTGTTCGGCGTGCTCGGCTACGTGCTTCTGATCTGGTTCGTTGCCGCCTATTCGGGCGCGTCGCAACGCTTTCTGCTCTGGGTATTGACCGCTGCGTTGGGAGTTGTCGGCATGGCAGCCGCGTTCTTCCCGAGCTTGATCCTCGACACGGCCGGAGGGGTCAGTGCGGTCGAACTCCCATGGGGCGAGACCCTGCTCATGGTTCGGCAAGGCAGCCCGGCGCTCAACGAGTTCTTCGGCCTTGTCGTCCTCGCATCCGTCGCCTACATCGTCGCTGCCGACGTCAGTTTGTACCGGAAGGGCCGCAAGCGCGATGCCACCACATTGGCCGTCGGGTTGGCGTGGTTCGCGTTCATGGCCGTGGAAGAGGCGCTGGTTGTCCTCGGAGTGTTCGACGGGGTGGTACTTGCAGACTTCGGGTTCCTCGGCTTCGTCGTGGCCATGGGACTGTCGGAGAGCTACCGCGTCATCGAGACCGAGACCGAGCTTCGGGAGCTTCGAGACAATCTGGAGGCAACGGTTGCTGAGCGAACCGCAGAACTCGAAGAGGCCCAGGCATTGCTGGTCGTCCAGGCCGAAGAGCAGGCGTCGGAGGCCGAGCGAAGCCGCTTGGCGCGCGAGCTGCACGACGCGGTCAGCCAGACGCTGTTCTCGATCAATCTGGTCGCCGGGAGTCTCCCGCGACTCTGGCGCAGCGACCCCGCTACGGCGGCGCGGACGACTGAGGAGCTCCAACGCCTCACACGCGGCGCTCTGGCCGAGATGCGCGGGCTCCTGCGGGAGTTGCGCCCGCAGGCGATCGTCGAAACGGACCTCGAGACCCTGGTCACACAACTCTCAGACGGCCTGTCTGCCCGTCACGACATCCCCATCCGAGTGAACAGCTCGACGAACGGCGACCTCCCCGAGCCGGTGCATCTAGCCTTCTACCGCATCGCACAAGAAGCTATGAACAACGTCGCAAAGCACGCCGACGCCAGCAGCCTGGTCGTGGAGCTGGACGGCGGCACAGAGCATGCGCATCTCTCGGTCGCCGACGACGGCGCGGGCTTCGACGTCGCGGCCGCCCCCACGGGATCGATGGGTCTCGAGATCATGCGGGAGCGAGCCGCCGGGGTCGGTGCTCGCATCACGATCACGTCCAAGCCAGGTTGCGGAACAACGATCGAGGCAGACTGGGATCAACCAACGAACGGCGGTGCGGCATGACGGCAGCGACCCAGATCAGGGTCCTCGTCGTCGACGATCACAGCGTCGTGCGCATGGGACTTCGCACCTTCATCTCGGTGACTGACGATCTCGACCTCGTCGGAGAGGCGGGCAACGGTGAGGAGGCGATCGAACGCTGCGAGGCGTTGCTCCCCGATGTGGTTCTCATGGACCTCCAGATGCCGATCATGGACGGACCGACCGCCATCGGCCACATTCGCCACCGGTTCCCTGAGGTCGGAATCGTCGCGCTGACGTCGTACGGCGACGCCGACCTCGCCAAACGCGCCATGGAAGCCGGCGCCCTTGGCTTCCTGCTCAAGGACACGACCGAAGAGGAACTGGTCACAGCAATCCGCCTCGCCGCCGAAGGGCGCGGCTTGGTTGCACCCCATGCCCTTCAGGCGCTGATCAGCCGCCCGGATGATGACGAGGCAGCGAGTTACCGGGCAAAGCTCACTGAGCGGGAACAGGAAGTGCTCGTGTTGATGGCTCGCGGACTGACCAATCCCCAAATAGGGAACGAGTTGTCGATCAGCAGGTCAACGGCCAACTTTCATGTTCAGAACGTCCTCAATCGGCTCGGTGCCAGGACGAGGACGGAGGCGGTGTCGATCGCCGTTCGCGAAGGCTTGATCGAAATCTGAGGGCAGCCACCGCGGACCGGCCTGGTCGATCGACCAGGTTGCACAGCAGGTCAATTGATCCGTAGCCGGTCGCCAGCTTGGTCAATACCGTGGTGGAGTGACTTCTCAGCCGAAGACGTTCGAATGGTGGATGGTGGCGAACTTTGCCATCGGCGCCGGGTACAGCGCGTTCGTGTCCCTGCTCATCCCGCCGTACGTCAAGGAGATCGCTGGCGACGCTTCGGCGGCGGGCGTCGTCATGGCAATCATCGCGCTCGGAGCACTGCTCGCTCCGGCGATCGGTTCCTTCGCCGACAAGTACTCGGCCCACCGACTCGCGCTGATCGTCGGCGTCGCCGCCATGGCGCTGGCGTTTGCGATGCTGGCCCTGTCGTCCGACAACTCAGAACTCTTCGCCATCGACGCCATCGTGATGGGGATTGGGGTAGCGGCCGTGTCGGCTGTCGGCCCGGTATTCATCGTCGGCGCTCGCCTCTCCCAGAAGATCGAAGCGAAGCAGCTGACGACCTACTCCCTGATGATGCCGGCCGGGCAACTCA
Source organism: uncultured Acidimicrobiaceae bacterium (assembly GCA_964581295.1). Taxonomy (GTDB): domain Bacteria; phylum Actinomycetota; class Acidimicrobiia; order Spongiisociales; family UBA5794; genus JAHEEL01. The sequence goes on from CAZONX010000074.1 coordinate 8,998, forward strand.
CGGGCGGCCTGCTCCTCGCCGCGGTTACGAGTTGGACTTTCACACAACGATTCTGGCTCGCGGGAGCCGTGATGGCCGCCGCAACTGCCGTCGTCTGGTTCACATCGGCTGCCCCGAATCGGCGTCTCCAAGCGGCGATCCGCTCCAAGGAAGCGAGCCGCGACAGCGTGGCGACGGCACGAAAGGCATCGCTCAAGCAGGTCTTCGTGTCGACGTTCGGTATCTACATCGCTGTGCTCACGCTCTCGTCGATCGCCAACAACGGTGTGAACTCGCAAATCTCCAACATCATGCCGAACGTCTACGGCATGGATGAGAAGACAACGGCAGCGATGATCGGCCTCGCCGGTCTGCTCAACATCGTCCTGTTCTTTCCTGCCGGGCGATGGATGGCCCGAAGCGGGGCGTACTCTCCGTTTGCGGCGGGAATCGTCGCCCGATTCGTCGCCGGTTTCGGAATGGCGGCCGTCGGGATGGCGACCGACAACAAGATCCTCCTCGGTGCAGCGTTCATGCAAGTCATGTACAACGCGGCTCCGTTCACGCGGCTGGGACAATCGAGCCTCGCGGTCCGCTATGCGGCCTTCCCAGCGGGCGCCGCGAGCGGATGGGTGATCGCCGCAAGCGCCACCGGCAGCTTCATCGGAAGCCTCGTCGGCGGCTTTCTGGCCGACAAGTTCGGCTTCAACGCCGTGAACTGGATGGCCGCTGCCGCGGCCGGTCTGTCGGTCGTCGTCCTGTGGCTCTGGCTGCGCCCCGCTGAGAAGCGGATCAGCGGCGAGGCCAACGACGCCCTACCCGCCGCCGAAGTCTCCAACGCATGAAGCCCGAGCACCCCGCGCGTATCGTCATCGCCGTCCACACCAAGGAAGTCAGGACGGGCCTGTTCCTGGCGCTCAACGGACACCCGTCGATCTCCATCGTTGCAACAGCCACGACGACCGCGGAGCTCGTCAGCTACTGCCGTGTATTCGAACCAGACGCCGCAATTGTCGAGACCCACCTTCCCGGTCGGACGATGCACGAGGCGTTGCGCGAAGCGACCAACGCGAGCCCGGATTCCCGTTTCCTGCTGATCGATGACAACACCGCGGTGCAATCTGAGGTGCGACCACCCCAAATCGAGGTTTTCAGCGGCCTCGACCAACTCGTAGCAACGTTCCCCAGCCAAGGAGCCGACGGACCATGACCGACGACGCGTACGACGCCACAGACGAGGTCCTGCCGGCTCCAGAGCACACCCCCGAAGAAGATGCCAAGGAGAGCAAGAAGAAGGCGATCCGCGAGTTCATCCTCGTCGGTGCCGTCCTGTTCCTGATCTTCGTCGTATTCCTGCCCCAGTTCATCGACTACGGGCAGGTCGTCGACTCGATTATGAAACTCACGGTCGGCGAGGCCGTCCTGCTCACCCTGTTCGGCTTCGCGTTCATGTGGTTCAGCGCCGGCGTGTACAACACATTGATCCCCGGCCTTGGCTGGTGGGAGGGATGGAAAGCCTGGGCATCTTCGAACTCGGTTGCGTTCGTGGCTCCCCCCGGCGCCGACCTGGCCATCCGATTCGGTATGTATCGCACCGCCGGCATCAGCGGCAAGGCGGCAAGCGCGGGCATCATCCTCAGCTTCTTTTTCACGACCGGCTACAAGCTCGTCGTGCCGATCATCGCCCTCGCCTGGATTCTGATCGCCGAGGGCATCAACGATGATCTGCTCGTCACGATCGCCATCATCGGCCTTGCAGCCATCTTCGCCGGTGTCGCGTTGACCGGGTTGATTCTCTACCGCCAGCAGGTGGCGCTCCGCATCGGCGAGACCGCGCAGCGCTGGTACAACGGCATGGT
>CAZONX010000075.1:0-5624 GCA_964581295.1 uncultured Acidimicrobiaceae bacterium
CGAGTCACTCGGGTTTGAGGTCCGCGACCGGATGACCGTCGAGGCCTACGACCTGCACTTCTCACTGCTGGTTCGCGAGCCAGGGGGCGCACCCACATCCCCGCAGGAACCCCCACCGGGCAGATCGGATTCCTGGCTAGAAGCCTTCGAGCACGATCTTGCCGCGTGCCGCGCCGGTCTCGATCTGAGCGTGCGCCCGGATCAGGGTCGTCGCGTCGATCTTCCCGGCGACCTCGGTGGCGGTGGATCGTATGCGACCCGCATCGACCAGCGCGGCCACTTCATTCAGGAGCTTGCCCTGCTCCGCCATGTCCGGTGTGCCGAAGAGCGATCGAGTGAACATCAGCTCCCAATGCAGGGACAAGGCTTTGCCCTTCAGCGCCGTGGCGTCGAGCTCTCCCGGGTCGTCGATCAGGCCGAATCGGCCCTGCGGTGCAATCAGTTCGACGATATCCGCGTAGTGCTGGTCCGTCTGGGTGGTCGAGAACACGAACCCTGGGGCGCCCAGACCGAGTGCCTCGATCTGCGGTGCCATGGGCCGGTGGTGGTCGATCACATGGTGGGCACCGAGTTCTTGCGCCCATTCGCGGGTTTCGGGGCGTGATGCGGTGGCGATCACGGTCAGATCGGTCAACGCCCGTAGGAGCTGGATCGTGATCGAGCCGACGCCACCTGCACCGCCGATGACCAGAATGGTGGTTCCCCCTTGCGGGGTCGGCAGCGCAACGTCGAGACGGTCGAACAGGATCTCCCAGGCGGTAATCGTCGTGAGCGGGAGCGCTGCCGCCTCCGCATCGCTGAGACTGGCAGGCTTGCGACCGACGATGCGTTCATCAACGAGGTGGTACTCACTGTTGGTGCCGGGTCGGGCGATAGAACCCGCGTAGTAGACCGCATCGCCAGGGCTGAAGTGGCCGACCTCAGGCCCGACGGCCTCGACGACCCCCGAAGCATCGTATCCGAGTACCTGCCACTCACCCCCCTGGGGCGGCCGGTTCTGGCGCACCTTTGTATCGACGGGGTTCACCGACACCGCGTTGACCTTGACCAGCAGGTCGCGGTGTTCGGCTTCGGGTTTCTCGAGCGTGATGTCCTGCAACGCGTTATCGCGGTCAATCGGACCAGGTGCGCTGTATGCAACAGCCTTCATTGTCGTCCTCCGGATGTGTCAAAGCCCCAGGGCGTCGCGATGGGTTGGTTCTGCGCACTGGGCCGGCACGATACCGCGGACGGGCTCGAAGCCGTTCAGTACGATCAAGATATGGAGGGCAAGGCCGTTCCTTCCCGAACCGGCCCAGTGCGCAGAACCGAGCTCCTCTGGTTGCGACTGGTGACTGTTGGTATTGGTGTCGTTGCCGTCGGCGCCACCGCTCAACTCTTCTTCGCCAATGTCGACATCTGCGGCGGATCACCAGGGTGGTGGATTGCCGGTGGCTTCGTTTCACCGCTGGTCTTCGTTGGGTTGTGCACGTGGTGTGCAACGATCGCACGGACCGGCGTGGAGCAAGGCGCCTGGGTGAACGCGGCCGCCCTCCTGGTGCTGCTGTACATCCCAGGCACCGCGGCGGCGCTGCTCACCGGGGGCATCCTCACGAACTGGTGCTGAGCGCGCACCCGGGATCTCCGTCGAAATGGGCGGATCGTTGGCCCGTGCAACTCGAATCTCGCGCCGGTCACCGGCCGTCTACGCTCCCGGTATGAACATTGCATCAATCGTCGCGGAGCGGGGACGAGTCTCCGGTGATCTCGTGCTTGTCGACGACTTCCTCAATCACCGAGTCGATCCCGAGATCATCGACGAGATCGGACGGCAGATCGCAGAGCGCTACACGGCGCTTGCACCCGATCTCATCGTTACGGCGGAGGCCTCGGGCATACCTCCTGCGATGGCGACCGCCCGCCATCTTCCCGTGCCGGTCGTCTACGCGAAGAAGTATCTCGGCATCGGGGATCGCCACACCTACGCACGCGAAGTGGTCTCCCCCACCAAGGGCGTTGAATATCGCGTCGAGGTGTCCCGACGGGCACTCGAGCCGGGTGGCAGAACGCTGATCGTCGACGACTTCCTTTCGGGAGGACGCACGGCGGAGGCCCTCGGCCAGATCGTCGAGGAATCCGGCGGCGTGGTCTCCGGGTTCGCCTTTGTCATCGAGAAACAGTTCGCAGGCGGCCGCACGCTCCTCGAAGCACACGGCTGGGACGTGTGGTCACTGGTCGAGATCGCGGGCATCGAAGACGGCAAGCCGGTCATCGCGAACATCTAGCATCCGGTGCCGGCACGCTCGGACGGAATTGCCGGATCCCGGCCTCCCAAATGGGGGTACTCCGGGAGCGACTGATACCGTTCCGTCATGACGCGACGGACACAGGCGTACCTCAGTCTTGTGCTGGTCGCGTTCCTCTTCGGAGCGACGTTCGTCGTGATCAAGGATGCGGTCGCAACACTGCCCCCTTTGGCGTTCGTGGGGTGGCGGTTCCTCCTCGGAGCGGCGGTGCTCTTCCTCTTCGCTCGTCCGCACGGTCGGTCGGTTTGGATCGACGGCGTTGCTGCGGGCGCCCTGCTCTTCGTTGGATTCGCCACACAGACGCTCGGACTCGTGTCCACCACAGCGTCCAACTCGGCGCTGATCACCGGACTCTTCGTCGTCTTCACGCCGTTGATCGCGGCGGCCGTTCGTCGCACGTTCCCTGCCGTCTCCACCGTTGCCGGAGCCACGTTGTCGGTCGTCGGGCTGGGGTTCCTCACCATCAACGCCGGGTTCGCCCTCAATCGCGGCGATCTACTCACCGTGGTGGCCGCCATCGCCTTCGCCGCCCACATCGTCGCTCTCGGCCGATTCGCGCCCCGACACCCGGTGGTGTCGCTCACCGCCATCCAGATCCTGACCGTCGCCGTCCTCGGCCTGGCGTCATCGGCCGTGTTCGAGGGTTTCGCTCTCCCAACAGCCTCGGTGATCCCGGCGCTGGTCGGCACCGGGGTGATCGTGAGCGCTGGAGCGTTCATGATGCACGTTGCTGCTCAGCGTGTGGTTGGACCGAGCCGTACAGCAATCATGTTGAGTCTCGAACCGGTGTTCGCGGCCGCAATAGCGGCCATTGTGCTCGGCGAGCGCCTCACACCTCGCGGCTGGTTCGGCGCGGCGCTCATCATGGCCGGGGTCTACGTCGTGCTGGCGTTCTCACCGCCGGAAGAGGCCGACCTCGTCGCAACCGAGGGGTTGAGCGAAGCTCACTGACCGGCTTCCAGGCGACGGATCAGGCGAATGCAGGCGCCGATGCCCGCCGCGGCGGCCAGCAATACGACAGTGAGTATCACGAGCAATTCGGGGCCCGCGAAATACGAAACCGTGCAGGTGCTCACGCCGGCCGGACAGAGACCCCACCCGGTTCCCCCACCGGCGAGATCCGCGACCACCAACAAGGGTGCCAGCGCCGCACCGAGCACGATGCCGACGAGCACGCCGAGCAGGATTCGCAAAGCGATCAACACAACGTGCAGGCTACCCCGGTTCACCGGTTGCCCCCGTTCCCGACGCACTGCTACGGTCAAATCCCACTCATGTCATTCGATCCACCCACAGCTGCCGCCGCGGTACCACCCGGCTACTTCGCCGAAGAGTTCTCCGACGACGAACGAGCAATCCTCAACCGCTTCTTCACGAACGTCGACGGACCCGTCTACGGGATCGTCAACCTGCCGGAGGTCGTCAAGGGTGCCCTCTTCGCCCGCTACAGCCGCTCCCCTCTCTCCGTTCGCAGGCTCTTCCTCGACGAGTTCGTTGTTGAGCCGGAGCTTGGTCTGCGGGCCATTGCGGAGTCACTCGAGGATTCCGCGTCTCCGGTCGGTCTCGCCAAAGCCCGGGGGCTGTACGACCGGGTGTTCACACAATTCGGGGATGATTCGGTTGCCCAGCTCGGCGGAGCCCACATCGCGTGCGAGCAGGCGTCGAATGTACTCACCAAGGTGCTCGAATGGGGTCGTCTCGCCTCCTACCTCGAACAGTCGACGCGCTACATCTTCTTCGACCGGCCGCTCGGCGACCGCTACCGCTACCACGTCCCCCGCGAGCTGCGCGGCACGCCTCTCGAACGCGACTTCCGGGACACCATGGACGCGGTGTTCGATACATACTCCGAGTTGATCGGACGAGCGGTTCCGTTCTACGAGACGCTGTTCCCAAAGCAGGACACCGATTCGGCATTCGTGTGGCGTTCCACAATCCGCGCCAAGGCGTGCGACGACCTGCGCGGCATGCTTCCCGCTGCCACAACGTCGAATGTGGGGATCTTCGCAAGCGGCCAGGCCTACGAGATGCTGTTGCTGCGGATGCGAGCCCATCCCCTGCGCGAGGTCCGCGATTACTCCGTCATGATGCTCACCGAGTTGCGCACGATGATCCCGTCATTCCTGACACGGGTTGACGTTCCCGACCGTGGCGGAGTGTGGAGCGAGTACCTGGCGTCGACGACTGCCGACCTCGAGCAGCGAGCTGCAGCGCTCGACACCGACATCGGCGAACGACCCGAAGTCACGATGGTCGACTGGGATCCGGAGGGCGAGACGAAGGTGGCCGCAGCCGCGCTCTACGCCGTCTCCGATCTCCCAGACGATCAGCTCCTCGAGTACGTCCGATCACTCTCGATTGACCAGCGCGATGATCTCATTCGATCGGCCGTCGGATCGCGGACCAACCGCCGGCACAAGCCGGGACGCGCGATGGAACGCACAACCTATCGATTCGATGTGCTCTCGGATTACGGCTCGTTCCGAGACCTGCAACGCCACCGCATGCTGACCATCGAGTGGCAGCGACTCACAACCCGCCACGGCTACGTGACGCCGGGGGCGATCGAAGACATCGGAGCGACCGCGGCCTGGGATGAGGTCATGGAGCGAACGGCAGCGCTCGCCGACCGGATCGCGAACGCCGTCGGACCCGCTGCTGCGCAATACGCGGTGCCGTTTGCCTATCGCATCCGCTACTACGTCGACATGAACGCCCGAGAGGCCTTCCACCTGCTCGAACTGCGCAGCCAAGCCTCCGGCCACCCCGGCTACCGCAGGATCGCCCAGGAGATGCACCGGTTGATCGGCGCCCAGGCTGGTCACCGCACGATCGCCGACGCGATGCAGTTCGTAGACCACAACGACTACGCGTTGGCCAGGCTCGAAGAGGAGAGACGGCTAGCCGCGAAACGCGCTGCAAGAGGAATCGCGGAGGAATAGTCGCCAGTCACTCCTGGCAGAGCAGAGAACAAAGACGAATGAGCAAAGATCCAGCAGTACGCACGGTCCGAGTTTCTTTGTTCTTTGCTCTTGCTACTCAGCCAGACTGATCCGTAGGACCAACGCTTCGTCTTCTACGGACCACTCGGCTCGGCCGACGAGGGAGTAGTCCATGAAGTCGAACTCTGCGCTCTCGATCCAGACTCGCCTCGCCTCACCCTCGAGCGGCGGTATCCCTCGCTCCTTGACCGCGGCTGCCCGCTCTCGGAACCGGGCAAGAAACTCGTCGACATTCAATTGCGCCATCGCGGCCTCCTGGTAGGTCCGTCGCAGCGTACCGGACCGCGGCGCTCGGGAGGAAGAGCCGCCCGTGTGTGAGGAGGCGTGCTGTGTCCAC
>CAZONX010000075.1:5724-10688 GCA_964581295.1 uncultured Acidimicrobiaceae bacterium
CCAAGGGTTGGTGGACACAGCACTAGCCTCGGACCATGCTCGATCGACGCCTCCTTCTCGTGTCCGGAAAGGGCGGTGTGGGCAAGTCGGCGATTGCCGCCGCACTCGGCATCGTGGCGGCACGCCGCGGCATGCAAGTGCTCGCGATTTCGATGACCGACCCGGTCGGCCTCGCGGCGCACTTCGGCGTCCCGGAACTCACCTATGACCCCCTGCAGATCCGTCCCGGCCTCCATGCAGCGTTGGTCGATCGCTCTCGAGCCCTCGACGAGTACCTGGGGCTGCAACTCCAGGTCGTCCGGTCGCTCCCAACGCGCCAGCTCTCGAATGCGCTCAGCGTCCTTGCCGACACCGCACCCGGCATCCGCGAGATCGTCACGATGGGAAAGCCGGTCTTTGAGGTGTGGCGTGAAGAGTGGGACCTGGTGATCGCCGACGCCCCGGCTCTTGGTCAGCTCCAGTCGTACCTCGCCGCTCCGCAGACCATTACCGGACTGGTGCCGACGGGGGCAGTCCAGGAACAGGCAGCCCGGCTGGAATCGACCCTCTCGGACCCGGCGATCAGCGGCTTGCTGCTGGTCACGATCCCCGAGGAACTCGCGGTCGTCGAGACACGAGAGGCCATCGCCCACATCGACTCGCACCGTCAGATCCTGATCGCGGGCGTGGTCGCCAACCGGGTACTCGAACCGCTCGGAATCCCCACGGCAACGGTTGCTTCCGTTGCGGATGGTGCCCCGCGAGCGGCGGGCCTTCTCCATTCCGGCCTCGTCGACGCACAGAAGATTTGGCTCGATTCGCTTCCCGACGATCCGCGCCTTCCGTTCCTCTTCGGCTTCCACACACCGGCCGAGGTCACCGAACGCCTCGCCGAGATGTGCGAGGACTTCGCATGAGCCGAGACACGCACACGATTATCGTGACCGGAGCCGGCGGCGTGGGAAAAACGACCATTTCCGCCGCGATGGCGATTCGGATGGCCGGACCCGACCGACGCACGGTGGTGATGACGGTCGACCCGGCACGTCGCCTCGCCGACGCGCTCGATCTGCACGAACTATCGAACGAACCCTCTCCCGTCCCCGGGGTGACGGGATTGTGGGCGTCCACGCTCGACGCGAGCGCATCGTGGGAGGGCGTCGTCCACCGGTACAGCGAGCCAGAGGTAGCCGACCGGCTTCTCACCAACCACTACTTCCGGGCCATCGCTGACCGCTTCCCGGCAGCTCAGGCGTTCGCCGCAACAGAGACTATGTCCACGATGATCGAGTCGGGCAGGTGGGACGCGATCGTCGTCGATACGCCGCCTTCGGCCGGGGGCCTCGACTTCTTTCTCGCTCCGTCCCAGACCGCCGACCTCGTCGGAGGGAAGCTGCTTCACTGGCTCACCGGAGCCCAGCTCCCAGGACGCCGCTTCCTCTATCGATTCACCGGCCGCCCGATTCTCAAGATCGCCGACACCATTCTCGGCGGCGCGCTCCTCGAAGACGTGGCTGAGTTCCTCCTTGACCTACGCACCATGCACGACCAGCTGGCCGCGCGCGCCGCCACGATCCAACGCCACCAGCAACGCGCCACCACCATGGTCGTGACCACGGCAGACCCTGCACCCGTCACTGAGGTGCTGCGCTTCTTCGAGGAGCTGACCGAGGTGGCGGTCGAGCCATCCGCAGTCCTCCTCAACCGCGCCCTGCCCGTCGAGTGGGCAGACGCCTCCCGACGCCCGATTCGAGATATTCCAGACCCGGAGGTCCGCGCGATTCTCAAAGCAAACCTGGTCAGGTGGGGTGGCGAGGCGCGACGGCAGGCCACCGCGCTCGAGGGAATCGCAGGCCGCTACGGCGTGCCGTTGTTCACCGTCCCGTGGGTGGCCAAGCCGCCAACCGCCGTCGGCAACCTCACCTGGCTTCTCGACGGCGTCGCGGGGCTCGACGACCTGCTCTGATCAGAGGACGACCGATGGACCGAAGAGCTCGCGCAGCTCGGCGAACAACGCCGTTCGAGGCTCGACCCGGTGGTCGGTGCCGAGCTGGATGACCCGCTCGTCGTTCTCCGACATCATGTGCAAGAAGACGCCAGCGTTGCCCGGATGGTTTGCGAGCACGGCTCGCAACTGTTCGACGGTGGCGCGAGACATTCGAGTCGCCGGCACGCGCAGCCGAACAACGGAATCGAGATCGAATCGCGGCTCTTGGATCTGCTGGGCGATCATCTTGACGTCATCGCCGCGGTGGTCGACCCTCCCCGTGATCACAAGCACGGCATCCTCTCGGATCGTTGGACCGAACTCAGCGACGGTGCGCGGGAAGCAGACCACCTCGATCGACCCTTGGAGATCTTCGAAGCTGAAGAAGTACATCGGGTCGCCGGCCTTCGTGTAGCGGGTGTTGAGCGCACCGACCACACCGCCGATTGTCGCCGTCGCCTTGTCCTCCATCTCCCACATGCCGGGAACCGACGTCGAGCACATCGCTTCGATCGTCTTTTCGATACCGAGCAACGGATGGTCCGACACGTAGAGCCCGAGCATCTCCTTCTCGAAACCAAGTTGGATTTTCTTGTCCCACTGCACTTCGGGTACGACGAGCCCGACCTCTTCGACACCGCCGTCGTCGCCTCCGAACAGGCTGTACTGACCCATATCCTCGGCGCGGCGACGAGCGATGGTGGCGTCGAGCGTATCGTGCGCGACTTCGAGGAGTCCGCGCCGGCTGTGGCCGACCGAATCGAACGCTCCGGCCTTGATCAGCGATTCGACGGTTCGTTTGTTCAGCGCACTCACATCGACACGGTCGACAAAGTCGCTGAAGTCGCTGAATGGCCCGTCCTCGCTTCGTTCAGCGACGATCTGAGCGACGACGGCCTCTCCGACGTTGCGAACGGCCGACAACCCGAATGCGATCGAACCGTCGACACCGACGAAGTCGGACTCGGACACGTTCACATCAGGGACGTGCACCGGGATACCCATGATGCGGCATTCGTGGAGGTAGATCGCGGTCTTGTCCTTGTCGCGTTTCACGGCAGTGAGCAATGCGGCCATGAATTCGGCCGGGTAGTGAGCCTTGAGCCAGGCCGTTTGGTACGCGATGAGGGCGTACGCCGCGGAGTGTGACTTGTTGAAGCCGTAGCCGGCGAAGTGTTCGATGAAGCCGAAGAGGCTTTCGCCCAGCGCCTCCGGATGCCCATTGTTGATGCACCCGGCCACGAAGGCAGCCTTCTGCTCCCTCATCACCGCCGGGATCTTCTTGCCCATGGCCTTGCGGAGCATGTCCGCCTCGACCATTGAGAAGCCGGCCATCTTCTGGGCGGTCTGCATGACCTGCTCCTGGAAGACCATGATGCCGAACGTGTCGGAGAGGATCTCCGCGAGGTCGTCGTGCGGGTATTCGATCTCCGCCTTGCCGTTCTTGCGGTCGGCATATTCGAGGTGCATTCCGGCGCCGAGCGGACCCGGGCGGTAGAGCGCATTCAGGGCGATCAGGTGCTCGAACACCTCAGGCCTGAGATTCCGCATGAGCGCACGCATCGGGCCGCCCTCGAACTGGAACACACCCATCGAATCACCGCGCTGGAGCATCTCAAACACGACGGGATCATCGAGCGGCACCGCGTCGATATCAGGCCGCACACCGGAATTGCGTTCGATCAGCTCGAGCGCTCGCTCGATGGTGGTGAGGGTGCGAAGTCCGAGGAAGTCCACCTTGAGCAGACCGAGCGCTTCAACACCGTGCATCTCGTACTGGGTGACGACTTCAGCTCCATCCCCCTTGCGCTGCACCGGAACGACGTCGGTGAGCGGATCGGGCGAGATCACCACCGCGGCGGCATGGATCGAGTCCTGCCGGCGGAGTCCCTCGAGTCCACGTGCGGTCTCGACCACCTCGCGGGTGATCGCGTCGGATTCGTAGAGTTCGCGCAATCCCGCTCCGGCCTGGAAGTGGTCGCGATCGGCTTGGGCAGCCTCCCGGCCGGGGTCGACGAGGCACTGCACCAGCGTCGCGTCCTTGCCAAGGATCGGCGGCGGCATGAGCTTCGCAGCGCGATCCCCAACGCCGTAGGAATGGCCGAGCACGCGCGCAGCGTCCCGGATCGCCTGCTTGCCCTTGATCGTCGAGAACGTGATGATCTGGGCGACATGATCGGATCCATAGCGCTCAGCGCAGTACTGGATCATCTCTCCGCGATAGCGCTCATCGAAATCCATGTCGATGTCCGGCATCTGACGCCGGCCGGGGTTCAGGAATCGCTCGAAGATCAAGCCATAGGCGATGGGGTCGAGGTCGGTGATTTCGAGGGCGTATGCCACGATCGACCCCGCGGCGCTGCCGCGGCCCGGCCCCGTACGAATGCCGCGCTTTCGGGCGTGCTGGATCAGATCCCAAACGATGAGGAAGTAGGCGGAGAACCCCATCTCGGCGATGACGCGCAACTCATGCTCGATGCGCTCCGAGGTCTCCGCATCGAGCTCGCCGTAGCGCTGCCGCGCGCCTTCCATCACGAGATCGCGGAGGTGACCATCCTCGTTCGTGCCTTCCGGGACCGGGAACTGCGGAAGCAGAATCTTTCCGAACTCGAGATGGGTATCGACCCGTTCGGCGATCAGCAGCGAGTTGTCAGTGGCTCCCGGATAGCGGTCGGCGGGGAATCGGTCGCGCATCTCGCGTGCGGTCTTGATGTAGAACTCGTCGGATGAGAAGCGGAACCGGTCCGGGTCGCTCTTGTTCGCTCCGGTCTGGATACACAACAGCGCATCGTGGGCGTCGGCCTCGTGGGCGTACGTGTAGTGGCTGTCGTTCGACGCAAGCAACGGCGCACCGATGTCCTTGGAAAGCTGGAGCAGGTCATCCATGATCCGCCGCTGGCCTTCGATTCCGTGATCCTGGACCTCGATGAACCAGTTGTCCCGCCCGAAGATGTCCTGGTACATCGCGGCCGCCTCACGCGCGGCGTCGTAGTCGCGT
>CAZONX010000076.1:0-10669 GCA_964581295.1 uncultured Acidimicrobiaceae bacterium
CTGACGATCCTCGCCATTCGGTTCATCCTTCGCCGCTAGCCACCCCACCCCCCAATTGTTCTTGCGTAGATAGTGGAAGCCGGCTTCCACTATCTACGCAAGAACGGGGGACGAGGGGGAGGAGGGTCGTTCGTCCCTCGTCTAGAGTTGGATCCCGTCGGAAGATGGGTTGTTCGCAGGAGCTGCTCCGTGGAAAGGGCAGCCACGTTCGTGGACAGGATCCGCTCACACGAGGGAGTAGACGATGGCGATCGAGGTCCGAAAAGTCGTGCTCGAAAGCGTCGGCGACGCAACGGGGCTTGCCGCGCTGATCGACGAAGGCGTGTTCGATGCAGACGGCGTCGTTGCCGTCGTCGGCAAGACGGAAGGCAACGGCGGAGTCAACGACTTCACGAGGATCCTCGCCGATCAGGCGTTCCGTAAGGTCCTGATGGAGAAGGGCACCCGCGCGCAAGAGGACGTCGACGAGATTCCCATGGTCTGGTCCGGCGGGACCGACGGCATCCTCACGCCGCACGCCACGATATTCGCCAAGGTGGCAGACGCGGGGCCGGCGAGTGACGAGCCACGTCTTGCTGTCGGCTACGCAATGAGCGACGTGATCTTGCCCGAGGATATCGGGCGCCCAGCGATGGTCGAGAAGGTCGCTGAGGGGGTGCGGCGTGCGATGGCCGAAGCCGGTATCGATGACCCGGCCGACGTCCACTACGTGCAGACGAAGACGCCGCTGCTGGTCATGGAGACCATCAACGACGCCAAGAGCCGCGGCCACACGGTGTTCACCGAGGATCCGCTCGAGTCGATGAACGTCTCCAATGGAACCTCGGGTCTCGGCATCGCGGTTGCGCTCGGTGAGATCGACATGCCAACGGCGGAACAGATCGGTCACGACCTCGACCTGTTTTCCTCGGTGGCGTCGTGCTCGTCGGGTGTCGAACTCGACCAGGCGCAGACGGTGGTGGTCGGCAACGCTCCGGGAGCTGGCGGCCGCTATCGCATCGGACACGACGTGATGAACGATGCCCTGGACCAGGAGGGCGTGTACCGCGCCATTCGGTCGGCGGGACTCGACCTGCCGGAGCGGGCGAAGCCGGAGGATCTCGATGGCCGGGTCGTCAACGTCTTCGTCAAGTGCGAAGCCGATCCGACGTCGCGACTTCGTGGACGGCGTCAGGTCGCGCTCGACGACTCCGACGTGCACCACCATCGACACATCAAGGCCGCCGTGGGCGGTGTTGTCGCCTCGGCGGTCGACGATGCCGCCGTGTTCGTGTCGGTCGCAGCGCTGCATCAGGGTCCAAGCGGGGGCGGACCAGTAGCGGCCATCGTTGACCTCGGCTGAACCACAATGACCGCACGCGCGGTCGCGGCTCGCCCACGGCGGGCTCCCACCCGGGCGCCGGCGGTGGCGAGCACCACTCTGCGCCAGATCATGGCGAAGCCGCCGCGCCGAGCCGTTGTCTTGGGCTCCTCGAGCCACGCTGTCTGGGTTCTGGCAGACGACGAGGTGGTGGTGGTGTCGACGAGCGACGCCACTCGCTTGCCGAACGGTGTCGAACTAGCGCTGCGGTCCAGCGACAAACCATTCGCGTCGATCGAGCACGGCACAGCAGTCGCCATCGGCACTGCTTCGGTCATCTTCGACGGGCTGTCGGTCGACGTCGTGCGTTGGTGGGACCCCCGGCCCGCCGTTCCTGCGATCTCGGTCGACGGGCTGGCCGCCGCAATAGAAGGACTGCCTGCATCGGTTCCCGACCTCGATCCCGTGCCGCTCCGCGACGCCCTCGACTCCGCCGCGCCGCCCGCTGTGATGTCGGCGGTGCGATCGCTACTCGGTCGCGGTTCGGGCTTGACCCCGGAAGCCGACGACTATCTCGCGGGGGCAATCGCCGCGACGAGGATCCTCGGTGCCGCCACGGAATCTCCCCGCGTTGGTGCGCTGCTCGATCAGACGCAGAGCAAGATCGAAGCCGAAGCCATTCGCCGAACGACATCATTCTCCGCCGCCTTGATCCGTTGCGCAGTTCGGGGCCAGGTCGCGGCCCCGGCTGGAGCGTTCCTGCGTGCCATCGCCGGACGCGGCGATGTGGGTGGCACGCACCACGAGTTGTCGCGCGTCGGTCACAGCTCCGGACCGGCGCTGGCCGCGGGCATCGTGCTCGGCGCTCAATCACTCATCCACAGCCACACCATGACCATTGGAGGTTCCCCATGATCGCTCGGGTAGAGATCCATCCAGGCCGCTACCACGACTCTGTGCGGCTGATGCAGGCCAGCAAGGCGGTGCAGAGCGTCGAGGGCGTGAGCGATGCCCTCATAGCGATGGCCACCGAGCTCAACGTGAGCTTGCTGGTCGACATGGGGTTCGACCCCGACAGCGTGGCCGACGCCGGACCCAACGACCTCTTCGTCGCCCTTCGGGTCGAAGACGAGGCCGCCATCGCAGCTGCGCACCGCGCACTCGACGACGCGCTCACTCACAAGGTTGGCCCGTCCGGCGGACTCGACGCCCCGTCGCCCAAGACAGCGGGATCCGCCGCCGCGGCGGCCGACGCAAACGTCGTGCTCCTTTCGGTCCCGGGCGAGCACGCCTTCGTCGAGGCAATGGAGGCGCTCGAGTCGGGCCGCCACGTCATGGTGTTCAGCGACAACGTTGCTCTCGACCAGGAGATCGCGCTCAAGGCCTACGGGAGAGACCACGACCTGCTGGTGATGGGCCCCGACTGTGGAACGACCATCATCAATGGTGTCGGCCTCGGATTCGCCAACGCCGTACAGCCTGGATCGGTGAGCATGGTGGGGGCATCGGGCACAGGCATACAGGAGATGTGTGCGCTGCTCGATGACGCAGGCATCGGCGTCCGCCATGCGCTGGGTACCGGGAGCCGTGACCTCTCCGAGGCGGTCGGAGCAGTCTCTACGCTCCAGGCGCTCGAAGCGCTGGAGAACGACCCCGCGACCGATCTCATTGTCCTCATCTCGAAACCGCCGGCTCCCGCTGTTGCGGAAACGGTCCGCGCGGCAGCCGACGCATGCACCAAACCGGTCGTGATCACATTCATGGGAGAGACCACGCTCGAAGACGGCGCCGGTGCCGTGCTCACCGCACTGGGCAAGCCGTCGGCCGAGTACGAATCCTGGACCGGCGCAGTGCGCGACCATCGGCCGGGAACCGTACGCGGGCTGTTCTCAGGCGGTACGTTGGCATCGGAGGCCCGCTTCGTCGCCACGCCGGTGCTCGGCGAAATCGGAACCACCGAAGGCGGCTCCGGGCACATGTTCATTGACTACGGCGACGACGAATACACCCAAGGTCGAGCTCACCCGATGATCGACCAGACCGTGCGGTTGGAACGGCTCGCCGCTTCAGCTCACGATGACTCGGTTGGCGTGATTCTGATGGATGTCGTGCTCGGGTATGGAGCGAACGCCGATCCTGCCCCGGAGCTCGCGCCGTTGATCGCCGAGGCGATCGACGCCGGTGCTGCCGTCGTGGT
Organism: uncultured Acidimicrobiaceae bacterium; assembly: GCA_964581295.1. Classification (GTDB taxonomy): domain Bacteria; phylum Actinomycetota; class Acidimicrobiia; order Spongiisociales; family UBA5794; genus JAHEEL01. The sequence continues at coordinate 3,498 of CAZONX010000076.1, forward strand.
CTCACTGTGTGGCACGAGAGGCGATCCGCAAGGTCGCGATACCCAGGCTGAAGTGCTCAACCAAGCGGGAGCCTCGGTTTTCCTGTCGAATGCAGCCGCCGCTCGGGCCGCGGCCAGTCTTGCCGCCGAAAGGAGTTCCACATGAGTGATCTGAACCATCTCCTCGACGGCGAGCCCGTTGTGGCAACCGCGGGCACCGACATGCTTGCCGAATCGATCGAGCAGCAAGGGGCACCGGTCACCCGTTCCGACTGGCAGCCCCCTGAGGCCGGCACCGAAGCGGCCCTGGCGAAGCTGGCAGCCGACGGACGGAACTTCGGGGCGAACCAGACGGCGATGGAGCGCATGCTCGCCGTCCGACCGCAACTCGTCGACGTTTGCGTCGCTCGCGACGTGTTCGATGACATGACGGAACGAACGTTCTTCCACGCCGGCCCGCCGCTGACATGGGACCGGGCCAGTGGGCCGATGCGCGGAGCGATCATCGGAGCGATGATGTACGAGGGCCTTGCCGACAATCCCGGCGATGCCGAAGCCAAGGCCGCTCGGGGCGAGATCGAACTGTCGCCGTGTCACCACCACGGTGCGGTTGGTCCGATGGCCGGTGTCACATCCCCCTCGATGCCGGTTGCAGTCGTCGACGATGCCGTGGGCGACGGCGTGGCGTACTCGACGTTGAATGAAGGCCTCGGCAAGGTCCTGCGGTACGGGGCGTTCGCACCCGAGACGATCGACCGTCTCCGCTGGATGGATGCGGTCCTTGGGCCGGTGCTGCGCGCCGTGTTGTATCGCCGAGGTCCGATCGACCTGCAGTCACTGATTGCTCAGGCACTCCAGATGGGTGACGACGGCCACAACCGCAATCGCGCCGTCACATCGCTGTTCCTACGCGAACTCGGGGACGCGCTCATTGATGGGGCCGACGCTCCGGTCAGTGAGAGGGCCGAGGTGTTCCGTTTCATCGACGGAAACGACCACTTCATGCTCAACCTCGTGATGGCCGCTGGGAAACTCGGATCGGACGCAGCGTCCGGGATACCGGCGTCCAGCGTGGTGACGGTGATGGCGCGCAACGGCACCGACTTTGGAGTTCGGCTGTCCGGCACCGGCGATCAGTGGTTCACGGCGCCCGCCCCGCCGGTCGATGGCCTCTACCTGGGTGCCTTCACCGAGGAGGACGCGAGCCCCGACATCGGTGATTCCACCATCACCGAGACCGTGGGCCTTGGCGGGCTCGCGATGGCCGCGGCTCCCGCAATCGTCGGATTCGTCGGCGGCACGGCTTCGGGTGCGGTCCGCCGAACGCTCGCGATGTACGAGATCACACTGGCGGAGCACCCGGCTTACCAGATCCCCATGCTGGAGTTCCGCGGCACACCCGTCGGAATCGATGCGGCCCGCGTGGTTCGCACCGGCGTGCGCCCGCAGATCAACACCGGAATCGCTGGCAAGGTGCCGGGCACGGGGATGGTTGGCGCCGGACTAGTCGAGGCCCCGATGGCGTGTTTCGCCGAGGGCATCAACGCCTTGGCGGCGAGCCTGGGCTGAGGCGAGAAGGGAGCACGGAAGGGAGGCCGCGGAATACCGCGGGAGAGCGAAGCTGTAAGATCCTGGAATCGGGTCGGAGGAGGCTGTCTTGGTCATTTCCCATGAGTTCGACTACCGGCGACCGTCGTCGCTCGACGAGGCGATCGGCGCTCTCGCCGAATTCTCCGGATCTGCGCGCATACTCGCCGGCGGTACCGATCTCGTCGCATGGTTGAGGGATGACGCGGTCGCCCCGGATCTCGTCGTCGACATCAAGAGCGTCCCAGGACTTGGCGAGATCGCGCTCGATGGCACCACGCTCAGCATTGGTTCCCTGGTCACGTTCACCGACCTGATCGAATCCGAAGTCATCAAGGATCATGCACCACTGCTCGCCGAGATGGCCGAGACGGTCGCGTCAACCGGAATCCGCAACCGGGCGACGATGGTCGGCAACATCTGTTCCGCCGTCCCCTCGTGCGACGCAGGCCCCGTCCTATTGGCCTACGACACCACCGTGCATCTCGCCGGACCCGGCGGCGAACGCTCGGTACACATCACCGACTGGTTTGTCGGACTCCGCGAGACCGCCAGAACCGACGACGAAGTCGTCATTCGGGTGACGATCGAGCTACGCGAACACGGCGGCGTCTATGTGAAGCTCATGCGGTACGCAGGCGAGGACCTCGCTCAGGCCGCGGTCGGGATTGTGGTGTACCCCGGCCACGACTACCGAGTCGCGTTCGGCGCCGTTGCACCGACGCCGTTCCGATCGTCACGCATCGAAGAGGCGCTCCGAGGCAGGGCCCTCGACGAGGCGCTCATTGCGGAGGTCGTTGGATTCGTTGCCGGCGAAATCAGCCCGATCACCGACATGCGAGCCTCGGCCGAGTACCGCATGAGGATGACCGAGGTCATGCTGGAGCGAGGGCTGTGGGCAGCGGTCGGACGGCTCTGCGGAGACGGACCCAACTACGGCGAACGAGTGATCTGAGAGGACGGCGATGGATCTGAACATCACAGTCAACGGAGAGACCTGGGCCCTCGATGTTGTGCCGGCCGACGTGCTGCTCGACGTCTTGCGGGAACAGGCGGCAGTCAAGAGTCCGAAGATCGGGTGTGAGCGCGGAGACTGCGGATCGTGCACGATCATCATGGACGGCCGGACCGTGCGGAGCTGCCTGGTGCTCGCAGTGGAAGCCGACGGTCACGAGATCACGACCGTCGAAGGCTTGAGCTACGACGGCCTGAGTCAACTCCAGAACCTGTTCCTCTCCAACAACTCGTTCCAGTGCGGGTTCTGCGCTCCCGGCATCGTGCTCGCTGCCACCGAACTCCTCGAGCACACACCGAACCCCTCGCGACACGACGTGCAAGAGGCCCTCGCGGGCAACCTCTGCCGATGCACCGGCTATGAGCCGATCATCGAAGCGGTCCTCGCCGCCGGCGACGGAGGTGCGTCATGACGAAGACGTATCCGTTCGAAGCAGAGTCGCCGAGCGACAACCTCACCGTCGTCGGCACGCCCGCGGTTCGGATCGATGGCATCGACAAGATCAGCGGTGCCGCTCAATTCGTCGACGACATCGACTTCGGCCCTGGCCTCCTCTACGCGGCCGTGGTCGAGAGCCCGCACGCCTACGCCCGGATCGTGTCCATCGATACCACCGAGGCCGAGGCGGCGAGCGGCGTGGTGCGCGTCGCCACCGGCAAGGACTTCCCGTACAAGTTCGGCATGTACATGGAGGACCGCTACATCTTCGCCCAGGACTACGTGAGGTTCGTCGGCGAACAGGTCGCTGCCGTGATCGCGCGCAGCCATCGCCAAGCGGTCCAGGCCGCCAAGCTGATTGCCGTGGAGTACGAGGCGCTTACACCGCTGCTCGATGCGAAGGCGGCTGTGGCCGAAGGGGCCGACCTGATCCATCCCGATCTCGGCGATTACACCCACGTCCCCTGGTTCTTCCCCGAAGCCGACACGAACATCGCTCACTGGCGGAAGATCAGAAAGGGCGACACCGAGAAGGCCTTCGCCGAGGCCGACTATGTGCTCGAAGACACCTACCACGTGCCCCGCTACGCCCACTGTGCGATTGAGCCGCACGTGACCGTGAGCCGGCTCGATCACGCCGGACGACTCACCGTGTGGACGGCGTCGCAATCCCCTCACACGCAGCGGCACCTCTTCGCTGAGGCGCTCGCGCCGCTCGGCTTCACCCACAAGGACGTGCGGGTGATCACGCCGTACGTCGGCGGGGGTTTCGGGGGCAAGGCCGGCGTATCGATGGAGATCATCGGAGCGGCCATGGCGACGCTGGTCAAAGGCCGTCCGATCAAACTGCGTTGGACCCGCGAGCAGGAGTTCTACAACACCTACCAGCGCCAGGGCGTCGTCGCCGAGCTGAAGGTCGGCGTCATGAACGACGGCACGATCACCGCCGTCGAACACAAGCTCTACTGGGACGCCGGCGCCTACGTGGAGTACGGAGCGAACGTCGTGAACGCCGCCGGGCTGTCGGCGAGCGGGCCGTATCGGGTCCCGAACATCACCAACGATTCGCTGTGCGTCTACACCAACCTTCCTCCCGGGGGTCCCTACCGCGGGTTCGGCTACTCCGAATTCCACTTCGGGCTCGAATCGCACATGGACCGCATCGCCGAGGCCATCGGCATGGACGCCGTGGAATTCCGCAAGAAGAACGCGATCGTCGAAGGTGATGAACTCGCGTACGGCGCGCACATGAACCCTTCTGGGATGCTCGAGGCGATCGAGAAGACCGCGGCCGCGATCGACTGGGGCGTCGAAGAGGAATCCGACAATCCGAACACCGTGATCGGCAAGGGCATGGCGCTGTTCTGGAAAGCGCCCGCGATGCCGCCGAACGCGTCGTCGGCGTCGTTCCTCAAGTTCAACGAGGACGGCAGCATCAACATCGCCGTGTCTGGCATGGAGCTCGGTCAGGGCTACCTCACGGTGATGGCCCAGATCGCAAGCGAGGTGCTCTCGGTCCCGGTCGACAAGATCAGGGTCGAGAACCCGGACACCGACCGCAACCCGTATGAGTGGCAGACCGTGGCCTCCCACGTGACCTGGAGCTCCGGACTTGCCGTCGAGAAGGCGGCGGTGGAAGCTCGATCGAAGATCTTCGATGTGATCCACGAGGTGTACGGATTCGAAGACGACTCGCTGTACCTCGAAGATGAAGCCGTCAAGTGCAGAACCGACCCGAGCTTTTCCAAGCCGCTCAGTGAGTTCGTGATCGACGGGATACAGACCGATGACGGCACCTGGCGAGGCGGCCCCATCATCGCCAGCGGCAAGTTCATGCCCGAGTTCACCAACGCCAACAGCGACCCTGCTACCGGACAGGGTGGCCATCCCAACGTCCACTACACGGTGGGCGCTACCGGCGTGGTGCTCGAGATCGACACGGCGACCGGACGCATCTGGGTGCGCAAGGCGGCGCTTGCCGTCGATGCCGGGCGGGCAATCAACCCAGACCTGGTCAAGGGCCAGATCACAGGAGGTCTCGTCCAGGGTCTGGCGACCGTGCTCTTCGAGGACATGCGCTTCGATGAGGGCGGGAAGATGATGAACCCGACATTCACGGACTACAAGATCCCGACCGCCTTCGACATCCCGGACGAGATCGTGCCGATCATCGTCGAGGTTCCGCAGCCGGATGGCCCGTTCGGCGCACGCGGCGTGGGGGAGCACACGATGATCGCGGCGGCCCCTGTGATCGCGAACGCCGTGTACAACGCCCTCGGTGTGCGCATCACGTCGATGCCGATCACCCAGGAAAAGGTCGCCATGTCCTACCTCGCGAAGACCACGTCCGAAAGCAACCACGAGGAGTAGACCACCGATGTCCGTCGATCTAGAGAAGATCCTTCGACCCATCGAGTCGCCGATGGTGCCGTACGAGCCGAAATACATGCTGCTCGCAAGCGGCGAGGCGGCCGTCGTGCGCCAGGTCGAGCGGGACGAGATCCCCGACCTGCTCAAGTACGTGGAGCCACTGCTGCATGTTGAGCGCGACTACTACGACGTGGTCGCCTCCCGGGTCTATGCGGAGCTACTCGGCCACTATCAATATCGGTTCCAGGACCAATACGTGCTTGCCGTCCAGATCGACGGGGAGCTGGCTGCCATCGTCAACGGGCGCCAGGTCAACCCGAAGCTTGGTCTGTCGCTGCACACCCTGGCCTTCCGACGAGGCCTCCGGGTCGGCGCCCATGCGTTTGCGGCCAAGATGGAGTACCACATCGATGCGCTCGGGCACGACGAAGTCCTCGTTGTCGCCGAGTCGCCGATCGGCTTCCGTCGCTGGATGATCGAGTACAAGCTCGAGAAGCGGTTCGACACCCCCCACGAGCTGGGTGGTGTCCCGTCGTGGGCGTTGACCAGGGAGCTGTTCGACCGTGCGCGCTCGAGCCTCGTCGTCGGACGCCGTCCGGTCCCGCCGGAGCTGCTCGACAAGGCAATGGAAGCGATCCTGCCGCCGTCGGATCCGCCGACACCTGCGCTGGACCCGCTCGCAGCGACCCGATCGATGTATGACCCTACGGCAACCGCGCTGGTCAGCCAGCGTTGGGAGATGGAGGGGAGGACGGACGATGCGTGATGTGTACGTAGCCGGCATCGGGATCACCACTTTCACCCGCCTCGAGTACCCGCTCTCTGAGATCGCATCCTACGCGTCGATGATGGCGCTCAAGGATGCCGGCATAACCGAGGTCGACCAGGTCTATGTGGCGAACATGGGCGGGCCCCGGATCAACCATCAGACGGCACTTGCCAGCGCCGTGGTCGACAGCCTGAGCCTCACCCCGGCGGGAGCGGCGGCCATAGAAAACGGACCGGCATCCGGTGGGTCAGCGATCAAGGCCGGATTCCAGGCCGTCGCCTCCGGCATGGACGATGTGGTGCTGGTCGCCGGTGTCGAGCGTATGCGCGAGGTCAACAACCTCGAAGCGACGGACTTCGTCGCCACGCTGACACACCCGATCGCCGAGTACATCTACGGTGTGACGCTGCCAGCGCACGCTGCGATGTTCACCCGGCTCTACATGGAGAAATACGGCGTCACCGAACGCCATCTTGCCATGGTCGGCGTGAAGAATCAGAACGCGGCGCTCAACAATGAGTGGGCGCATCTCCAACAGGAGATCACCCTCGAGGGGATCCTCGACTCGCCAGAGGCGATGACCAACAACCCATATGTGGCGGAGCCGTTGCGGTTCTTCGACGCCTGTCCGGTCTCGGACGGCGGGGCGGCCATCGTCCTCGTGTCCGAAGAGAAGGCGAAGGAGCTCGGCTGCCCGATGATCAAGATCAGCGGCGTCGGCCAGGCAACCGACACCCACGCTGTGCACGAACGCAGCGAACCGACCGATCTCCTCGCAGTTCGCAAGGCGGCCGGCGATGCATTCGAGATGGCCGGTCTGACTCCCGACGACGTCGATGTTGCCGAACTCCACGATGCCTTCACGATCCTCGAGATTGCGGAGAGCGAGGAGGTCGGGTTTTTCCCCAAGGGCGAGGGCCACATCGCGCTCGAGAACGGCGAGACCGCGCTCGGCGGGAAGATCCCCATCAATGTGGGAGGTGGCCTCAAGGGCCGCGGTCATCCGGTCGGTGC
>CAZONX010000077.1:0-10526 GCA_964581295.1 uncultured Acidimicrobiaceae bacterium
TTCTCACGCTTTTCTTAGGAACATCCAAGGCTGTTGTTCGTTCCTGATAATGAGATAGCAAGTACACCTCGAAGGGACAACCCGTGAACGCTCCCCCCTATCCGCCACATCGACCAGCATTCTCCTCGTACACCGCGAGCTCCGGAGTGCCCGACCGCCCCACTCCCGCGCGCCAGCCGCAGCCCCGGCGACGCCGTTGGATGGCGATCCCGATCGCGCTCGCGGTGGTCGCCGCCGGCTTCGGCGGCGGGCTCCTCGGCGCGTCGCTGGAAGAAGACGCGGCCCCGGTGATCATCGAACAGGCCCGCCCATCGCGCGTCATCACGGCCCAGCCTGTATCTGCTCCCGTGGCTCCCGACACGGCCGTGGTCGGTGCCACGGTGATCCCGAGCATCGTCACAGTGGAGGTCGGTAACGTGGCCAACGGCTCGTTCGTCGCCGCCGGCTCGGGCTCCGGAGTCGTGCTCGACAGCGCGGGCCATATCGCCACGAACGACCACGTTGCTTCCGGCGGCTCAGCGGCCCGCGTCATCCTTTCCGACGGCCGCATCTACGACGCTGAACTGATCGGGACCGATCCGCTCACCGATCTTGCGGTGCTACAGATCTCCGCCACTGACCTCAAACCGATCGCGCTCGGATCGACCGACGATCTCACCATCGGCACCCCCGCGATTGCAGTCGGGAGCCCGCTCGGCCTCGAGGGCGGCCCTTCGCTCTCCGTGGGCGTCGTCTCCGCTCTCGGCCGCGAGGTTCAGACTGCACCGGACACCGTGCTCTACGGAATGCTCCAGACCGATGCCCCGATTACGAGCGGCTCGAGCGGTGGTTCGCTCGTCGACGCCGACGGCGCACTCATCGGCATCACCACGGCCGTGGGCGTCTCGTCGATCGGTGTCGAGGGAATCGGATTCGCGACGCCGGTTGAGATCGTCAAGCGCGTGACCGACGAGATCATCGCTACCGGATCGGTATCGCACGCCCTTCTCGGAATCGGCGGCGATACCGCCTACAACGAGACCGGTGACGGCGGTTCTGCCCCGGTGGGCGTCGACGTTCTTTCGGTCACCGACGACTCGGCCGCCGCTCTCGCTGGAGTCGTGATTGGTGACGTGATCACCGCGGTCGACGGGACGTCGGTCCTGACCATGGACGAGCTCATCACCGCCCTGCGCCGCGTCGGGTCGGGCGACACCGTTGAACTCTCATTGTCAGATGGACGGATGGTGACGCCGACGCTCGACGCGCGCTAGCCGCCCCTCGACCCTGCAACCGAACGAAATCCAAAGGGCTCCGGGGTCCCCTCGCCCCGGGCCCCATCCGCTCCCCCAACCGCGGTCGGCATTTCTCAACCCTTCGACGGACCCGCAATCGTTCGGCCGGATGATGTGATCGGTCCCCGTCGGGGGATACCATCACGCCGTGACCATGGCCAACCGACGCTTCCCACCTTGGGCAACCGACGCGCTCCTCGCGATCGTGTTGACCGTCGGTTCGCTCGTCGATTTCGCGGAACTCGACCTCACCACGATCCGAACGCTCGGCTGGCGCGAGCCCGATCCGCTCGCCGTCGCCCTGATCCTGCTGCAGACCGTCCCGGTCGCCTTCCGGCGCAGGTTCCCGACCACCGCCTTGCTCGTCGTGTCGCTCGGATTCTTCCTCGATCGCAATTTCAACTATCCGAGCACCATCGCAATCTTCGGGCTCCTGTTTGTGTTCCAGGCGGTCGGCTCGGAACTCCCTCGCAAACGTGCGCTCATCACGGGTTGGACCACCATCGGCTTGATGGTCGCGTTCACGGTCTCCGGCGTGTTTGCCGGCGTCGTCTCGGTTGGCACCCCGCTCCTGGTGTTGATTTTCACCAGTTTCCCTTTCGTGCTCGGCCTCGAATCGAGGGCGCAACGTACGACCGAGGCCGAGCTCGCGGTGCGCGCGAAGCAACTTGAGTACGACAAGGCGGAAGCAGTCCAGCAGGAGCGTTCGCGCATCGCGCGCGAGCTCCACGATGTCGTGGCCCACGAGATGACGGTGGCGACCATCCAGGCAACGGCTGCTCGGCGGTTGATCGGAACCGACGACGAGAAGGCCGCGAAGGCGGCCGAGGAGGCAGAACGCGCTGGTCACGAAGGGCTCGTAGAGCTTCGCCGCCTGCTCGGCGTGCTGCGAACTGACGAGCCGGCCAGCCGGTCGCCGCAACCGGGCCTGATGCAGATTGACGCGCTTGCCGAGCAGATGAGAGAGGCGGGGCTCACCGTCGTCACAAACATCGACGGAGAAGAGCGCACCATCCCGCCCGGCATGGATCTCAACGCCTACCGCATCGTTCAGGAGTCGCTCACCAACGTCCTCAAGCACGCCGGACCGGGCGTGACCGCGACAGTCACGATCGCGTACCGCCCCGATGGCCTCGCAATCACCGTCGCCGACGACGGCCGAGGGGCCGCCCACGCCATTGGTCGCGCCACCACCGGCCACGGGCTCATCGGAATGCGCGAGCGCGTCGCCATGCTGAACGGCACGCTCGACGCGGGACCAAGGCCGGGAGGCGGTTTCGGTGTCGCCGCGACGATGCCCTGTGACAACACATGAACGACATTCGCCTCCTCGTGGTCGACGACCAGGCGCTCATTCGTTCCGGGCTCCGCATGATCCTCGAAGCAGAACCCGGGTTGCACGTGATTGGCGAAGCCGGCGACGGCCGCGAGGCAGTTGAGCAGGGCAAACGGCTCCAGCCCGACGTCGTGCTCATGGACGTCCGTATGCCCGGCATGGACGGAATCGAGGCAACTCGCAGGCTCCTGGCAGCCGGCCTGGTCACCGAACCCCGCGTGCTGATCCTCACCACGTTCGACCTCGATGACTACGTCTACGCGGCCATCAGGGCCGGCGCGAGTGGGTTTCTCCTGAAGGACGCTCCACCCGACGAACTCATTCATGCAATCCGAGTCGTTGCAGCCGGCGAGGCACTGCTCGCTCCAACCGTGACGCGCCGCCTGATCGAGGAGTTCGCCGCTCGTCCGGACCCAGCGACCGAACCCGAGGGGATGGATGAGCTCACCGATCGCGAGGTCGAGGTGCTCCACAGTCTCGCCGCCGGCTTCTCGAACGCAGAAATCGCAGAAGCCCTATTCGTCTCTGAGGCGACAGTCAAGACCCACATCTCACACATTCTCACCAAGCTCGATCTGCGAGACCGCGTTCAGGCCGTTGTCGTCGCCTACGAGTCCGGCCTCGTTCGCCCGGGAGAGAACCCGGATATCTGAGCCTCCCGATCCCTGAGTCACCTCAGGGACACCTCATCCGATCGGATGAGCCACAACCCCTCGCCCGGCCGATGCACAAGCGACAGTCGACGCGTAGGTTTGTACCTGTCCACATCCGATCACAAGGGGACCTCATGCTCGAGACCGTGCCGACCACCGACCTGGCAGCCCGAATCGAAGACGGAACGAAGTTCTACGGCTCGGGTGACACCGAAGTACGGGCGCTCGACGGAGTCTCGGAGGGGTTCGAGAAGGGCCGCTACACCGCCATCATGGGACCGTCGGGCAGCGGAAAGTCGACGCTCTTGCACTGTGTCGCGGGCCTCGACGAACTGACGTCGGGGAAGGTATACATCGGCGATACCGATCTCGGCTCGCTCAACGACAAGAAGCTCACTCTGCTGCGTCGCAAGAAGGTCGGGTTCGTCTTCCAGTCGTTCAATCTGATCCCGACGCTCTCGGCGAAGGAGAACGTCCTGTTGCCGCTCCTCATCGCCGGCGACAAGGAAGACGACGCCTGGTTCAACCAGGTGGTCGGGATTCTCGGCCTCGACGATCGGCTCAGCCACCGCCCCTCGGAGCTCTCGGGCGGCCAGCAACAACGCGTTGCCGCCGCCCGCGCGTTGGTCTCACGGCCTGACATCATCTTCGCCGACGAGCCGAGCGGAAACCTCGACTCCAAATCCGCGGCAGAGTTGCTTGCGTTCATGCAACGCGCCGTACGGGAGTTCGGGCAGACGATTGTCATGGTCACACACGACCCGGTCGCCGCCAGCTACGCCGACCGCATCGTCTTCCTCGAGGATGGCCGGATCGCAGGCGAGATGCACGATCCGACGACCGAGACGGTGATCGACCGGATGAAGCAGTACGGGGCGTAGCGCCATGATTCGCACTGCCCTCAAAACGATATTTGCGCACAAGTTGCGCCTGGTCCTCACTGCGATGTCGGTGACGATCGGCGTCGCTTTCATCGCTGGGACCTTCATATTCACCGACACGATCAATCAGACGTTCACCGACCTCTTCGATGATCAGTTCGCGGGCCAAGACGTCATCGTGCAAGGCGAGGCGGAGTTCGACGTGGGCTTCAGCGGACCCCCACCGATCGACGAATCGGTGCTCGCTACGGTGCTCGCCGTCGACGGCGTCGCCGTGGCAGACGGCTCAGCGGGCGGCTTCGCCGTCATCTACGACACCAACGGTGAAGCGATCGTCCCGACCGGGCCACCGACGATCGGTGCCTCGTGGACCGAGGACGAACGGCTGGTCGGCAACATCGTCATTCGAGAGGGCCGGGGCCCGGCGGGACCGACCGAGGTCATCATCGACGCCAAGACGGCGACCGACAACGGGCTCGCCGTGGGATCGGTCATCAAGGTACAGACGGTCGGTGGGGTCGCCGAGTACGACCTCGTCGGAATCATCGGCTTCGGCGATGCCGACAACATCGCAGGTGCAACGGTGGCGGTCTTCGATCTCGCGACCGCTCAGACGCTGTTCGGCCTCGAAGGCCAATACAGTGCGATCACGGTCATCAGCGACGACGGCGTCAATCCCGACATCCTTCGCAACAGCATTGCTCTCGCAATCCCCGACGGCGTGGAAGCGGTCACGTCGGCAGACGAGGCCGAGGCACAGACTGAGGCGCTCCAGGAGAGCCTGAGCTTCCTCAGCACCGCGTTGCTGGTGTTCGCCGCAGTAGCCGTCTTCGTCGCGGCGTTCATCATTCAGAACACGTTCCGCATCATCGTGCGGCAACGCCAACGCGAGCTGGCGCTGATGCGTGCGATCGGAGCAACGGGCGGCCAAGTCGTCTGGATGGTCGCCATCGAGGCGCTCATCGTCGGCATCTTCGCCTCCGTCGTGGGCATCGCCTTGGGATTCGTGATCGCGGCGCTCCTCACTGCCGGTATGGCGGCAATCGGCTTCGACATGCCGTCGACATCGGCTTCGCTGGCGCCACGCACCGTCATCGTCGCCCTCATCGTGGGGATCGGTGTGACCCTGGTCGCCGCCATCCTCCCGGCAATACGCGCCGCTCGCATCCCGCCGGTCGCAGCACTCCAGGACGTCGACGTGCGCCTCCGGATGTCCGATCGTCGCCGCACGATCTTCGGGTCAATCACGCTCGTCATCGGTGTCGGCCTGATCGTCGCCGGTCTGTTCGGAGACGTGATCGATCTTGGTCCGCTCAACGAACTGACCGCGGTCGGCATCGGTGCGCTGATCGTCTTCCTCGCCGTCAGCATGCTGAGTTCGCTCGTCGTCCCAACGCTCGCCCGCATCATCGGGTGGCCGCTGCCGAAGATCGACAACCTGACCGGCACGCTCGCAATCGGCAACGCCGTGCGAAAGCCGCGACGTACCGCGACGACGGCGTCAGCATTGATGATCGGCCTTGCCCTGGTGGCGTTCTTCTTCATCCTGGGGGATTCCATCAAGACGTCGGTCAGCGGTTCAATCGAGAAAGGCCTCAGGGCCGACTACGTGATCAGCGTCGACGGCTTCGCCGGTGGGTTCAGCCCGTCATTGGCGGAGGACCTCAAGACGCAGGACGAGATCGACGCGACCACATCGCTGCGAATGGGATTCTGGGACCGTGGCGGCAACGACGAGTTCCTCATGGGAATCGAGAGCCAGACGGTCGACCAGACGATCTTCCTCGACGTTCAGGAGGGCAGCGTCACGGCCCTGACGACGGGTGGGGTGTTCGTCCATACGGATGTCGCGGCCGACGAGGGATGGATCGTCGGAGACACGGTCTCGATGGGATTCGCATCCACCGGCCTTCAGGAGGTCGAGATCGTCGGCATCTACGCCGAGCAGAACGTCGTCCAGTCAAACTTCCTCGTCGGACTCGAGTTCTATGAGGCGAACTTCTCCGGATTCGGTACCGACACCGACTTCGTGGTCGCCGTGGCCGCCGCAGATGGGGTCGACCCGGCCTCGGCGCGAGCCGTTGTCGAGGACGCAGCAGCCGAATACGGGAATGTGACCGTGCGGGACCAAGCCGAGTATCGCGAGTCCCAGGAAGCCCAGGTCGATTCGCTACTCGTGATGTTCAATGCTCTGCTCCTACTCGCCGTGATCATTGCTCTCTTCGGGATCATGAACACGCTGAGCTTGTCGATCTATGAACGTACGCGGGAGATCGGCCTTCTGCGAGCGGTCGGCATGACTCGACCCCAGACTCGTCGGATGATTCGCTGGGAGTCGATCATGGTTGCCGTAATAGGCGCCATCCTCGGCATCGTCGTGGGCCTCTTCTTCGGCATCGTCGTCACGGCAGCGTTGAAATCGCAGGGCATCGACCAACTCTCGATCCCGGCGGTTCAGATCTTCGGTCTGGTGCTCTTCGGGGTGGTCGCGGGGCTCCTTGCCGCCATCCTGCCGGCACGCCGGGCCGCGAATCTCAACATCTTGGAGGCCATCTCCTACGAGTAGACACCCGGCGGGCACCGCCGGATCCGGGAGGTTCGATAGGGAAACCTATCGAACCTCTCCCGTGTCGGCCGATGGGCCGGACCTCGACTTGTGGTAGATGAGATGCGGTCGAGCCAGAAGGCCGACCGGTTGCGCAGCCGTTCGATCTGCGTCACGTCGCTTCATCCAGGGCGGCGACGCTACTTGCAGTCGGTAGCCAGGCGCAACCGTGGCACCGTGTACCGGGACGGACCGCGTGATATCGTCGTCGAATGGCAGATGCCCGCCTCCCGCTCCTCGTGCTCGTGATAGCCGCCGCAGCAACGCGCAACGGCGACCACGATGACTCCAAGCGTGAGGGGCTGCTCTCGCGGGTGGCGTCACGTGCCACCGGCGCAGTCGTTGACATCGTCGATCCCGAGAAGATCATCGAGCAGATCGATGTCAACGCCTTGATGGAGCGGGTGGACGTCAACGATTTGCTCGATCGTGTCGACGTCAACGAGTTGATGGACCGGGTCGATGTCAACGCACTGCTGGACCGGGTCGATGTAGACGACCTCATGGATCGGGTCGATGTCGATGCGCTCCTCGATCGGGTCGATGTCGATGCGCTGATGAACCGCGTTGATATCGATGCGCTCCTCGATCGGGTCGATGTCGAGGAACTCACCGATCGAGCGGGCATCCCAGAAATCGTGAGGGAAAGCACGACCTCGCTGTTCGGCTCTGCCCTCGACGTGTTCAGGCGTCAAGCCGTGGCCCTCGATCAGATCGTCGGACGAGCTACCTACAACCTGATCGGTCGCGACGCCAAGACGAGGCCGATCGCCCCAACCGCGCTCGCCGGCAATGTCGCAGTCGCCAAGGACGGCAAGGGTCAAGTGACCGGCTACTACGCCGGATCAGTCTCTCGGCTGACTGCGTTCATACTTGACTCGATCTTCGTGTGGCTCGCGTTCGTGGTCTTCGCATTCGGCGCCTCGTTCGTCCTTGATGTCGTCTTGCAACTCGATCCAACCAAAGGATGGCAGCAGACGGCTATCGGAGTCGGCCTGTTCCTGCTCTGGGCCTTCACCTATTCGTTCGCCGGCCTGGCCCTCGCGGGCCGCACGTTCGGAATGGGCGTCGTCGGCGTTCGGGTAGTCGACCGGCAAGGCACGACGATCACGGGCCGCCAAGCGTTGATCCGTACACTCGTGTTCCCGGTGTCGTTCCTCGTGTTCGCCCTCGGGTTCCTCGGCATCTTCATCAGCCCGACCCGACGGACCCTCCACGATGCTGCCGCTGGTACCGTCGTGGTCTACGACTGGGGTGATCGACCGGCCGAGATGTCGGCACCGTTGACGAACTGGCTCAACCAACACACAACTGACGCGGACCCGTCGGAAGCGCCACCGACGTCGCAGGCCGACGCGCCGAATACACCGGGTAGGCCGAGCGATCCGACGAGCTAGCCGATCCAGCTCGGAGCGTGCTCGACCACGTACATGCTCACGTCGTGCACCCGGTCGAGAGTCTCGCAGAGACTGTCCTGGCGGAACATGAGGTCGACCAACGACAGATCAACCGCCGCCACCACCGAGAGACGCCGTTCCTGGCCGTCGGAGAGCGCTCCGAAGCTGTCTACAGCCGAGACTTCGATCGGAAGGTTCAACCCTCCGATCCCTGCAAGCTCGGCCGAGAGCACGATCAGATCAGGCGGACTCTCCATCTGGGGCAAGCCCCAGTTGAAGAGGAACGGGACACCGAATCGGCCCTCCTCGTCCTCCGGTGTGTCGGGCGACTCCACCAAGAGATCTTCGAGGTCGAGCACAACGCGCGGATCGAGATCGATCGCCATATGAAGGTCGAGCGGACCTTCGCACGCCTCGGCGGGGTGAAGGTCCACCTCCCATGCTTGCCGAAGGGTGTAGGTCTCGACGAAGTGACGTTCGTCGTGGACATGGAACCCGTGTTCGACCGCATGGTCCTTGAGGTAGGTGACGGTTCCGGCGAGATCAACAGCCATGGTCTGAGGCTACCGGTTCGCCGCGAGATAGGGTGCTGGTGCGATCAACGGGAAGCGAGGTTCCATGACCTGGTCGTTCGGTGCCGGTGGCCGCATCCGCAGGCACGCCTTGGTGTACAGCGACGGAGATTGGTGGTACGACCCAGTCTCGAACGACTTCGGGTTCCGCACCGGCGGGCGACAGGCGCGAGAGTGGACCGACGTCACGTGGGAGTTCCCGGGACCCGCCGAGTACTCGGAGATCGCTTCTCGTGCGGAGCCGGGATGGTTCGCGAGCAAAGGGGAGAAGGCGCTCCGCTCTGCGCTGATCGCAGGCGATGCTCACGCCATCGATCTCGTCGGGGGCCAGCACCCCGAGTACCGCTCGACGTCGGACGTTCTCGTGGGGCTCCTATCGCTCGACACGCGGCGGAACTATGCGGCAGAGGCGCTCGAACGCTCACTCACCGCCGACTACGAACCGAGAGACGACCCGTTCATCAGGAAGTACCTCTCGAGCGCCGGCGTCGGAGTGCCGATCGCACCGGGCGTCGCCATTGCTCTGCCGATCATGCGTGTGGCCGTGGCATTGACCGTCGCCGAACTCCGGCAGGCATCGGCCGATCTCGATGCAGCGATCCTGGCGCTCCTCGCGGTCGAACGCACGACACACGTGACCCTGTCACTCGCTGAGCTTTTCAACGCCGCTCGCCGCTTCTCGGACACCGTCGACGCCACCGCAGACACGGTGAATGACGACGACGTGACGGCGATGACGCTCGCCTATCGGGCAATTGCACTGCGCGAAACCGGGAGACCGGCCGAAGCTCGTGCGATGTTGGCTCGGGTGATTGCCGAAGGAAGCCGCTCAGCCCCGGTGGCCGCGTTCGTGGCAGTCGTCAACGCGTCGATGGGTGATCCCAAACAGAGATCGGGCAGAGCGGCCGACTAGCTAGTCGGCCGCTCGGATTGAGACGCCGCCGAAGTAGACCCGGGCGTCGACCAGGAGCAACGGAGCATCGTCGCCTGCCGCGTCGGGATTCGTGAGGTTCTCGGTGCCGCCGGCTACCGCTGACGATGTCATCTCGACTCGCCAGCTCGCGGGCACGGTCACCTCGATCCCGCCCGCCACCGCGGTGAGTTCGAGCGTTGCCGAGCTGACAATATCGGCCTCGGAGAGATCGATGCTCATGCCACCCATCACAGCCGTCCCGGATCCGGCCCGGAACGAGTCGGACCGATTCACGACCTCCGTGCCGTCCATGGCAGCAACCGCTGCGAAGACATCCGAGTCGTCGTCCCCGTAGGCGGGGAGCATGCGCTTGGCGACCTGCGCTGCGACGACCAGCAGGACGTTGAGCAGCACAACCCCGAGAGCGACGCGTTTGAGTACTCGCATGACCGAGACGCTACCAGGCGCAGACGGTCTACCTCGCGGGCTCCAGCGGCCCTTCGACGTCCGCCGTCCCCCATCGCTGGATCGCGGCGGCTGCGCCGACCACCATCGCGCCGCCGAGTATCTGCACCACACTCAGGTACTGGCTGAGCAGGATCCAGGCCGCCGCGCCGGCGAAGACCGGCTCGGTCGTTGAGATCACGCCCACGATCCCAGACGAGGCGCGCCGCAGAGCAGAGAACCCGAAGAGGAACGGCAGGGCGGTCCCCACGATCCCGACCCAGATCAACTCGGCCCACACCTTGGCGCCCAAGTCCGAAGGGAAGGTCCAAAGCGGCTGCACGACAAGCCAGATGACAGAAGCGAAGATGAACCCCCAGGTCACGATTGTGATCGACGAGTATCGCCTGCCGAGGAATTCGCCGTAGATCAGATAGGACGCAAAGGCGAC
>CAZONX010000078.1:0-10518 GCA_964581295.1 uncultured Acidimicrobiaceae bacterium
TCCCAGTCGGCGATCACCGGCACATCGACACGACGCTCGCTCTCGCAGGACTCTCCGGCGAGGTGCATCGCGATGTCGTCGGGGTACTCCTCGATGAAGCCGCCGACGAGCATCTGTTGACCCGCGCCGAGTCCGCACCGGTTCCAGTCGGTGACCTTGGCCACCCATCCGGCGATTTGGTCCATCGAGCTTGCCCCACCCCGACCCTCGGACAGGGCGATGAGGCGGCGGGCCAACTCCGTCGTGCCGACCTTGCACGGGACGCATTGGCCACACGATCCGCGGGCGTTGAACGCGGCGTAGGCACCCATGGTTTGGACCGAGCAGATGGTGTCGTCGTAGAGCGTGAAGCCTGCCGAACCGAGGCCGCTGTTGATCGACTGCAGGCCTTCATACGAGAGCGGAACATCGAGATGCTCGGCCCGGATCGGGCGGTTCGAGACCCCGTTGGTGATCATCTTGATGGGGCGGCCCGATTCGGTCCCTCCGCAGTGCGTCTCGACGAGTTCGCGCATCGATGTGCCGAGTGCGAGTTCGACCACCGTGTTGACGGTGGTGTCTCCGCCAAGAGCGAAGATCATCGTGCCGGGGGACTGGTCGGTCCCGACCGATCGGAACCAGTCAGCGCCTTTCGCCAGGATGCTCGGCAGGTGAGAGAGGGTCTCCGCGTTGTTGACCGATGTGGGGTGCAGCGAAGAGCCCTGGGTTTCGAACAGGCCGCGCATGTATGGCGGATAGAGGCGCGGCTTGGGATCGTTGCCTTCGATGACCTCGAGCATCGCCTTCTCTTCCCCGAAGAGGTAGGCGTCGGGCCCGCGCACGATGGTGATCGGGACCTGTCCGATCATGTCGGCTTCCACCATCTCGACGGCTGCCTGTTCGAGGCGGTCGATGGCGGTGTGGTGTTTGTGCTTGATGGCGATGAAGGCTTGTTCTGCTCCGACCGCAAGGCCTGCGATCGTGATTCCTTCGAGGAGCGCATAGGGATTGTTCTGGAGCATCCAACGGTCCTTGAACGTGCCAGGCTCACCCTCGGACACGTTGGCTACGACGAACTTGCGGTCGCCTTCGGTTGCCGCGACACCGCCAAGTTTGATGGCGGTTGGGAAGCCTGCGCCGCCCCGGCCTCGGAGTCCTGAAGCGCGGACCTCGGCGATCGCAGCATCGGGCCCCATGCGGTCGAGCGCGGTGAGACCCTCGCCGCCCCCGGCGGCGACGTAGTCGTCGAGGGACCGGTAGGGGCTCTCGGGGAGGAGTCGGTGGTGGACGGTCATCGGCGAACGATCGTTGTGTGAGAAGGGCCTGCCATGGGCGGCATCTTACGCATCGGCAGCGCCGCGTACCCCACGAACTGCGTTGATCCCGTCGGTCTGGCCCATTAGACGTAGTGCCCATAGGTGTGTACAATCTGTCCAGATCGGAAGGAACTGAAGATCATATGGACAAAGCATCGACCCAGCCGCCACCGTCGCAAAGCCCGGCCGTCGCCGTGGCAGCGCGCGGGCTGTTCAAATCGTATGGCGACACCCGCGCCGTTTCGGATCTGTCGTTCGACGCACGCGCCGGAGAGGTCACCGGACTCCTCGGCCCCAACGGGGCAGGCAAGACCACCACCATCAAGATGCTGACGACCCTGTTGTCGATCGACGCTGGAACCGCGTTGGTCGCCGGGATCGACGTGGCGCAGCGTCCAGACGCCGTGCGACGCGTCATCGGACTCGCTGGGCAATCTGCGGCGGTTGACGAGAAGCTGACCGCCCGCGAGAACCTCGAACTGTTCGGCCGTCTCTACAAGATTCCGAAGGCCGAACGGACGCAGCGAATCGACTATCTCATAGAACGATTCGAGCTTTCCGACTTCGCCGACCGGGTTGCGGAGACCTACTCGGGAGGTCAGCGTCGGAGGCTCGACGTCGTGGCAAGCCTGATCGCCGCTCCACCGGTTCTCTTTCTCGATGAACCGACAACCGGGCTCGACCCGCACACGAGAACCGAGTTGTGGGGAGAGATTCGGGATCTCGCAGAGCAGGGCACGGCCGTGGTGCTGACGACCCAGTATCTCGAAGAGGCCGACCGCCTCTCCGACTCGATCGTGATCATCGACGAAGGCGTCATGAAGGCATCGGGGACGAGCGACGACCTGAAGCGAGACCTCGAAAGGGACGTCCTCGAAGTCCGCGTTGCCGACCGCGACGATCTGGACCGAGCCGGCGCCTCGATCGCCCGGACCGGTGCAGAATCCTCGACCGATCCCGAAGGAACGCGCATGCAGATCCCCCTTACGGGGGGCGCTCGCCAGAGCCTCGCGGTGCTCCGCGAACTCGACGCAGACGGCATCGAGATCGCCGACTTCCAACTGCGCAAACCCACGCTCGACGACGTGTTCCTGGCAATGACGACCGCAGGAGGTGGACGATGACCACCGAAGCGAAACCCGAGATCTTCGAACTGCGTGAACCGACGGCCGGGGAGCGACTCGGGTGGATCGTCCAGGACACCGTGACCATGACGTGGCGCGATCTGATTCGTACGCGTCGACAGCCCGAGATGCTGTCGTTCGCCGTGATCATGGGCGTGTTCTTCCTTCTGCTGTTCTACTGGGTATTCGGCGGAGCGATCGCTGCGGGAGCAGGCGTCGACTACATCCAGTACCTGGTCCCTGGGATCTTCGTCATCACGTCGCTCACCGGGGCGCAGCAAACCGGCACCGGTCTTGCTGCAGACCTCGGCGAGGGCGTGACGGATCGCTTCCGGTCGCTTCCGATGAGCCAGTTCGCGGTCCTCGCGGGCCGGACCATTGCGGATGCCTTGCGCAACGTAGTGGGGATTCTCCTGGTCGCCGCGTTCGGCTACCTGCTCGGGTTCCGGTTCGCCTCGATCGGCGGCGCGATCGGCGCTATCGCGCTGGCCGTCGGCGTGGGGTACGCGTTTTCGTGGATGAATGCGGCGATCGCCGCTCAGGTGCGCAGTGCCGAGATGGTCGGCATGCTCAGCATGTTCTGGCTGTTTCCGCTCATGCTGGCGAGCACGGTGTTCACTCCGGCCGAGCAGATGCCGGGATGGCTTCAGGGATTCGCTAAATGGCAGCCGATCTCGGTTGTTGGCGACGCAGCGAGGGACCTGTCGAATGGCATCCCGGCGGGAGACGCGGTGCTGTGGTCGGTGGTGTGGATTGTCGTCCTGTTAGTTGTATTCGTGCCGTTGGCTGTCGTCGTCTATCGGAGGCCGTGATGAGCGGCTCGACCGACAACCGGAGCGGCGCCCGCGACCGGATCATGGAAGCGACGTTCACGCTGATCATGGAGGAGGGCCTCGGCGCCGTGACGATGACCCAGATCGCAGATCAGGCCGGCGTCGCGCGCCAGACCCTCTACAACCACTTTTCTGACGTCGAACAGATTGTCATCGCCGGTATCGACGAGTACGACGAGACAGGGTTTGCCCACCTCGTGGAACTCCTCGACACCAGCGAATCGCCGGAGGCGAAGATCGACCTCCTCGTACGCCACGCGGTCGCGGCAGCGGCCCACGGGAGTTCGATCGCAGACATGCGCAGCGCGCTGTCTCCGGAAGCCCGAGTCCACCTCGATCGGCACGCTCAATCGTTCCGTTCGCTGATCGAGTCGATCATCGCAGAGGGTGTCGCAGGCGGTGCTTTCGATCCGGCGATCGACCCAGGCATCCAAGCGGCGCTGATCGAAGGAACGCTGCTCTCTGGAGCCGATCTTGCGAGCAGCCGAGACGATCCGGCGCGGGTGGCAACGGCTACGTCGGATGCGATCCTGCGAGTTCTGCGAGCCGAATAGCCACCGGTAGCATTGCGACCTGCTCACGATCTGCGCCGTTCCGGCGTGCCACCAGAGAGCCGAAATGAGGAGACCGCATGCAGTATCGACCGCTGGGGAGCACCGGGTACACGGTATCGGATGTCGGTTTCGGGGCGTGGGCGATCGGCGCCGATTGGGGTTCGGTTGACGACGACACTGCCATGGCCGCCCTCCATGCGGCCGTGGACGGCGGTGTGAACTTCATCGACACGGCCGATGTCTACGGCGATGGACGGAGCGAACGCTTCATTGCCCGGCTCGTGCGCGAACGCCCAAAAGTCGACCTGGTCGTGGCCACGAAGGCAGGCCGCCGTCTCGATCCCCACGTCGCCGACGGCTACACAGGTGCGAACATCGAGCGCTTCATCGACCGGAGCCTTGTGAACCTGGACACCGATGCGCTCGATCTCGTACTGCTTCACTGCCCGCCGACTGACGTCTACTACCGGCCGGAGCTCTTCGCCGAACTCGACGGCCTGGAAGAGAAGGGGAAGGTCAAGCACTACGGCGTCAGCGTCGAGCGGGTTGAGGAGGCCGTCAAGGCAATCGAGTATCCGGGCGTCGAGACGGTGCAGATCATCTACAACGTATTCCGCCAGCGCCCCGACCGGCGCTTCTTCGACCTCGCCGCAGATGCGGACGTTGGCATCATCGTTCGGGTACCGCTCGCGAGCGGCCTCTTGACCGGCAAGATGACCAGCGACACCGTGTTCACCCCCGACGACCATCGCAGCTACAACCGGTCTGGCGAGGCGTTCGACGTGGGCGAGACGTTCGCCGGTGTCCCGTTCGACGTTGGCCTGGAAGCCGTCGACGAGTTGCGGGCGCTGATCCCGGATGGCATGACGATGGCGCAAGCGGCCTTGCGCTGGATCCTGATGCAGGACGCCGTCTCGACCGTCATCCCAGGGGCGAAGAACGCGGACCAGGCGATTGCCAACGCCGTCGCCTCTGATCTCCCTCCGATCGACTCCGCGTCCATGACTGCGATCGCTGATCTGTACGAACGGTCGATTGCCGCGCACGTCCACGCACGCTGGTAGGCGAGCGCAGGCCTATCGTCACGTCATGCGCATCGGATATCAGGGCGAACCGGGCTCCTACAGCTATCGCGCCGTCGGCGAGTTGTTCGGCGACGGCGAACCAATCGGGCTGCTCGGATTCGCAACTGCCTTCGCGGCACTTGAAGGGGGCGAGATCGACCGTTTGGTCGTTCCCGTCGAAAACTCGACCACCGGGTCGGTTCTTCCGGTCCTCGATCGGCTTCCAGGCGGAGGAGGACTTCAGCCCTTCGCGATCGTGGCGGAGCACCTCGTCGAAGTTCGTCACGCGATTCTCGGAGTTCCCGGTGCGTCGGCCGGCAATCTGACCGAGGTGCGGTCGCACCCGCAAGCTCTCGCTCAGGCCGAGCGCCACCTCCTCGACATGGGTGTTGAGGCGGTCGCCAGACCCGACACCGCCGGAGCCGTCCGTGAAGTCGCTGAGATGGGCGATCCTTCGATCGCTGCCCTGGCGCCGCCGGGCTCTGCTGAGATCTACGGCCTCGAGATCCTCCTGAACGAGGTCATGGACCGGGCGCACAACACCACCCGATTTGTCGTCCTCGCTCCGGGGGAGCCACAGGTCGACCCCAACGATGACAAGACGACCGTCCTGTTCACGACTTCGCATACTCCGGGCGCTCTTGCACTCGTCCTCGCGGAACTCGGCTTGCGCGGAGCCAACCTGACGCGGATCGAGTCGCGCCCATCAACGGAGGCCTGGTCCTACCGGTTCTTCGTCGACCTCATCCACGACCCCGGACCAGAAGGGCTCGCCAGGGTCATCGATCCGCCGCCGGCCACCTGCGCCGACCTCTGGGTCCTCGGCAGCTACGTTCGGGTGCCTGAATAGGCACGCCCACGCTACGTCGTTCTGGTCACCTTGTTGAGCCCACGCGGCTGTTGCGGATCGATGCCGCGAGCTTCGGCGATCGCGATCGTGAAGAGCTGAGCGGCGACGATGGCGGGGATCGGCGACAGTACCTCGGCGACGTGTGGGATCGCGACATGTCGAAACGGCAGCGAGACGTCATCGGTGATGGCCACGAGGCGCGTTGAACGCTCGGTTCGGATCCGTTCGAGCATGGCTGCCGTCGTGGCAAACATCGGTCCGCGCATCGCGACGGCGAGCACTGGGAAGTCTTGCTCGATGACGGCAAATGGGCCGTGGGCGAAATCCGCAACCGAGAATGGATGGGCGAGGACGTACGCCATTTCCTGGAGTTTCAGCGCCCACTCGAACGCGGTCGCATAGTTGTACCCCCGCCCGAGCACCACGCAGGTGCGGATCGGACCGAGTTCCTCCGCTGCCGCACGAATCAGCGGTTCCACTTCGAGCACGCCGGACACGGCGGAAGGGATACGGGCGAGGTCGGCGCCGCTGAGTGCCTCCGGTCGCATCTCAGCAGCGATGCAGGCCACGGCGAAGAGCGTCGCGGTGTAGGTCTTGGTCGCAGCAATCGAGCGTTCGTCGCCGGCGCTCAGCGGGAACACGACATCGGCCAGACCCCCCAGCGGCGAATCGGGGTCGTTCGTGATCGCGACCGTTGGCCGGTGCTGGCGGTTGCCTTCTTCGAGGACTGCCAAGAGATCGGGCGACTGGCCCGATTGGGAGATCCCCACGATTGCAGCACCGCGCAGGTCGGGCGGGCTCTTGTAGCCGCCGAACAGCGATGGCGCGGCGAGCGCGACCGGCAGTCCGCCAAGCGCGCCCCAGACATACTTGGCGAAGCGGGCGGCGTTGTCCGACGTTCCCCGCGCAGCGATCATCACATGGGTGACGTCGCCACGCATCAGGAGTGCGGCGGCATCGGCCGCCACCGGACCTGCGGTGCGGATGAGGCTCTCGAGGACAACCGGTTGCTCTCGGATCTCCTCACGCAAGGTCATGGAGTTCTCCGCTGAGTCGTTCTGGCGACGCCAGGTAGGCGATCTGTCCGGCGACGATCGTGGCGACGACGTTCGCCCCACCGTCGAGGAGCGTCACATCGGCTCGACAGCCCACGTGGAGGGAGCCGCGGTCGCTCAAGTGCATCAGAGCTGCGGGGTGCGTGGTCACGGTTGCGATCGCTTCTTCGATCGTGCACTCGGCGATCTCCACGAGGTTGCGAACCGCCTGGTCCAGTCTGAGGACCGATCCCGCAAGACCTCCATCGGCCCGCGACGCAACCATGCCATCGACCGTCACGTCGAGGTTCCCCAGCCGGTAGGAACCGTTGCCGATTCCCATGGCGGCGATGGCGTCGGTAATGAGGACCATGCGATCGCCCGCAGCGGCCCACATCAGCTGGACGAGACGGCGATGGAGGTGGACATCGTCGTTGATCACTCCGAAGAACATCCGCCGGTCGGTCAGCAGGAAGCCGGCAAGCCCGGGTTCGCTACGAGTTGGAAGCGACATGGCATTGAACAGGTGAGTCCCGAACGTCGCCCCGGCAGCCGCACCGGCCTCAGCCTCGGCTGAGGTTGCGTTCGAGTGGCCGAGTGAGACGACTACTCCCCGATCCGTGAGAGTGCCGACGGCGTCCAGGGCGCCGGGGAGCTCCGGGGCCAACGTCACGACGGCGACGCCGCTCTCAGGGTCCCAGTCGTGTGCGGACGCGCTGGCTGCGAGGTACTGGGCGGGGTGGGCGCCACGCTTCTCGTAGGAGATCATTGGACCTTCGAGGTGGAGGCCGAGCGGTTCGGCGCCGAGGAACACGTCGGGCCGGTGGCGCAGGGCCTCCTGTGCTGCCTGAACCGATCCGTCGGGGGCGGTAATGAGCGTGGGGAGGAACGCGGTCACTCCGGTCTCCGGCAGCCGAGCGGCGGCGGTCCATATCGAATCGGGATCGGCGGTGAAATCGCTGCCGAACGCGCCGTTCACCTGGAGGTCGATGAAGCCGGGGACCACGGTCAGCCCGGCGGCGTCGAGAGCGACGTCCGCGGTGGACGGCTCGACGAGAACACCGTCGCGCGCAGTCAGCTCCAGGCGGTGGCCGGCGGCACTCCGGCCACCGGAGATGGTGAGCGTGTCAGACACCGATCACCGCCTTCTCCGACGCCATCGCCTGGGCAGCGAGAACGAGGGCGCTCTCGGTGGCGATGGGATCGTCCGGTGCGAGGACCGTCATCCTGCGGGGATCGAGGAGTTCATTCGCGATCGCGGATCGATCCCGAATGATCTGAACCGCAGCCAAGAGAGCGTCGAAGAACCCGGACGCGGTGCCGACGCCGCCTCCAACCACGAGCACTTCGGGGTCGTACACCATGAATATGGTGTTCACGGCCGAGGCGAGGTTCAGCATGACGTCTGGGGCGTGCGCTGAGAGGTAGGCCGATCGTTCGAGGCCGGCACGAGCCGCCCGCTCGACGAGGCTTGGATCGGCGGTTGCGGCCTCGATTGTGGTGGCTATGCCGTCGTGTTCTCCGATGATGATCTGCCCGACTTCGCCCGCGATACCTCCGGTGCCGCGGAGAAGGCGTCCGTCGACGACGGTTCCCGCAGCGACCCCCGTCCCGATCGCGAGGTAGGTGAGTGGTGTCGGCCTGGGTTTGTTCGCTCGCGTGTAGAGACCGAGTGCCGTCGCTCGCACATCGTTTTCGATAGCCGTGGGTACGCCGAAGTGTCTGCTGAGTGCAGGACCGAGGTCAAACGGTTCGATCCCGATGCCGAGGTTGCTGGCGAGGCGGACCGTACCGAGGAGCGGATCGACCTGTCCCGGAATGCCGATGCCGAGGCCATCGAGGGCCGACTGCGGAGTATCCGCCAGGAGGGAGTCGATGACGTCGATGGTTCCGGCCAGCACGCTCGTGGGGCTGCCCACGGCGGTCGCGACCCGCACGGGTTGTGAAGCCGCAGGCGAACTGCCGACGACCTGGGCGCTGGTCTTGGTTCCTCCGATGTCGACTCCGATAAGGCAGGGACGGTCGCTCACAGAATCCCCATTTCGCCGCTGAGAACCGACATCGCGGCGCCGTGTTCTTCGGGTCGATCGACCTTGCCGAAGGAGATCTCGACCCGAGGTGCGACGGCGGGAAGCACTCGTCGTGAAAGTTCCTCGCGGGCCGGCACGAGGAAGGCGTCGCCGAGATGGGTCGTTGGTCCGCTCACCACGATGTGGTGGATGTCGAGGATGCCGGCGACAGAGGCCATGACGGTGCCGACGTACCGCCCGGCGCGCTCGACGGCACGCAGTGCCGCATCATCGCCAGCGGCGGCGCGGCGGGCCACCTCGCGGAACGTCGCCTCGGCGTCGAGGTCGGCGGGATCGTCGAACCCGAGTTGCCCGGCGATCGCACGCGCGGAGGCGACGTCTTCGAGCGTCGTGGCCGAGTTCTCAGCCGATATCGTGGACAACACGGCCATGTGTCCGATTTCCCCGGCGGCATTTGCCTCGCCTGCGTACGGGCGGCCGTCGAGGATGATGCCGGCGCCCACTCCCGTGCCGATCTTGACGACGAACAGGTTTGCCGTGCCGTGACCGCCGAGGGAGTATTCGGCGAGGGCGATGGCGCTGGCGTCGTTGACGACATGGGTGGGGAGCGAGAATCGATCGGCGATCAGGGACCCGACGGCGATGCCGTGCCAGTCGAGTGCGGTTGCCTCGATGACGGTCCCGTCTGGGGTTACGACTCCCGGTGTGGCGATCCCGATGCCGAGGACTCGTTGGCGGGTCGATCCGACGAGGGTCTCCACGAGATCGGAGAGTGCGTCGATTGCCGGAGAACCGCGACGTCCAGCGCTCCCGACCGTGAACGACTCGATCACCCGACGTTTCAGCGTGAGGATCGAACCCGTCCAGTGGCTTGCGTCGAGGCGGATGGCGATGATGTGGTAGGCATCGTCTGCAATGGTCAGCAGCGTCGGAGGCTTCCCCCCGCCAGAAGGCGCCGTCCCGAGTTCCAGAACGAGACCGTCGTCGATCAGTTCCGAAACGAGGTCGGACACCGTTGCACGGGTGAGTCCCGTCGCTCGCGAGATGTTGGCCCTCGTCGTCGGGGCGTTGCTGAACAGGCACTGGAGAACGAAGCGCCGGTTCTGATTCCTGGTGTCTTCGTGGGTGGCTTTCCGGCTGACGCGGAGGGCATCACCAGGAGCCTTGAGATCTCGACGGTTCATATGTTCAACAAACATACGAACAACGTGGGGGTTCTGTCAAGTGCCACAAGGGCCACTCCTGCTTGACGCTGTCCGAGAGAAACAGTAAGTTTGACTACCAACCAAAGTAGATCGGGCGGAACGGCCCACGGCTCACGTCGAGAATTCGCTCCCTCTGCCGACAGTGTTTTTGTTGGAGACCCGGTAGATCCGGGTCGGAAAGGACCAAAATGAAACGAACATTCAAATGGATGATCGCCATCGTCGCCGTTCTACTCATGGCGGCTGCCTGCAGCAGCGATGACTCGTCGGATACGACGGCGGCTGGCGGAGACGAGACCACGACCACCGCCGCCGGCGGGGACGAGACCACGACCACCGCCGCCGGCGGGGATGAGACCACGACCACCGCCGCCAGCGGAGAGAGCGCCGAATTGGTGATCGAGAGTTGGCGCAACGACGACTTGGCCATCTGGGAAGACGTCATCATCCCCGCCTTCGAGGCGGAGAACCCGAACATCTCAGTGACATTTGCTCCCACGGCGCCCGCCGAATACAACGCGGTGCTGGG
>CAZONX010000079.1:0-6404 GCA_964581295.1 uncultured Acidimicrobiaceae bacterium
TCAGCCCGACCGGTCGAGTCCGAAGGCGCCGGCCACCGCAAGGCCGTCCAGAACACCGAACTCGAGGATCTCGTCGGCGGCGCCGGCACGATTGGCGTATCGGAAGTAGAACGTGCCCGTGCTGGGTCGGTAGACGGCAACCGAGTCGACGCCGTCCTGGTCGGTCCAATCGCCGGCGATCGGAATGTCCCCGGGTTCGCCGAACGCGAACTCGATATCCGCCGCGCCTTCCGCGTGTGTGTTCTTGAGGTAGAACATACCGGTCGAGGGTCGGAACAGCCCGATGGTGTCGATGCCGTCCCCATCGAAATCACCGGCGAACGCGAGATCGCCGACGTCTCCGAACTTGTAGTCGGCGTCCGACGAGACGGATTCCCCTGCTTCTGAGGAAGCTACGACTGCTGCCTCCGGTGTGCTGTAGATGGCGACCAATCCCTTGTCTGGGTAGTGGAACGAGACGGTGTCGTAGCCGTCACCGTCGAAGTCCCCGACAACGGGTACGACACCTTCGCTGTTGTAGAGGTAGTCGACTTCTGCGCCACCTTCGACCGTCGAATTGCGCAGGTGCACCCGTTTGGTGGATTGCCGCCACACGCCCGGCGTGGCGATTCCATCGCGGTCCCAGTCGCCGACGAATGCGATGTCGCCGGCGTCGCCGAACGTGAACTCTGTCGGCAGCCCATCTGCTTGGAGGAGCAGCCAGTAGGCCGAACCCGGATCCATCACGCCGACGGAGTCGGGTCCACCGAGCACCGAGCGGACGAACGAATCGACCGCCTGGGACTCAGTCGAGCCCGGGGGAATGAGATCCCAGGCGCGCTCGAATTCGCCGTCGTAGAACTGTGTCTCCTGCGTCACCCAGCCGAGAGAGTCCGGGGAGACGACGACGACCGTCCCAAGGCCGAGCTCCGCTGCGATCGACCCGGCGTACGGCGAGGACCCGTTCTCAGGCTCGGCCGGAGCCGCGACGACCGAGAGATCCCAGCCGTGGTTGCGTGCGTTGGCGACGCTCTGCTCGAGGGACGCCTGGTCGGCGGTGCTCCCCGACGCGACGAACACCCCAGTGCCCTCGAGGTCGGCGACGAGGTCGACCGGCAAGGTGGTCGTTGTCGGAGGAACGGTTGTGGTGGTCGTGGTCGACGTGGACATGCTGGTCGTCGTGGATGTCGAGTTGGCCTCCGCAGGATCCAGCGCCACGGTGCTCGCGGTGGTGGCCACGGCGATGGCCACTCCGCCAGAATCGTCGCCGGTCTGCTGCCAGACGAACCATGCAGCAACCGCGATCACGACCGCGGCGACGGCGGTGATGCCCCCGATCAGCAGGGCCCGCGTGTTGATTCCAAACCCTCCGTCGGATACAGGCGGCTCGGACAGCGGGGGGGGAGCTACGGGGGAAGGCGTGGCCTGCGACGGCGGAGCGGCGGGTGCAGTGCTGGTGCCCGCCGCTGGGGCTACCGGCTTCCCACAGGCGCTGCAGAACGCTGCGTCGTCACGAACGGACTCTCCACACTGACTACAGAACGCCATCGTTCTCCATCCTGGTTGCTCGGCTAGATATCGGCACCTGCGGGCGGAAAGTCAACCGGGTGTTCGCCAAACGACCAAATCCACAAGCGGCAGGCCGGCCCCGCAGGACCGCCCCTGTCCGAATCGTCTGGGCAATCGCTACGCGGAGAGGAACTCCTCGAGGTCGCAGGCCAGATCGCCGGAACCGTCGATGAACGCCTCGACGTTGTCGTGCGCCACCGAGTCGTAGTACTGCACCGGGGGCGACTTCATGAAGTACGACGACGATGCGAGGAGCGGTCCGCCAACACCCCGGTCGAGGGCGATCTTCGCAGCGCGCACGGCGTCGATGATCACACCGGCCGAATTCGGCGAGTCCCAGACTTCGAGCTTCAACTCCACGTTGAGCGGAACGTCACCGAACGACGTGCCCTCGAGGCGGATGTAGGCCCACTTGCGGTCCGAGAGCCACGGGACATGGTCCGACGGGCCGATGTGCACGGTCTCCGAGTTCATTCGACGCTCGATCTGGCTCGTCACCGACTGTGTTTTCGAAATCTTCTTCGACTGAAGACGCTCACGCTCGAGCATGTTCTTGAAGTCCATGTTCCCGCCGAAGTTCAACTGGTAGGTCTGGTCGATCTTCACGCCGCGGTCCTCGAACAACCGGGCGAGTTGCCGGTGCACGATCGTCGCGCCGACCTGCGACTTGATGTCGTCGCCGACGATCGGGAGATTCGCATCGACGAACTTCTGCGCCCACACGGGATCGGAGGCGATGAAGACGGGGATGGCATTGACGAACCCAACACCGGCGTCGAGCGCACATTGGGCATAGAACTTCGTGGCTTCTTCGGATCCAACAGGCAGATATGACACGAGTACGTCGGCTCCGGCGTCCTTGATGGCTTGGACGACATCGACCGGCTCGAGGGCAGACTCCTCAACTTCGTCGACGTAGTACTTGCCGAGACCGTCGAGCGTCGGACCGCGTTGGACCTCGACCCCGAGATCGGAGACTTCGACGAACTCGATCGTGTTGTTGAGTCCGGCCCACATGGCTTTCGACAGGTCCTGGCCGACCTTGGTTGCATCCACGTCGAAGGCGGCAACGAACTCGACGTCACCGACGTGGTAGCCGCCGAGGTCGACGTGCATCAGTCCGGGGACCCTGATCGACGGATCGGCGTCGCGGTAGTACTCGACACCCTGGATGAGTGAGTTGGCGCAGTTCCCAAGCCCTGCAATCGCAACTCGTACCTTGTTTGTCATGCTGTTCTCCTCGTTGTGTGATCTCGTGCGCTCGCAGCAGCGCCTCGCTCGCCTGCGATGAGTTCGTCGAGCCAGGCGATATCCGCCTCGGTCGATCGCACCCGTCGCTCCATGAGCGCCATTCGATATCGGTCGGGATTCTTGGCGCCGCTTCGTGCGCCGCGAAAAGAGGTTCGGGCACCGTGGAGCCGGTCCTGCAGGGCCGTCCGGCGCTCTTCGAGCACGCCGAGTCGGCGTTTCGGTTCGAGATATCCCAGGAATGCGAGTTGCAGCTGGAATCCTCGGTCCGACCCGTCGCCGGATTCGGCCAGCATGTCGACCATGCGGGCACGCCCGGCCTCGGTGATGCGGTACGCCTTGCGGCGACCGTCGCCCTTGGTGGCCTCGATGAAGCCCTGCTTCTCCAGGCGCCGCAGCGCCGGATACAGCGATCCGAACGAGACCTGCCAGAACCCGAGGTCGCCGAGGGCGCGCTTGAGTTCGTAGCCGTGTCGCGGCCCCTCACGAAGCAGCCCAAGAATGGCGAAGTCGAGCATGTGTGGTCTCCGATGTATCGAATCGATATAACTATATCGAATCGATACATGAAGTGCCACTCCCTGTGCCCCCCTCGTCACAGGCTCCCCCTAACCTCGCCGATGTGAACGTACCCAATGCCCTCGGTCGGTCCGTGGTGATCGCCCCCGATGCTCCCGTGCCCAAGGCGTGGAGCGGTCTTCCGGTCGTACTGGTCGACGCGGGAGCGCTGGAGGCGCCGGACGCGACAATCGACCGTCTTCACCGCGCCTGGGTCAATCGCGATCCGGTGATCATCGAACTGGGCGTCGACCCGGGCGTGTTGCGGGCGCCCGAGACCGATCTTCGTTCGCCACACGAGATCGGTGCAACGTTCACGTTCGCGCGTGAACGGCTCCACTTCCTGGTGTGGGCCAACAGCTACGACGCCCGAACCGGTGACCCGAAATGGTGGTGGGGGGTGAAGGCAGCGGCGCTCGGTGCCAATGAAGGCGGTCCGGCGGATGTCGTGATCTCCGATGGTATCGCGGCATGGATCGACGGAGGACCGCGGGGTCCGGTGGGCTCTGACCATGCGGTCGTCCACGCGGAGAGCGTGATGATGGGCCGCCTCGACCCCGCTCCGGTCTGGGAACCGGTTGATGGAGACCTGGCACCAGACCAGGCCGCAGCTGCCAACCACGCCTCCGGGCCGGCACGGATTATCGCTCCCGCCGGTTCGGGCAAGACACGAACCCTCACCGCTCGCCTGCGGCACCTCCTGGACGACCGGCAGGTCGAACCGTCGACGATCTGCGCCTTGGCCTACAACACGAAGGCCGCCGCGGAGCTGCGCGAACGCGCTGGAACCACCACCGGGGCGCTCGTCCGCACGATCCATTCGCTCGGCTGGGAGATCCTGCGCGAGGCACGCGGAGACGTTCGCCTGCTTGACGAACGGGACGTGCGATCCATCCTCGACCGGATCGTTCAGGCTCCCCGCCGCCCCAACACCGACACCGTGGGGCCCTACATCGAGGCGCTGGGTGAGACGAGGATCGCGCTGCGTGACCCGGAGGAAGTCGAGGCTGGCCGGGACGATGTGCCGGGCTTCGCCGAAGTCTACGAACGCTACGAGCAGCGCCTCCGCCGGGGCAACGAGGCAGATTTCGACGAGCAGGTCCACGGCGCGATCAGAGCCCTCCTTGCCGATGCCAATCTGCGTCGGCGGTGGCAGGACCGGTGCCGACACGTACTCGTCGACGAATTCCAGGACCTCACCGGGGCCTATCTACTGCTCATCCGGCTGATTGCATCCCCCCAACTCGACGTATTCGGCGTCGGTGATGACGACCAGACGATCTACGGATACGCCGGCGCCGACCCCGCCTACCTCATCGACTACGACGACCTCTTTCCCGGTTCTGCCTCGCACCCGCTCGAGGTGAACTACCGCTGCCCGGCCCCGGTGGTGGAGGCTACGAACCACCTGTTGTCGTACAACGATCAGCGTATCGACAAGACCATTCGCGCCGCCCCGGGGGCCGGCTCGGGCGATGAAGCGTTCGCCGTCGATCTGGTCGACGACGAACGCATCGGGCTCGCTGCCGCCGACCTGGTCGAAGCATGGCTCGATGATGCCGGATCGTCCGAGATCGCTGTGCTGGCTCGAGTGAACTCAGCGCTCTTGCCGGTGCACCTCGCTCTTGCGGACCGGGGCGTGCCGTTCTCGTCTCCAATCGGGCCGGGAATCCTGGATCGGACCGTCGTCTCGGCAACCCTCGCCTGGATGCGGCTCGGGCTTGACCCCGATGGCATGGAACGCCGTGACCTGATGGCAGCGGTGCGCCGGCCATCACGCGGCCTGAACCGCCTGGCGGGGGACCTGCTCGGCGGAAGCCGATCTTTCGATCTCGCCGCCGTCACCAACGCTGGTTCACGGCTCGACGGAAAGCAGTGGAAGCGCTGGGACGCGTTCGTCGGCGATCTGGAGCTCGTCGCTCACGCTGCGGAGCGCGATGACGCCGCGGCGCTTCTCGATGTCGTGATTCGTCGGGTGGGGCTCGAGTCTTCTGCGCAAGCGCTGGACCGCGGACGGTCCAGGGCGGACCGGTCGGCGCAGGGCGACGACCTGATAGCGCTGCGCCGGGCTGCTGTCATCCATCCGACGGCCGCCGATTTCGAGGGCTGGCTCGCCGAGATGATCGGTCGCCGGGGCCGCGACGGCGTCACACTCTCGACCGTGCACCGCGCCAAGGGCCTCGAGTGGGATCGGGTCGTCGTGTTCGGGGCCGATCGCGGCCTTCTCCCGCACGATCTCGCCACCGACATCGAGGAGGAGCGCCGGATCTTCCACGTTGCCATCACCCGCGGCATTGAACGCGTCGTCGTGCTTGCCGACGCGGCCCGACCTTCGCGCTTCCTCGACGAACTCACAGGAACCGCCTCGCGTACACCCGAGCCAGAGAGCGCAACTCGTGTGCAACGTAGCGAACGGGCGACCCCCGGTGTGGCTGTTGCGCTGGGTGAATCGGTGACGCTGCAGGGTGGCGTCGCCGGGACCGTGACCGAGTTCGACACCGACGGCATCTGGGTCGGTGTCGAGGGTGGAGGCCAGTTCCGTGCCCGGTGGGGCGACCCGGTGTCCGTCGCTCAACGTTCCGGCCCGCTCACACCGAACGCGGATGTGGTCGACGCAGATGCCGGACTCGTCGAGCGGTTGAAGGAGTGGCGGCTCGAGATCGCACGCACCAAGAAGGTGCCGGCGTATGTGATCCTTCACGATGCCGCGATCGAGACCATCGCCGGGATACGCCCGCAGACCGAGACCGAACTGGCTTCGGTGCCGGGGATTGGTCCGGCGAAGCTCGAGGCCTACGGCGACGCCATCCTCGAGATCTGCGCCACCTGATTCACTCCGGCGCACCGGTGTAGGTGGTCCACGCTCCCGCACGGAAGCGGCCGAGGCCGCCTTCGGTTCCGACGCAGAGCGCTCCATCGTCGGCCACAGCAACCGCTGTGACCCAATCGTCCGGCAGGCCGTCGGCGACGGTGAGAGAGGTCCATGCGCCGTTGGTGAGTCGGGCGAGGCCGCTGTCGGTCCCGGCTCAGACGGTGCCATCCGGCCCCAC
>CAZONX010000079.1:6504-10440 GCA_964581295.1 uncultured Acidimicrobiaceae bacterium
TGAGTCGGGCGAGGCCGCTGTCGGTCCCGGCTCAGACGGTGCCATCCGGCCCCACTGCGATTGCGTTGATCCAGTCGCTCGGAAGCCCGTCTGCGGTGGTGGCCGTGACCCATGCCGAGCCCTCGAGACGAGTGACGCCGGCCCTCGTGGCAACCCATGCCGTGCCGTCCCGGTCGACCGCGATTGCGTTGATCCAGTTGTTGGGGAGCCCGTCCTCGGTGGTTCACTTGGTCCAACGGTCGCCATCGCACCGACTCAATCTGCCGTTCGTGCCGACCCAGAGTCCGCCGCTATCGGAGAAGGCCAGCGATGTGACGCGACTGTTCGGAATCGACTCGCTCCCGATGAACGCAGACCACGCGCCATCCCCAAATTGGCTCAATCCGAAGATCGTGCCGGCGAACATGGCATCGGCCGGGGCGATCGCAATCGCGTTGACCCAGGTGCTCGGCAATCCCTCGCTGACCGTGTACCGGTCCCAGGGCGGTTGCCCGAGGCGTCCGGCCCCGACGATGGTCCCGACCCAGGCAACATCAATATCGGAGACCGTTCAGGAGTTCACGAGTTCGCTCGGGAGCCCGTCCCGTTCCGTGTAGATCGTCCAGGTGTCGTCGGCGAGGTGGCCCAACCCATCATGCGTCTCCACCCACACGGATCCGTCGCCGGCCGGCGCCACCGAAGTCACGCGATTCGTGGGGAGGCGCTCCGCGTTGGGGTTGTCGTCAACCGTTCCGGACGATGAACAACTCGATGCCACGAGTACGAAGGAAGACCAGGCACCGCGCTGGTGTTGTGTCGGCCGGCTACGTCAACCCTTCGATACGCAACCTCGACCTCCGAGGTCGTCACGAAATAGGAGCACGGGGAGCGTAGTGCCGATGGATCGGGCCGATTTCGCGGGAGCCGGACACAGCGCTTGACGAGGCAACGCTGCTCCGCCCACCGAGCCAACTATTGGCCGAGAAGTCAGTATCCCCCACCGAGCTTGCGGTGGTCCCAGGATGCCACCTTGACCGGCTCCACGATCACCGCCGTGTTCTTCGACGCAGCACGTCCGAATGCGGCCTCGAGGTCCTCGTCGCCGAGTTCGGTCGGTGCGTCTCCGATGACCGTGTACTTGGCGGCAAGGCGGCCGTAGATGCGGAGCACATAGGCGGGGTCATCGACGAGCCGGGCCGTGCCCGTGATCATCACGCCGCGCAGTTCGGCGTATGCGTCGCCGTCCTCGGCGAGCACGGTGAGGCGGGGATCGCGTACAAGGTTGACGATCTTCTGCGAGCGGCTGAACGACCGGAAGACGATCGAGTCTCCCTCCATCACGAACCACATTGGGGCGAGGTGGGGCGCTCCGTCCTTGCCGATCGTTGCCACCTGGAGAATCGAGGGCTTTTCGAGGAAGGCGGTGACCTCCCGGTCCGTCATGGAGATGTCTTTGCGTGCCATGGTGGAACGGTACCGCACCGGATCACGGCCTGGGCGGTCGAGCAACGTCGAAACCCGGAACACGGGGCTGACCGCTAACGTTCCTCCTATGGCGGTCGTGCACGGGCGACCTTCCCAGGCGGCCGAGGCCGCGTGATCGCCGGACTGATGCGCCGTTGCGTCCCCCAACCCGCAGGGTGGGGAGAGAGGAGCTATCGATGAGCACCGTCACCGCACCAATGATTCGCGCCCGAAAGGGTGGAGCGAAGATCCGCATGACCACCGCCTACGACTATCCCACGGCGAGGATCGCCGACCGGGCCGGGGCGGACATCATTCTGGTCGGTGACTCGGTGGCGAACGTCATCCTCGGCCACGACGACACCCTTGCGGTCGACGTCGACATGATGGTGCATCACACCGCAGCGGTCGCCAGGGCAGAGCCGCGATCGTTGATCGTCGGCGACATGCCGTGGATGAGCTTCCACGTCTCCGCCGAGGATACGGTGGTCAACGCTGCTCGTCTCGTTCGCGATGGCGGCGCCTCTGCCGTCAAGATCGAGGGCGGGCGCAAACGCGTCGAGATGATCAAGGCCGTGATCGATGCCGAGATCCCCGTCATGGGCCACCTCGGACTCACCCCCCAGTCGGTCAAGGCCATGGGCGGCTACCGCGTCCAGGGGAAGCAGGCGCAGGCGGCCTACGAGATGATCAGCGATGCCACGGCGCTCGTTGATGCCGGCGTGTTCTCCATTGTCCTTGAAGGTGTTCCGGACCGGGTGGCACAGATCATCACGGCCGAGGTGCCGGTTCCAACCATCGGCATCGGGGCGGGGAGCGGATGTGACGGCCAGGTCCTGGTCATCCACGATGTGCTCGGCCTCGGCGGCGGCGACTACCTGCCGAAGTTCGTTCGCTCCTATGCGAACCTGGCCGACGACGCGGTCGAAGCGCTCGAGCGGTTCTTCATGGACATCGAGAGCGGGGCATTCCCGTCGGCAGACGAGACCTACCACATGCCGGACGAGTCGTTCGAGATACTGCGCGGTTTTGCCGAGGGCGAGACGGTCGCCGAGTTCTAGTCGGCGAGCGCGGTAGCGTTCTCGTCATGCTGATTCGAGTACTCGTTGCGCTGTTTGTCGCTCTCTCCCTTGCCGGATGCGGATCGGACGATCCCGTTGGGCTCGAGGGATTCGACACCACCACGATCTCGGTCGACGACCGGGCGATGGTCGTGGCTGTGGCCCAGACGCCGGATCAGCGGTCCCAAGGATTGATGGGCGTCACCGACCTTGGCGGTCTCGACGGCATGCTGTTCCTGTTCGAGGGGGACACCGAAGGCGGATTCTGGATGAAGAACACCCTCATTCCCCTCGATATCGCCTTCTTCGAGACCGATGGGCTGCTCGTCGACCGTCTCTCGATGGCGCCCTGTGTGGCCGATCCCTGCCCGTCGTATCGCCCGGACGGTGCCTACCGCTACGCGCTCGAGACGCCAGAAGGCGGCCTCACGTTCGTCGAATCGGGTGCTCTCCTGGCGTTCGACGCCGACGGCAGCCAGTTGTGACTCCGGCGGCTACGGGGCCGCCCGCGGTACACTCCCCGCAGTACACCACCGACCGTACTCCGGTTTGGTGAGCAAAGCGGCTCTTGGGGCTGCCAGATCCTGTCCCCACGGGGACCATTCGCACGGCGAGTGTCCAGAGGAGTTGATATCAATGCGCTCATACGAGCTGATGATCATCCATCGACCAGACATGGTCGAGACGGATGTCCGCAAGCAGGTTGAAGAGGTCTCCGCGACCATCGACACCAGCGGCAACGTCACAGGCACAGATTTCTGGGGGAAGCGACGCTTCGCCTACGAGATCGACCACATGAACGAGGGCTACTACTCGGTCCTCGACTTCGAAGGAGAGACGGTTCTCGTTGACGCGCTCGATCGGGCGCTGTCGCTTTCCGATGCCGTCGTCCGACACAAGATCATTCGGAAAACCGATCGCGAGAGTTGATTCCTGTCACACGCTCCCTTCATGATGTAGGGGAGTACAGGATGAGAGAAGAGAGAGAACGATGAGCAACGTGAACAGTGTGACCTTGATCGGCAATCTCGTCGAAGACCCTGAACTGCGCTTCACCCCGAGTGGCGTCGCAATGACCAAGGTTCGCTTCGCCGTGAACAAGCGGTATCAGAGCCAAGGCGAATGGCAAGAAGAGACCAGTTTCTTCGGCGGAACCTGCTGGCGCGACATGGGCGAGAACGTCGCCGAATCCATGACCAAGGGAACGCGAGTAATCGTCGTCGGCGAACTGCAGCAGCGCTCCTGGGAGACCCAGGATGGCGACAAGCGGTCGATCGTCGAGGTCGACATCAAGGAGATCGGTCCGTCCCTGCGATGGGCCACTGCCACCGTCACCCGCACACCTCGCGCCGACGGCGGTTGGTCGGGCGGAAGCCAGGGCGGAAGCCAGGGCGGAAGCCAAGGTGGAGACCAGGGTGGTGGGGGACAGAGC
>CAZONX010000080.1:0-10221 GCA_964581295.1 uncultured Acidimicrobiaceae bacterium
GGGGATGGCCCAAGGAACCTTTGCAGGCGTTCCCCGCACTTCCCCGAACGAGGGCTATCTGCGCTGGCACCGTGGGCCATCCATAGCCGACCCTACGTTCTGCGCAACCGGGCATCAACCCTCGTGATCGTCATTTCAGAGGCGTTTTGCGCGCTCTCGTGGCGCGCTACTGGCATCACCTGCGCCTACTTGCTCATCCGGCGCAAGGTTGTCCACAAATCCACAGCTATCCACAGGTGCTTGTGCACAACGCGGTATGGACAAGTTTCCGAGTGCGATGTTTCGCGTTCCGCACCGACCTGCGCCAATCCGGCGTGCCGCTTGCGGCACGCGATGCCCCGAACGATGACGGACACAGCACTAGCCGGCTGCAATCCCGGCGTAGAGGTCGGTGAGCCGATCGGCCGTCGCCGCCCATGAGAACCGGGTTGCGAACTCGGCCGCACCGCGAGCGAGATGGCGACGGAATCCGTTGTGGTCGAGGATCGCGGTAGTCGATGCCGCGAAGGACTCGGGATTCTGACTGTTGACGAGGAGCCCGGAGACCGAGGAATCGATG
This sequence comes from uncultured Acidimicrobiaceae bacterium, assembly GCA_964581295.1. GTDB lineage: Bacteria > Actinomycetota > Acidimicrobiia > Spongiisociales > UBA5794 > JAHEEL01. The sequence goes on from CAZONX010000080.1 coordinate 560, forward strand.
ACGTACGGCAGGCCACCTACCCGGCTCGCGACGACGGGAAGGCCCGAGGCCTGAGCCTCCGCCGCGACCAGTCCGAAAGACTCGGAACGCGATGGCATCACCAGGACATCGGCTGCCCGGTAGTAGCGAACGAGCTCATCGTGCGGCTGCGCCGGCACGAATCGAACCCGGTCGGCGACACCCGCGGCTTGTGCCTGTGCGTGGAGTTGCTCGAGTTCCCGGGGCCCGTCGGATCCGCTGGGGCCGCCAACGATCATGAGCACGGGCGGGCCATTCCCGGCGGCGACAGCCGTGGGAATGTGGTTGAGCATATCGATTGCCACGTCGATCCCCTTCAACGCCTGTATCCGTCCGACGAACAGGATGAGCGGCTCATCCCCGACGCCGATCATGCGGCGTGCCTCGTCGCGCGGGCCCGGGCTGAACAGAGCATGATCGATGCCGGGCTCCGATACACAAAGCCGCTCGGGGCTTGCCTGATAGTGGTCGATCAGGTCGTCGAATTCGTACGGCGTCGAAGCGACGACGCAATCGGAGCGAGCAATCACGCCATCCTCCGCCTTGAGCCTGGCGATGCTCGACGGTGTCTCGTCGGAGCGGCGCGTGGCGTCCTTCACCCGACCGAGCGTGTGGAACGAATTGGCGAGGGGGATGCCGAGCGCCTCCTTGACCAGCACGCCGGCCCATCCGGAGAGCCAGTAGTGCGCGTGGACCACGTCGAATGCCGCTCCCGCGGCCTGGGCGATGACGCCTTCGCCGAATTCCGCGACGTGGCGAACGAGGCTCTCCACGGGGAGTGGCGAGGTTGGTCCGGCATCGATGTGGACGACCCGGTAGCCGTCGCGTACTTCCACCGAGGGCGGTTGGTCGGGATCCGTGCGCCTGGTGAACACCACCGCCTCGATCCCACGACCGGCCATCGTGCACGCGAGTTCGTTCACGTACACGTTCATCCCGCCAGCATCACCCACCCCGGGCTGAAGCAGCGGCGATGTGTGCATGGCGAGATAGGCAACCCGATTGATCATGCGAACACGCCTTCGATCAGCGACAGCTCGCGCTCACGCGCTCCCAGGTGATACTTGTAGCGCTCGTCGCCCTTGAGGAAGTCGAATCGAACGACGGCGTCCTCGACCGACCGATCCAGCATCATGGCGAGCAGCACGATGCCTGGCGCTGCATTCGCCAGTTCGGGGTCGTACGCCGAGTTGTAGAGGTAATAGGCGCCGGGCTCGGCGAAGCCGAATGCGGCGGCGACAGGTTGGTCGTCCACGCTCAGCAGGTCGATGGTCGCTCCAGCATCCGAAAGCAGCGACGCGAAGAAGGCCGCCCGCGCGTCCGTCATGAACGTCCCCTTCCTGCCATCGGCCATTCGGTGCAATGAGATGAACGCGTCGAGCGCTCCCGCGTCAGCGAGGCGGTCATGGTGCGGCGTACCGACCGTGTCGGCGAACCGCCGCTGCTTGCGGCGGACTTCATGGCGGTGCTTTTTGGTCAACGACGCCAGCCACGCGCCAGGCTCCCGGGGAAGGTCGACGACGAGCGCCGTGGTGTGCACGCTCGTCGTGAGGGCGGCACCGGCGTGGCCGAGTGCCCGCTCGAGCGCATCGGTAGCCTCGGTGGGGAGGCTGTCGAACGAGAATCGGCGGCCCGCGTATGTCGAGGCGATGGCAGCGATGACGGAGTCGGTCGAGCTTCCGAGCGGCGTGTGGTAGTCGGTGAGGTCTGCATCGCCCTGGAAGCGCACAACGTCTCCGTCGATCCAGATCGGGAGAGCACCGTCGTTCGATTGTGCAATCAATGTCTCGGACCCGGCAGGGATGCAGTGTTCGGCCCAGGCCTCCAGGAAGCGGTGGCGTGCGAACGGCCCCGTGAGTGGTGCAAGCGGGAGGAGCGACCGCGCGGGATCCGTCCATCTCGCGACGAGTTCGGTATCCACGCTTCAGGCCCTGGTGAGCGAGCCGACCGGGAGGCCACCGCCGAGCACCGGTGGGGCCACCTCGGCAGCGAGCCCGGCGAGCATTGCGTCGGAGACCAACCCGAGTTCGGTGGCCGCGGCGATGGCCGCGGCCACGGCGACATCGCTGCGTCCGGCCCTTGCCTTCGCTGCGATCCCGATGCCGTGGCGTCCGATACCGACCTGTCCTTCAGCTCCGACTTTGACGGGCCCACCCCACCAGCGGCCGAGCATGCCGTCGGCTCGGGAATTGTCGGCGACCAGCGAAGGAAAGCGTGAAGTCGCGCTCGTCGCTGCAGCGAAGCGCTCGTTCGAGGTCAGCGTGGCGAACGCCGTGGCAAGCCCGCGCACCGATCCCCGCATCGTTGGAGCGCCGCACCCGTCAACCCCCACCGGCTCTGGACGGATACCGGTCGCCATCTCAACGATGTCCACGATCCGTAGCTGGAGTGGGTGAGCCGGGTCGAGGTAGGAATCAACGGACCAGCCATTCTCCAAGCACGCTGCGAGCATGGCAGCGTGCTTGCCTGAACAGTTGTGGAACACCGGCCGTGGTCCCGCGACGCCGCGCCGGTGCTGTAGATCTCGCGCTTCCTGAGATAGCGGCCAGACCGCGGGACACTGGAGAGCGACTTCGTCGAGTCCGGCGTTGGTGAGCATCGCGCGCACGATGGCAATCTGAGCGGGCCAGCCGCTGTGGCTCGCGCACGCGACCGCGAGATGTTCGGGATACAGATCGAGACCGGCTTCGAGCGCGACGGTGGCCTGCAATGGCTTGACGGCGGATCGATAGAACAGGGGACGATCGGGATCGCCCGAGCGAAATAGCTCGTTCCCCGCGGAGTCCACGGCCAGCACGGAGACATCGTGAAACGACTCCGGGAGTCCTGTTCGGACGGTCAGGAATTCCAAGACGACTACTGCTCTTTGAGCAGGTCGGTACCGTCGGCCAGGCCCTCTCGGTAGCGCAGCGTGATCTCGGCGCTGATGCGATCGTAGACCTCGTAGACCGAGCGGCGTTGGGTCGAGATCTCGTGTTCGGCGCCGGTAAGCACCGACTGGATCTCCTCGAGGTCGTCGTCTTCGAGCGTCGGCAAATGGGTCAGGAAGTCGTCGCCGAGCACTCGGTCGATGGCACGATTCCCCGCGCCGCCGAGGTCCGGCAGCGTCAGGGGGAGGTCCTTCGGGATGGTGTTCCTGCTCGGTCCGTCGATTCCGTCGGCCAGAATCTGCGGTAGCGCCTCGATGATCGACCGGGTCTCCTCGCCGGACCTGCGCCTCATCTCGAACGAAAGCAGGTCCATGCGGCCGTGGAGCATGCGGCGGTAGAACGACAACTCGGTGTCGAGCTCGTCGAGCACGCTTCGCCGTTTGCGCAGTTCGTCCATCGACAACCCATTGAGGTCGTCGACATACGCCGGATCGGTTATTTGATCGATGCGTCTCCTGCGCCGTTCCACGTGTGCGGCTCCCCGTGTGTGCTTCGCGTCAGGGACAGTAGTGGCGAACGGTCGGGTACGGATTGATCGCAACATTCCCGGGCCGGATCTCGAAGTGCAGGTGAGGCGACGTGTATCGGGCGTTTCCGCTGTTCCCGAGGTAGCCGACAACGGTCCCTGCCTTGACGTTCTGTCCTGAAGAGATGTTGGTTGGATGCTTCTCGAGGTGGGTGTAGTAGTAGGTCGTGCCGCCCGCATACAGATGCGTCGAAAGGCCGCCGAGGCTGTTGGAGGAGAACTTCACTCTTCCGTCGACGACGGCGACGAGCGGCGTGTTGCGCTTGTTGAACATGTCGACGCCCTTGTGCCGGCGACCGCCCGAGCGTGGGAAGCCCCACGAGTCGATGAAGGAGGCGCCGCCCTGGACGGGGCAGTAGAACCCGGGTGTCGCCGCAGGGGGAAGCCCGGCAGCCGTCCCCGACTTCGAGTTTGCGGCAGCAACGTCGCGTGCCTTCTTGAGTGCGATTGCGGCCTGCAGCTCGCGGCGTTCCTTGGCCAGGTTGTCTATTGAGCGTTGCTCGGCCGCCGATGCGTTGTTGTAGGTGTCGCGCGCTTCGTCGGCAAGAGTGTCGGCGCGCTCCACGAGAGCTCCTGCCTCCGCCTCGAGAACCTCGACTTCCGCCTTGCTATCGAGCAGTTCGAGCTTCAGGCGGTCCATCTCCCGCGACACAGCTTGGAGTCGATCCAGGTCGGCGATGTCGCGGCTCGCTGCGCGATCCATCAGTTGCTGCGATGTGAGCAGGTCTTGGATTGAGCCCGCCTCGAACGCGGCAGTGACGAGCCCGCGACCACCGGATGTGTACGCCTCGAGGACGAGTTGTTGCGCCGTTTCTCGCAACCCTTCGACGTCGCCCTCGTAGCTTGAGATCTTGCTCTCCAGCAGACCGATCGTGTAGATGAGGTTGTCGAGCTTGCTCGTGACCTGGTCGAGTTCCAGCAGCGCTTGCTCGAGTTCGTCCTGGGCCGCCTGCCACTTGCCATAGGCCGCGGATGTTGCGTCCTGAGCGCGTTCGACCTGGCCCTCGGCCCGGTCGACGTCGCCCTCGGTCTGGGCGGACGCGCCGATGGGCACCACCGCAAGAAGTGCGACGATGAGGAGGAGCATCAAGCCGCGGGGAACGCGCTGCGTTGACATAGAGTGGTCAGCGTAGTGCCTATGCCCGGGAACGAACAGTCCCTTGATCAGCCGAGCGCCACCAGGGCGAGCCAGAACAGGGGCGCGGCGAGCCACAGGCCGTCGAGGGGGCTGAGCTGTCCCGGCAGTCGCACGGTGTGCATGATCGCGCCGGTTCGGACCATCGAGCCGAGCACGCGACCGGCGATGAGGCCTGCGGCGACGGCAACAGCAGCGACGAGGCCGGTGGCCAATTCGATGTCGCTGGTGACGAGGCCGGCGATGAGGCCGGCGACGAGCGCCCCGATCAGCGTTCCAACGTTGGGATCGATGGTTTGCCCGCCGTAGACGGCCGTGACGAGCGCTGCGATGATCGCAACGGCAACGATCAAGAGGAATGCGAGAGCGATCGATGTCGACATCATGCGCAGCATGACGAGAGCGCCGGCACCCGCTGCCGCAATGATGGAGACCGACGCCGTCATCGCTATCGATTCGACCGCCCTCCATCGTGTCTCGAAGATCGGCCAGAAGATGGCGATCGCTACCGCAGCGGCCATGCCCCCGGCGTAGCCGTTGTATCCCCAGGCGTAGGTGGCGGCCGCGGCAATCGGGGGAGCGAAGAGCGTGGCATAGAGGTTGATTGAGCCTGCTTGCTTCGCGTCTGCGTCGGCCAGGTCCCACAACCAGGCCAGGGTGGCCCCAACGGAGATCACCACGAACCACTCCAACGGCACCCATGCCGAGACGAGCAGCGCAGCGAGGACGATCACGGACAGAATGCTCTCTGCAGGATCAACGGTCAGAGTCCGGCCGTTTTGGGGAGCTGCGTAGGTACCTCCGGAGACCGGCGGGATGATCGCCATCTCGTCGTCGGCCCCGACGGCCACGTCGCGGTCAGACGGGTTGCCGTTGACCCACACGCCCGCTGTTCGCAGACTGTTGGCGAACGCGGATCCATAGGTATCGGATGCACGGTCGAGGATCTCTCCCACCGTGCCCTCTTCAACGGTCAATTCGTCGGTGCCAGCGATCTCTCTGAATCGGGCAAACAATCGAAGCTTCGGCATCGGCCGACAGAGTAGTCGCGTGGGCGACGGGGTAGAGGACCGGCAGCCGGTTGCCGGCTCAGCCCGGCGACTCCAGCCGACCGAGCGCGCCAAGGGCGTCGCCGGGTTCGCTTGCGGCGAGCGACACGAGCGGAGCGCGTTCGGTGCTGAGCGGTCGGCCCGTGTGAACGGGATCTCCGTGTTTGACCAGCCCGCCAAATCCGACGGCGTAGCCCGCCGGGTCGGTGTCGCAGAGCGCCGCTTCGATCGCCGTCTTGGTCGCTCCGTTCGCCATGAGCGATGACACCAGGAGGTTCACCGCACCGATGCGGAAGAGGCCGGTCGACGGATCGGCCACCGTGTGGCCGGGGAGCGTGCTGGTGGAGAGCGTGAACGGAACGCCGCTCCTAGCACAGGCCTGCATCTCAGCCGAGAGGTCGGGCGCCGGCATGTTGTCGACATCGAAGACGAGGCCGACCGATGGTTGTCTGCGTTCGAGGACGCCGCGCGTTGCAGCCGACAGCATTGGCAGTACACCGTGGTGGACTCCTGCTGCTGCCGCTTTCGCATCGCGCATGGGCGTGGCGCTATCCGCGTGATCGGCGGTGAGGTGAATGACGTCCACCGAAGCAGCTGGATTCATCATCGCGTGGAATGACGCTGCGATCGAGGGTGCCGATGGCGACGGTCCATCGAACACTGCAACGATCGACCACGGTGCCTCGCCGCTGGTCATCGTGCGGATCAGCACGGAGGCGAGATCTTCGAGGAGTGACGTCGGAGCAACGAACCGGCCGACCATCCAGCCCGTCGGTCCCGCTCGATGCGACCGGTACGCGGCGACGACTTCTTCGATCGACCGATCAATCGGGCTGAGGAGGGTGGCGTCGTCGACGAGGCCACCCAGCAATCCCCGGCGCCCGTCTGGAATCAACGTTGTCATGGCATCGGCCCGTCCGATGCGGTCGCTATTGGGGAGGTGAACCCGGTCATCGGCACCCATCGTATGAGGTTGTCCACCGCTTCACGGCGACGCATCGTGGAGTTGTCAGGCATAATCGGCGGCGATCCTCCAAGGCGTCGGGAGACTGCGATGAACGAAGCGCCCGCTGCGGTTGGCGAATCCGGCAGTGGTCAATCGGTCGATATTGTCGAGGTCGGTGCCCGCGATGGGCTGCAGAACGAGTCGAGCGTGCTCGATACCGCATCGAAGACCGAGCTGATCCAGCGTCTTGTTGCCGCCGGGTCGAGGCGAATCGAAGTCGCGTCGTTCGTTCGCCCCGAACGTGTGCCTCAAATGGCCGACGCCGAAGCCGTCATCGCCGAGCTTGGATCGAGCCCGGTGAGCGTGTCATACATCGGCCTGGTATTGAATCGGCGTGGGTTGGAGCGGGCGTTGACATCGGGTGTGGATGAGATCAACTTCGTTGTCGGCGCGTCCGAGGGATTCAACCGGGCGAACGCCGGAGCGTCACCGCAGACCACGATGTCGGATATCCGGGCGATGATTCCCGAGACCGCCGGCCATCCAACCACCGTCACGATCTCCGTGGCATTCGGGTGTCCCTACGACGGCGCCGTACCGATCGATGCAGTGGTAGAACTCGCCGTCGCTGCAGCCGATGCGGGCGCCGACGAGATCGCGATCGGAGACACCATCGGTGTCGCGGTCCCCTCCGCCGTTGTGGCGCTGGCCGGTGCGGTCCGGCGTGTGTCCGATGTGCCCCTTCGGTGTCACTTCCACGACACGCGGAACACGGCAATCGCCAACGTGACCGCAGCCCAGGCCTGTGGAGTCCGCACGTTCGACGCTTCGGTCGGGGGAGCAGGAGGATGCCCGTTCGCCCCAGACGCCACCGGTAACGTCGCGACGGAGGATCTGCTCTACCTCTTCGACCGCATGGGCGTTTCTACCGGCATCGATCCGCACCAGACGATCGCGACGACGAAGTGGCTGGAGACCAAGCTTGGGCGTGATCTGCCGTCGGCAGTGGCTCGGGCCGGGTGGTGGCCCAGGCCAAGTAGCAAGTAGTAAGACAAGCAAGACGAGATTGGCAGTCGGTGAGTAGGGACTACGGTTGTTCGGGTCTTGCTACTTGCTACTTGCCACTACTAGGTACTCCATGTCTCTCCCCATCTCCTTTCTTTCCGACTTCGGGCGATCTGATGAGTTTGTGGGGGTGGTCCATGGGGTCATTGCGCGGATTGCCCCCGATGCACGGGTGATCGATGTGGGGCACGAGTTTTCCGCCGGCGATGTGCACGGCGCCGCCCTGGCGCTGATGCGCTCGATTCAGTATCTGCCAGAGGGCGTGGCGCTGGCGGTCGTGGACCCCGGCGTCGGCACGGATCGAAGAGCGATCGCGGCCCGTACTCCGTGGGGCTTCTTCGTCGGACCAGACAATGGACTGCTCGCTCCGGCCGTTGCCATCGTCGGTGGCGCCGACCGCATCGTGTCCATCGAGGACCCCCGATTCCGGCTGCCCGCCGAGGGTGAGACCTTCCACGGGCGCGACGTATTCGGTCCGGCCGCCGCCGTGCTCGCGTCGGGCGAGGCATCGATCGACGATCTCGGCCCCGTTGTGGATTCCGGATCGGTTGCTCCGATGATGATCCCGCTCGTCGAGACAGACGGACTTGGCGGTGTCCTCGGCGAAGTGTTGTGGATCGACCACTTCGGCAATGCTCAGACAAACGTCACCCCCGTTGACCTCGCGACGCTCGGCATCGAACCGGGCGACGAAGTCGAGATGACCGTCGGCAGCACGAATCGGCCGATGCCGTGGTGCGCGACGTACGGGGAGGTCGAGCCGGGAGAGGGGCTGCTCCACGTCGATTCCTACGGGCAGATCGCTGTCGCGGTGCGCGGGGATCGGGCCGACGAGAGATACGCGCTCGTGGTGCGCTCAGCGATCGGCTTCCGGCGGTCGCAGCGAACGCATATCCCGATCACGTCGGCGGGCGACGCTACCTAGCTACGGCGTCAGCCCGGTTGAAGCGAGCTTCACCACGAACGCGCCGACGATGAGGACCAACAGTCCGATGACAACGATCGCGGTGAATGGGCGCATTCGATGACGATACCGGTTCTGCATGCGACACCAGGACGAGTACACCGACCGACTGCCTTGCGAATTGGCTGTCCGGTAGTCTTGCCTCGATGAGGATGCATATCCCCGACGCGACCGTTGCTCGCCTGCCCGTCTACCTGCGGTGCCTCGCGATGCGCGCGGGAACCGGGACGTGCTCGTCGGAAGACCTCGCCAGGACGGCAGGGGTGAACGCCGCTCAGGTGCGCAAAGACCTGTCGTTCCTCGGTGCGCAGGGTGTGCGAGGTGTCGGGTACGACGTCGATGCCCTCCGGCTCGAGATCCGTCAGGCACTCGGTCTCACCCACGATTTCCCGGTGGTCGTCATTGGAGCAGGCAACCTTGGAAGGGCCCTGGCGAACTACCGCGGATTCGTTGAGTGGGGTTTCTCGATCGCAGCAATTCTCGACGTTGACGCACGGAGGATCGGCGGCGTCATCAGCGGCACAACGGTCGAAGCGATGGACGACCTGGAGACCCTCGTCAACGAACGCAGTATTGAGATCGGGATTATCGCTACACCGTCGAATCAGGCACAGTCGGTCGGCGAGCGCCTCGCCGCCACCGGCATCCGATCGATCCTCAACCTCGCCCCGACGGTCATCCGAGTCGAAGGAGCAGAAGTCAGAGTGGTCGACCTCTCAGCGGAGCTCCAGATTCTCGCGTACCACTTGCAGGAGCACGAGGCTGAACACGAGTAGTGGGCCGTGCCCGTGGCGCCCGGCAGTAGCGGGCTGCGCAGTAGCAAGACACAAGTAGCAAGTATCAAGACCGGACCCCTCGCCGGGGCGTCGGGGAGTGTTTCTCGGCAGACCCTGTTTCGTCTTGCTACTTGCTACTTGCTACTTGCTACTTGCTACTTGCTACTTGCTACTTGCTACTAACTCCGCTGCCGCCGTCAGCAGGGCCGGAAGGCGCGTGCCAACCTCTCCGACCGGCAACCAGGTGCTCACG
>CAZONX010000081.1:0-10208 GCA_964581295.1 uncultured Acidimicrobiaceae bacterium
GCCGAGCAGCTCGACTTCAAACGGACCGGTGACAACACGGGGATGATGGTGGTGGACTGCAAGCAGAGCGACGTCGACATGCTTTCCGAGATGCTCGCGTCTCACCGCAGCGTCGCCAAGGTCGAGGAAGTCCCGCCACGGTATTGGCCCCAGGGGACCGGCAACCGATGACGTAGTCGCTCCGGTCGCCGGAGTCCTTCCTCCGGCCGGTACCGCCGGGCACTTCATGAGGGCATCGCGGGCGACCGAGAGCAGGCGACGATCGCTGTATTCTCCGTACATGACACCCGCCCGATCGTCCGACATGCCAACGACGGAGGGATTCGTCGACATCGACGGTGAAGGGTTCTATGTGATACCCGAGGCTGATCGGGTTGGGCCGTTCCTGATGAGCATCGTTAGCGACTCCGATCACTGGATGTTCGTTTCGAGCCGCGGCGCGATTACCGCGGGAAGAGGCGTCTCGGCATCGGCGTTGTTCCCCTATGAAACGGAAGATCGCATCCACCGCGCCGCAGGACTCACCGGTCCCGTCACAGCGATTCGCGTGCGTGGAGCCGGTCCCGAAACGACGTGGGAACCGTTCCGCGGCGCACACCCGGTCCTCGGTCAGCGGAATCTCTACAAGTCCGTTGTTGGAGACCAAGTCCTGTTCGAAGAAGTCCGTCGCGACCTCGGCCTCGTGTTCCGCTATCGCTGGTCACACAGCGAACGATTCGGCTTTGCGAGGCGCAGCACCCTTCTGAACACCGGTGATCGCCCGGTGACGCTCGATCTGGTCGACGGACTGCTAAACCTGCTTCCATCTGGACTCGATCCTGCGCTGTATCAGCGGCTGAGCAGTCTCACCAACGCCTACAAGCGGAGCGAGATCATCGATCCAGAAGCGCGTTTAGCCGTGTATTCGCTCGAGTCGCACGTTGTCGATCGACCCGAACCGGCTGAGGCGCTCCGCGCATCCGTTGCATGGTCTGTCGGGTTCGATGACGCAACTCTCGGCCTGAACACGGATATGGTCGAGTCGTTCCAGATCGGCCGCGAGACTGCGGCGGTTCCCCTCGTGACCGGCCAGGCCGGTTCCTACCTCCTCACGGGCAGCGTTGACCTGGCGCCAGGAGACGAGGAGAGCTGGGTCATCGTCGCCGACGTCGACCAGGACCAGGGCCAGGTCGCGGCCCTGCGACGCTTCGTCGACTCGTCGAGCGACCCCGTCGGAGAACTCGTTGCATCCACGCGACGCGGCAGCGAGTCATTGGTCACCATGATGGCGCGCAGCGATGCCCTGCAGCGGACCGGCGACCGAGTCGCCACCGCGCATCACTTCGCGAACGTCACCTACAACGTCATGCGAGGTGGCATCTTCATCGACGACCACGGCATCCGCACGGCTGATCTAGCGAGCTTCCTTCACGATCGAAATCGGGCAGTCGCGAACCGTCACCGCTCACGCTTCCAGGCATTGACGGACATCGTTGATCGGACGGTCCTCTTGACCGAGGTTGAGGAGACCGGTGACGCCCAGCTGATGCGCCTCGTACTCGAGTACCTCCCGCTCACGTTCTCGCGTCGACATGGTGACCCGAGCCGCCCGTGGAATGAGTTCATGATCCGGGTGCGCGACGAACATGGCGAGCCGGTCATGCACTACGAAGGCAACTGGCGAGACATCTTCCAGAACTGGGAGGCGTTGTGTCTCAGCTTCCCTGCCTACCTCCCGAGCATCATCTCCGTCTTTGTCAATGCTTCCACTGCCGACGGCTTCAACGCCTATCGGATAACCCGAGATGGCATCGACTGGGAAGTTGCGGATCCCGACGATCCCTGGAGCAACATCGGGTACTGGGGCGATCATCAGATCGTGTACCTGCATCGTCTCCTCGATGCGACTCGGCGCTATCTCCCTGGAGAAGTCGAACGTCTTTTGAATCGTGAGTGGTTCGCATATGCCGACGTTCCCTATCGCATCGTGTCATACGACGAGATCGTGCGCGACCCGAAATCGACGATCCGTTTCGACCAGGCGGCGGCCGACCGCGTGGAACAGCGCGTCGAAGACGTCGGTCTAGACGGGAAGCTGCGGTGGGGCGCCGACGGCAACGTCTATCTCGTGACGCTGCTCGAGAAGCTGCTGGTACCCGCGCTCGCCAAGCTCTCGAACTACGTTCCGGCAGGCGGCATCTGGATGAACACCCAGCGACCCGAATGGAACGACGCGAACAATGCCCTGGTTGGGAATGGCGTGTCGATGGTGACGCTCTGCCAACTGCGTGCCTACCTGACGCGATTGCTCGAAACGGTTGCGGGCTCCGGCCTGGGCGAGGTGGATCTAACGGTCGAGGTGGCGGGTTGGCTTCGGGCTCTGTCGATCGTGCTCCGAGAGAGCATTGACATTGTCGGTGGCGACCTCACTGACGCACGTCGGAGATCCATGGTGGATGAACTCGGACTCCTCTATACGGCGTACCGGGCGGCCGTCTATGGTGCCGGCTTCTCCGGGAAGACCTCGGTGACCGTTGCGGAGATCGTCGAGCTCTGCGAGACGGCCGTGGACCACCTCGACGACACGATCCGCCGCAACCGTCGGCTCGACGGTCTCTATGAGTCGTACAACCTCGTTGAGTTCGACCCGGACGGCGTCACCGCGCGCGTCGACCACCTCGGAGAGATGCTCGAAGGACAGGTGGCGGTGCTCAGTTCCGGCTACCTGTCTGCCGAACAGCAGGTCGTCACCATCGATGCGCTGTTCGCAAGCTCCCTGTTCCGTCCTGATCAGCGCAGCTTCACGCTCTATCCGCCGAACCGGCCGCCATCGTTCCTCGACAAGAACGTCGTGCCTCAGTCCGACGTCGCGGAGAACCCGCTGCTCACGGCACTCCTCAGTGTCGGAGATCGGTCGATCATCACCCAGGACGTGGACGGCCGGTATCGGTTCTGCGCCGCATTCCGAAACCGGAATGATCTCGTCGCTGCGTTGGATCGACTCGCCGAAATCGACGAGTGGCACCGCCTCGTCTCCGTCCAGCGAGACCCGATCCTTCAGTTGTACGAAGACGTGTTTCGCCACCACGCCTACACCGGCCGGTCGGGATCGATGTACGGCTACGAAGGACTCGGCTCGATCTACTGGCACATGGTCGCCAAGTTGCTCGTTGCTGTACAGGAGTCGATTGTCGAGGCACGCGAAGCGGGGGTGCAGCAATCCACGATCGACGACCTCGTCGCCGCCTATTGGCGGGTACGTTCCGGCCTGGGGTTCAACAAGACGGCGGCCGACTACGGGGCATTTCCCGCTGATCCCTACTCCCACACGCCTGCGCACGCCGGCGCCCAGCAGCCGGGGATGACCGGACAGGTCAAGGAGGAACTCCTGACCCGCCTCCTCGAGACCGGTGTCCGCATCGCCGACGGGGAGGTCCACTTCGATCCGGTCCTCCTGCGCGACAGCGAGATGCTCGATTCGCCGGAAGCGTGGGAAGCGTATGGCATCGATGGTATGTGGCACGAGATCGACGTTCCCTCCGTCTCAATCGGGATGACCCTGTGCCAGATTCCCGTCATTGTGACCCTCACCACAGACGAGGCCGCGATTGAAGTCACGTACTCTGATGGGACCAGGCTCGCGATCAATGGCCATCGAATCGATCGGGATACCAGTCGCGCCATCTTCGGCCGTACCGGTCGCGTCGTGCGCGTTGACGCTCAGATTCCCGGTCGACGATGACCGCGGCTCGAGCGCCGCGGAAGGGACCGGATCGGGTGGACGACGTCGGCATCCGGGCGCTCATTGCGCAGTTCAGCATCGCGGGGTCCTTCATCGATGGTTGTCTCTACGGCAGCGGCCACATCAACGACACCTACGCGATTCGATTCGATCAGGGCGGGATTCTGGTCCGATACATCCTGCAACGGATCAACCGATCTGTCTTCAAGGACATCCCGGGTTTGATGGAGAACGTCGATCGGGTGACGCGCCATATCGACGCATCGCTGGAAGCCAACAGCACACCGGACCGATCGCGACGCGTCCTCACACTGATTCCGACGCGACGCGGCGGCACCTACCACGTCGACCCTGCGGGCGACTATTGGCGCGCCTACCGGTTCATCGAGGGAGCCACCACCTACGACGTGCTCTCATCGCACCATCAGGCCTACGAGGTCGCCCGCGCTTTCGGGACGATGCAGACGATTCTTGCCGACCTGCCAGAGCCACAGCTCAACGAGACGATCCCCGGCTTCCACAATGGCCCCGCAAGGTTGCGGGCGTTCCTCAGGGCGCTCGACGATGACCCATTGAATCGGGCGACCGCGGCGCGCTCCGAGATCGAGTTCCTGTTGGACAACGCAGACGGCTTTGATCGGTTGCCTGCGCTCATCGAGAGCGGAGCGCTACGCCTGCGTGCGACCCACAACGACACCAAGGTCAACAACGTGATGATCGACGACGTGACTGGCGAGGGGATTTGCGTCATCGACCTCGACACGTTGATGCCCGGCTTGGTCCTGTACGACTTCGGAGACTTGGTTCGCAGCGGCACCTGCCCGGTCGCCGAGGACTCTCAGGACATCGAGGGGGTGCACCTTGATCTGGAGCGGTTCGCGTCTCTGACGGAGGGCTATCTCTCGTCGGCCGGCGAGTCCGTGACTGCGACCGAACGCGAGCATCTGGTGTTCTCAGGAAAGATCGTCACGCTGACGCTCGGAGCCCGATTCCTGACCGACTACCTCCTCGGCGACACGTACTTCAAGACCCACCGGCCGGGCCACAACCTCGACCGATGCCGCGTGCAGTTCGCTCTCGTCAGATCGATCGCAGAGCAGGAAGGGGCGATGGAGGCCATCGTCGAACAGGCAGAGCATCGCCCAGGTCGTAGACCTGGCACGTCGCGTACCCAGGGTTCGCGGAGTCCCATTTGACGTCCTGGGCCCACAGAGTGTGATGGGCTGCGGGTCCTGTGTCCGGGTTGCCAGTCAATCCGGTTCGGAGCTTGCTCTGCGTCGCTCCTCCCACTCGGGCCGCAGAATGCTGAACAGCAGGTGATCGTGATAGGTGCCGTCGCGGAGTTCTGCCTGACGCACAATCCCCTCTCCGACCAGACCGACTTTCCGAAGTGCCCGCTGCTCTGCGGGGTTGTCGAGCGCTGTGTCCGACTGCACCCGGTGCGTGTCGGTGTGCTCGAAGAGGTGGTCGACGAGCTTGCGCTGCGCCTCGGTTCCGTATCCCTGGCCGCGGAACTCCGGCAGGAGAGTGATTCCGAATGCGAGGCAACGACTGCCGAGCGACGGCCCCCAACGCTCGGTCCGCCATCCCACGGTGCCGATGCGAGTTCCGTCCGCGATCTCCACGACCAGCGAACCCTGGCGGGCGCCGGCAAGGCCGTCCCGATCGAAGTCGGCACGGAGCTCCGCGTCGAACTTGCCGACATCAAGCGGCTCGCCGCTCCAGTTGTGCTCACCGACAGCTACCGGATCAGCAGCGGTCTGCGCTATCCACGACAGATCGCCCAAGCGCACCGGGCGTAGGCGAACCGGCGGATGAGGATGAGACATCTGGGCGTTCTCCACGTGCAAGGTTGCGAACGCTACCACCGCGGGCGGGAGGCGCCGGTGGCCGGCATCCATTGGAACGACAGAGGTCCCCTTCGGCGCGAGGAACCGCACATCAATCGGGTTCTTCGGCACGCCCGCCGTTCGCCGACGAGCAGGCAGACCTACGCGATCTGGATCGTCTCGCAGACCTCGATGCTGCCGTTGTAGCCCTCGAGAATTGGACAACCCGCTGCCATCTCGACGACCTGAACCATCGAGTCGGCCGAGACCATGGTGTAGCCCGTCGGACCGTCACCAACGTCTGAAACTGTCCCGTCGGGAGAGATGCCCTTGACCGGGCCGATGGGGCTTCCTCCGTCGACGATTGCCTCACCGAGGTTCTGGTACCAGGCACCCCATGCGGCCATCACGCGAGCCCCTTCCTCTTCGGTCTCCGGCATGGCCCCGCCGCTGTACACCAACAGGTAGTTCGTCACCAGTCCATCCTCCCCGGTCACTTATCCGCACCCCGCGGGCCTATTCGCGCGCTCTGCGGTGTGTGGACGGTTCGTCGCACGGAGCGGGCCACCCGGCTGCCGATCGCAAGCGCCCGGTACCATCGGCCGTCATGGAGAGCATCGGAATCCTGGCGGGGTCGGGATGGGCGTCCGGGATCAACCTGTACCTCGTCACACTCCTCCTCGGTATCGCGGCCCGAATCGGGTGGAGCGACGTGCCCGAGGTCTTCGGTCGCACCGATGTCATGATCGTTGCCGGAATCCTGTTCGCCCTCGAGTTCGTTGCGGACAAGATTCCGTACGTCGATAACTTCTGGGATGCAGCCCACACGGTGATTCGGCCGGTCGGAGCCGGGCTGATCGGCGCTGTGGTCGCCGGCTATTCCCCGTCGATCGGGGCCGCCTTGGGTGCCGCTGTTGCGGCCGCTCTCGCGCTCGATGCCCACGCCGCGAAAGCTTCGACTCGACTGGTCGTGAATACCTCCCCTGAGCCCGTGTCTAACGTCGCGCTGTCGCTGTTCGAGGACGTCTCTGTCGCCGGGCTGATGATCCTGGCTCTTCGTTACCCGGTTGTTGCTGTGGTGGTGGTGTTCGTACTCGTGATCGGTGCGACGGCGATCACGGTGTGGTTGTGGCGTACGGCCCTGCGAGGGATTCGCCGCGTTCACGCGGCGCTTGGAGGTTCCTCCTCGGCTGCCTGACCGTGTCCCCGATCCCGATCGCCGGCCCTCGGACGCCCCGCTACCCTTCCCGCTGCGACTGGAGGGGAGGCATCGGATGGCTCGATGGAACCGGCTCGGGACCAAAGGCAACGTCGAAGACCGACGGGGCATGGGTCGTCCGGCAGCAGCCGTCGGGGGCCTCGGGGCGGTCGGCGTGGTCGTCGTGCTGCTCATGACACTGCTTGGCGGTGGTGGTGAGGGCCTCGACCAAATCGTCGGCCAGTTGCAGGAACCGCAGACTCCCCAGCAACCGAGTGCGCAGCCCGAGGAGTTCAGCGGCGAAGACGACTACGAGGTGTTTGCCTCGACGGTCCTCGGATCGACCGATGAGACGTGGGGGCAGATCTTTGTCGCGTCCGATCTCACCTATGCAGAACCGACCATGGTGCTGTTCCGTGGCGCGACGCAATCGGCGTGTGGCGGGGCGAATTCGGCCGTTGGTCCCCATTACTGCCCGCCCGATCAGACGATTTACCTCGATGAAACCTTCTTCGACGAGCTGACCCGGCGGTTCGGTGCGCAGGGCGGCGACGTCGCCGAGGCGTACGTGATCGCACATGAGGTAGGCCATCATGTCCAGAACGTGATCGGAACCATGGACGAGGTCAAGCGCGCTCAGCAGGCGTCCGGTTCCGAGGCAGACAGCAACGCGCTGTCGGTGGCCCTCGAACTCCAAGCCGACTGCTATGCAGGTATCTGGGCCAATTCGATACGCGACGCGGGAGTGTTCCTGCCGGGCGAGATCGAGGAAGCGATCGATGCCGCAGCGGCCGTGGGCGACGATCGAATCCAAGAGCGGGTGCAGGGCCAGGTCACGCCCGAGCGATGGACCCACGGCTCGTCTGCTCAACGGGTCGAGTGGTTCAATCGCGGGTATGAGACCGGAGATCCCTCGCTCTGCAACACCTTTGCATGACGAGCGGCTTCCGGCGTGCGATCGGGTGCCGATGGGCGAAAGCGCACGAAGACGTCTCCGAGTCTCCGGCCGTGTGACACAATGACGAGAGGCCGCAGATTCGGCGGCCGGCCGGGAGGCACGAATGGGTAACAAGGACAAGGGTGGCCGGAACACCAAGAAGACGGCATCCAAGGGTCTCAAGGAGAAGCGCGCTGCCAAGAAGGCGAAGCGAGGCCAGAACGAGGCCAGCTCCAACCAGACGATCGACAAGGCGTTCGGTCACTGAGCGAGGGCCATTCCGATGGTCAGGAATGTGGATCGGGTGCTGGTAGCGCCGTCGTTGGCAATGATCAGCCGCCATCGCATAGTGAGGCGCGGGCAATTTTCGGCGAGTGACGGGCGATCAGGGGCGGTACTCCATGAGTGACCCGCTGCGGCTCGCCGTGGTCGGTGTCGGGCGGATGGGGGCGGTTCACGCCGAGACCATCTCGCCGCTGGCTGAGATCGATGTGGTGGCGGTTGCCGACACATATCCCGATGTCGCTCGAGGTGTTGGAGAGCGGATTGGCGCCGAGGCGTATTCGTCGCTCTCGGACTTGGCCGACCGCGATGATGTCGACGCTTGGCTCATCGCCACACCGACCACGACGCATCCTGCGGTCGTGTCGATGGCGCTTGATGCCGGTCTCCACGTCCTGTGCGAGAAGCCGTTGTCGCTCGAGCCGGCGGAGAGCGAGGCGCTCGCCGCCCGCGCGTCGATCGAGAACCGCGTGCTTCAGATCGGTTTCTGGCGGCGCTTCTCCCCGCCGTGGATGCTCGCCAGGCAAGCTGTGGTCGATGGTGCGATCGGACGCCCGCTCATGATGAGGTTGTCGCAGTGGGACGCCGATCCGCCGCCGGCCTCGTTCTGCGACCCCGCTGCGAGCGGTGGCTTGGCGATCGACTGTGGTGTACATGAGACGGACCTCGTCGGATGGTTCACCGGATTGGGCATCGAGATGGTGACAGCTCGGAATCTCCCGCTGGTCGACCCATCCCTCGGTGAAGTCGGCGATGTCGACAACCTCGTTGCCATGTTCGATCTCGCCGGTGGAGCCGTTGCCACCGTCGATCTCTCTCGCAACTGTCGCTATGGGGATGATGTCCGCACCGAGGTCCTCGGAGAGAATGGCGCTGTGTTTGTTGATCTGCTGCCGACCGGCCGCGCTCGGCTGGCCACGGCAGACGGCGTCGCGATCATCCCGAACTCCGAAACCGACGATGCGTTCGCCGAAGGGCTCAGGGGACAAGCGCTCGCGTTTGCCGCGGCTGTTCGCGGTGACCCCGTCGAGGTTCCCGGGGCATCGACCAGCACGGTGGCCGTCGCCGTGGGCCGAGCCATCCAGGAATCGGCGGCCTCCGGGATGCCGGTAGCGTTGTCGTCCTGAGACGGACTGCCCCGTTTGCCAACCGCTACTTCATTCTGTGGGCTCAGGACGTCAAATAGGACGTCACCAACCCTGGGTACGCGGGTTCAGAGGCCGCGGGAGGGGGGTGCGGTCGTCGATCTCACTACCAGGGCCGGTTCGAGGACGATGTGGCGAGACTCTTTGCGGCCATGTTCGAGGCGCTCGATCAGCATCTCGACCGCCGTGGATCCGATCTCGTGGCGCGGTTGGTCGATGGTGGTCAGCGAGATGTGCTGCAGCCCGGCGAGCCACGCGTTGTCGTAGCCAACCAACGACACATCATCCGGGACCGAGCAGCCCGCCTCCGAAAGGGCCTGAAGGCAGCCGAGCGCCGCCAAGTCATTGGAGGTGAAGATCGCGGTCGGGTTCACCCCCATTGCGAGGAGCTCCTGGACCCCTTCGACTCCGCCTTCCTCGGTGTAGGTCCCCGCGGCGACGATCGGTTCCAGATCGTGCTCCTTCATTGCCTTTTCGTAGCCGCGCCGGCGCCGGTTGGCGCCGGCGCCCCGGCCGCCGTCGATGTGAGCAATGCGTTCGTGGCCGAGCGATACCAAATGGTCGACGGCCATGCGTGCCCCGACCCGGTCGTCGCCGGAGACGCTATCGACATCCTTCGACCGAGTGGCTCGTGTGATGAGAACGATCGGGACCGCCCTGCCCGCTTTGTTGACCGTCTTCATGTCGAGCAGGGTTCCCGCGAGGATGAGGCCGTCCGCCTGGAGTTCAAGCAGCGTCTCAAGTGCGATCGCCTCGCGCTCGGGTACACGAATGCCACTGTTGAAGAACGCTCGGTAGCCATTCTCGAGGGCACGGGCCTCGATGCCGCTCACGACGTCGGCGAAGAACGGATTGTGGAGGTTGGAAAGCATCACGCCGATCAGGTGCGACCGCTGCTGTACGAGGCTCCGAGCCATCGCGTTGGGGCGATATCCGAGCTCGTCGACGGCTGCGAGGACGGCGGCCCGTCGCTCGTCGCTCACATAGGGCGACTCCTGCATCACCAGCGACACGAGAGACTTCGAGACGCCGGCTCGTTTCGCCACGTCGTGGATGGTTGGCCGGCTCATCAGTCGTAGGCCCCGATGATGCGTTG
>CAZONX010000082.1:0-5233 GCA_964581295.1 uncultured Acidimicrobiaceae bacterium
CGAGTTGTCCAATCCGGATGGCTTCGGTGTCCCGGACCATGACATCGACCATGTCGCCCGGGAGGTCGACGTAGTGAGACGAACGCAACGTGGCTTCACCTTCGAGCGTCCAGGCATGACCGAGGTGAAGCTCCCAACCGTGACGACGGCTGAGGGACGTCGCCAGTTCCATGATCAGGTCATTCAATCTGTCCCGAACTGGATCGTCTGGATCCGGATCGACCAGAGCGAGGATCCTGCCGGTGCCGGATCGCCTCGAGCGCATGACCCACACCGGGACCGGGCACTTGCGGAGGAGGTGCATCACGCCGCTGCTCAAGTGCGGTTCGTCCGGCTTCTCGGCGATCGGTTCGCCGACCATGACGAGATCGTGACCTTCGACCATCACTCGACGGATCACCTCGATGAACGGTTCACCGACCGATTCAACCACCTCAACGTCCGGCCCACCCTGGATGTTCTCGAGAAGACGCCGGAGTTGTTCCTCCCGGTCATGCAGCATCGCCGCCTCGATGTCGATGACCCGACCTTCCACGTTCATCGTCTTTCGCCACGCGGGCAGCGGTGCAATGACGTCCATCACGGTGAGGCGTGCGTCGTTTGTGTTTGCGAGTTCGACTGCGGCACGGAGCGTCAACGGATCCAGACGGCCCGGAGACGTCGCAACCAGAATGCTCTTGAACCGATCCATCAGTTCACCTTCCTCTCGTTGTTGCCAGTGCTGTCTTGGCCTGGAGCGCTGGGCCGAGCTGTCGCACGTCCTGCAGTTCGTGTGCGCTCGAATTCCCCGGCATTCGTGAAGAGGGCGAACCTCGGCTTCCGCCCTCGAAACATGGTGTCGGCTCTCCACGCGACGGAGCTCTCGACGCCGCTCACACCGAGAATCCTGCCGATGAGCCGTTCCAAGCGGACCGCCTCTCGCCGTTGGCCGACGACACCACTCACGGTGACGATGCCTTGGTTCACCGAGACGTCGATATCGTCCGGATCAAGGTCGAGTACTTGGTCGATCACGCAGGTGCGGATCTCCGCCTCGATGTCAGCGTCGGATCGGGCGAGGGCGGCGACGACGTCGCTACGAGAGATGATCCCCTCGAGGGCGAATCCATCCCCGACAACGACCAGCCGACGTACCCGGGCGTTCTCCATCACCCTGGCCGCCTTGGCCAGCGGATCGTCTCGGCGTAGGCCCAACACGTCACGGCTCATCAGGTCGGCGACCGTCGCCGCCGGCCACGCACAGGAACGGCGCGTGGTGACGGTGTCAGTCGGGTCTGCGATCACGGCACGGTGCAGGAGGTCGGCTTCGGTGAGAATCCCAATCACGCGACCATCTCGATCGACGACCGGGAGTCCGCTGACCCCGGCATCACGCATGATTCTGGCCGCAACTGTCGCCGACGCATCCGGCAATACGGTTACGACATGTTTGGTCATCGCCTCTTCAACAGTGTGCATCTCAACTCCCTTGAAGGCTCTCACCGGATGGCCACCGGCCAACCGCCGCCGCGTGGCGTCAGACCCAAACCCGCTGCCGGTACGGCTGTGTCTCGCCCTGTGCACTCGCGGCACACGGTGGTCGTCGGCAGTGCCTCGAGACGCTCCCTGGCGATTGGATGTCCACATTCTCGACACTGCCCGTAGCCGCCGGACTCGATTCGCTCTAGGGCGCTGCCGATCGCAGCGAGGCGGACCTCGACTGCGTCGGCTTGGATCGCCGCTTCGTCGTCTGTGACATCGTGCGGTTCGTAGTCCGACCGACTCGTTGCCGCGGACCTCAACTCCTCGTGCAGAGTCCCTAACCGAGTCGTCTCGGTCAACAGTTCGCGCTGCGTTCGCCGCTCGGATACGGTGTACGCCCTCATTGCCGGTGCCTCGGGAGGGCCGGACCGCAGGTAGCGAGTGCCCTATCCGCCATGGCGCCAACTGAAGAGCGGCCGACGTCTGCGTGCCTCCTGCCATGAGAGAGCCGGCTAGCGCAATCGACACAACTTTGAGTGGTGGGCATCGCCCTCAGGCGCTTGAGCGGAATCTCAGCACCACAGATTGCGCAGTACCCGTAGCTCGCTTCGCCGATCGACGCCAGCGCCTGTTCGATCTCCCAGAGGCGTCGCTCGGCCCAATCCACCAGTCCCAGAACCGCTGCTGCGTCGGTGTCAGACGAGGGCGTCTCGTGGTCGAGCAGGTCGCTGAGGTCCTGGTGGCTCAACGCCTCGATGGCTTCGCTGCGTGAATTCTCCACGCATCGCGAGATTGATGCTCGGCGGGCCAGGAGGAGCTCAACTAGAAAGTTGAGCGTTCTCGGTGCGAATCGTGGGGTGGAGAGGGACATGGTGTGCTCCCAGCCTTCGTCGACGTACGTCGTCAGTCGCGAAGGTCTCTCCCACCCCAGAAGGGGCCAGCAAGCCGGGCCTTACGGCCGTGTTGACGGCTCTGCTTGTTTCGGGGTACTCCCCTTATATGACAAGAATAACACGCTAGACTTATCGTGTCTATGTGAAATCGGTAGAGATGTGACCTATTAGGTTCCGCGTGCGCCGAGTTCGATGGTGCTTCCCAATGAGCAGATGGTTCGGTGAGTTCGGGCGCCACTCTGTGACCTACCGACGCCACGTCTCCGTGACGAGTGGTAGCGGGATAATCGCAACCGGCAAGGGGCTGTGGCGGACCAGATACGACGCGGTGCCACCGAGCCCATCGAAATGGCCGCCGCCGCGCTGTCCGATCACAATGAGTCCCGCCTGCTGCCGTTTGGCGACCTCGATGAGGCACCGTCGCGCATCTCCACTCGTTGCGATCGCTGCATGTTCAACCCCTGCGCCGCGAAATGCTCCACAGCATCCGGTCTCGAGCTGGACTTGTGAGCGTTCCACGGTCTCCCGGAGGCGGTCCCGCGAATGCTCGGCTCCGTGATCGACGCAGCGGACGACAGTGGCGGCTGCCCCCGCGTCCCTGCACAGTTCGGCGCTCCAGGCCGCAACGCTCCCGGAGATTCGCGACCCATCCAGTCCTACGACAATGCGATCAAGCGATAACCGACCTCCCTGGCAGGGCACGAGAACAAGGGGACGCTTGGCGCTGAACAGGAGGCTTCGACTCACCGAGCCGAGAAGCAGGCCGTCGATCGGACCCAGACCCCTGGTTCCAAGGACGAGCATCCTGACCTTTGGGCGGTTCGCTGCTCGCTCGAGCGCCTGACGCGCTGGGCCACGCAACGCGAGACAGAAGGCGTTCTCGCAACCGGCACTGCCTGTGATCCTCTCCAGCGTGTTGATGACCTCCCGGTCCTTTTGGTCGGGAGGGCATTCGGGCCTTCCGCTGCCTACGACGCCGCACCGGGCCGGATACTCCCAGGCCATGGCCGCAGTAACGCCCATGCCTGTCCGTTTGCCGAGCGCATTGGACCAGACGAGGGCTTCAATCGAACTCTCAGACCCGTCCACGCCGACCAGAATCGTCCCGGTGTTTCGGATGCGCCTCTTGGACGACTCCTCGCCTGAATGCTCCTCACGGTGCGGCCGCCGATCTCCGATGAGTCGATCCATGGAACCCGCCGACGCTGACATCTCGTACCCCAATCGTGGAAGGCGCTCGATGTACCTGCTATAGTTCTCATGATATATATGTCCACTGATTTCGTCAATGCCGGAGATGCCCTCAGACAGGTCGCGCCAGCGTGTTTCTGCGCCGGGCGGAAGGCCTGCAACACTGAACGGCAGTCGTTCGCGATATCATGACAATCGTGACGTCTGTGCACACATCCAACGAGGCGTCGCCCCGATGACTGCCGCTGAAGAGAAGCCTTGGACCTTCGTCACGAATCACACTCGCGTACTCATCGCGATCGCTCAGACCCCAGACATTCGAGTCCGCGACATTGCCAACATCACCGACATCACCGAACGCTCCACCCAGAGGATCGTCGCCGAACTCGAAGAAGGCGGGTACCTCACCCATCACAAGGTCGGCCGTCGGAACCACTACCAAGTGAGACCCTCTGCCACCCTGCGCCACCCCCGAGAACGAGACGTCGAAATCGGCGCCCTCATCCAACTCCTCTCGGATACCACGATTGAGACTGAGTCAGACAACCACAACCCATAGTCCCGACCAACCCAGGATCAACACAGTTGTCGGCCGGGACCCGGGGCCCATCCAGCCGTTCTCGTGACTATTTGACGGACAACGCCGAACGCCAACACCGGTCCGATCCTGAAACCTTCCGACCCGATCGGTGCGGTGACAACACAGTGGCGCGGATATGCACATGGTCGAGTTCTGTCTCCACCATGGATTCACTTGGGCCCCGCCATTGAGGGACGATGGCGGCGAAGCCAGCGCTCGCGTCGCTCTCGAGTTGACGGCCGGGCTAGGAGACGAACGCGCCATAGCGGCGCTCACCGAGTGGATCGGGCAACGGACGTCGTCGTGAGGCCGGCATCGATCGCATGATCAGAACTGAGAGCCGAGAGCCGCTTGGAGTGCTGTTGACAGACTCAAGAGTCCGCGGAGAGTCCGCGAGACAACAGAAAACAGCGCGAAACACTGAGAACTGCTGAGCAGCTAAACCCCCGGTCAGAGGGTGTTTCCGGACATATCCGCAGGTCAGGGATACCCCCTGAGTCCGCCTGGCAGTCAAGGGATCAGGGGTTCGAAGCCCCTCGGCTCCATTCGAGAGACACACGTTGGAACCCGTGCTACGGCAGGGGTTTCGGCGCGTTTAGGCATTGTTGCGCGACGGATCGCTGCCCAGCTCCCGTGGTTTCCTCGTTTGCCTACTTGGTCGAACCGATGGAATCCACCGGCGTGACGTTCTTGATTGCAGTTTGTCGAACCCGATCAAGCCCTCTTCGTCGATGGGCGCACGGGAGGCCGCTACAGGATTCCCGACTTGGTGAGGGCTTCGTCGCTGTCGACCTCTAGCCCCCCCGGAACCAGCATGCAACGCAGATGCAACCCGCCTGCAACACCCCTGCAGCCCGTGCGATCCAAGATTCGGCCAGGAAACATCCATCCGCACGAGGCAGGGAGGCAGTTATGACCACAGCACACGGGCATGGAGGCGGTTCCACAGTCGGACCACACCAGCCACAAGGGTGGGTTCTGTTCTTGGCGCTGTTCGCGATCACGGCCGTCGGCATTGCCGCAGTAGCCCTAGTCGTCAACCGCGCCGAGACGCCAGTGTCGGAGGAGATCACGCCGGTCGCGGTGAGCCAATCCGCTCTCACGAGCG
>CAZONX010000082.1:5333-10208 GCA_964581295.1 uncultured Acidimicrobiaceae bacterium
AACAGCTCGGTGCTACCAATCACTTGCTTGCGCACGAGTCCGCCGTCGGTACCACGACGGCTGTTCTCACGAGCGAACAGCTCGGTGCTACCAATCACTTGCTTGCGCACGAGTCCGCCGTCGGTACCACCGTCGCAGCGGTCGAAGACTGAGCGAGCGTCTCGTGGTCGAACGTCGGCCATCGGCTGTCGAGACCATAGGAGCAGGGCTGTTGATGCGTCAGTAGGAGCGTTCGGACCGACGAGCAACGGTCCCGTCCAATCCTCCAAGAATCGCCGGGAGCGCGTCGGGCCCGTCCTCCAGATAGGCAATCATGGCCACTCGAAACTGGGATTCGATTCCCATCGCAACGGAGGCGTCGAGCCGGAACATCCTTTTGGCAAGGGCGCTGTGTGCAATCGCCGCAAGACTCGTTCGGGCGTCTACGGCGCCGTATCCGTGATCAAATGCTCGATTCGCCACGACGAATCCCGATCCGACCGAGCGGGCAAGCGCGAGCCCGTAGTCGGGCCCCGCAAGGAATCGCATCAGCTCTCTCACCTCAGGTCGATCTGAGAGCGCCGCGACGAACACCGCCGAACCGAGAACCGCGCCAGAATCTCGCGGTGTCGCAACCGGTGTGAGGAAGTAGCCGATCTCTTCGAGGCGCGCCTCGCTCGAGGGCAGATGCCGAATCGCGTAGCTTCCTTGATGGTGAAGCCAACAGACTGGTTCGTCTGACAACAACCACCGCATTCCCTCCGGCACCTCGGTGCCGATCGCCCCGTCGATTCCGCCGTGGACGTGGCCCGGTTTGAGCAATGCTTCGCCGTAGCGTTCAAACGCACGGCGAATCGGCGTGGAGGTGAACGGCAGTGAGCCGGCCACCCATCGATCGAACACTTCAACACCGGCATCTCGAAGCACAAGGTCTTCCACGAAGTCTGTCGCCGGACCGCCGGGTGACAATCCGGCTTCCGCGACGCACCACGGCGTCCGCCCGTCCTCCACCATTTCCTCCGCCAGAGCGATGAGCTCCCCCCACGTGTCGGGTACCGCGTATCCGGCGTCGGCAAACGCTGCGACCGGGTACCACACCAGGCTCTTCACCGAGACCGCCAGCGGAACGCCTCGCAGGGTCGTCTCGCCGGGGGAAGGGGACTCGGGCGTCGCCAGCCTCATCAGGTCGAGCAGGTACGCGTGATGCTCCGCTTCGAGCTTCGTCGCGTCGAGATAGGTGCCTACGTCGACGTAATCCTCGGGGTCGACCGCCGAATTCGAGAGCGACTCAACGAGCCCCACCACATCGAACCGATCGAATGAGTCGTACCAGCCGCGGTCAGGTGCCGCTGCGACAACGTTGATACCGGTCAGCGCCGTGAACCGTGCGAGGTCGGCAGCGAACGCCCGCCCGTCATCCCCATCCCACGGACTCAGCACCCTCACAATCGTCCCGGCCAGGGGTTGTTCTGCCGACGCAGCCACTGCTGGAAGCGGGACGACGATCGTCCCCGGCGCGATCTCCGCAATGTCGCGGGGGCAGTCGAGATCCGCGAAGAATTCGTCGCATTCCCCTGCGGTCAAGGACCGGCTGACGCGTGATCGTGCCAACGCAACCAGTTCCGGTAACGGCAGGTCGTAGGCACCGACCAGTCCGGTTGCGCCATCGATCGTGACAATGCGGTCCGCGTCCCCCGGGTAGAGAATGCCGGCGGATTGAATCGCGAAGTGGATTGCCTCGGCGGTCACGGCGGGCACGACCTGGCCGGCACCCTGGAGGACACCAGCGGCATGCGTTGCCAGCAGCAGACTCCGCTCCGGATCGGTTGCGAGAGATGCCGTGGCCCCGTGCGTGAGCGATGCGGCGAGGGCCCTCGCCTCCGACGCGACCGCGGCGACGCGCTCGCTCTCGGAAATGGCGGCGAGACGCTCAGCTTCCTGCGCGTGATCGGCGGCGTTCCGGCCGAGGGCGATTGCTGCAACGGTCAAGGCGGCTGCGACCGTGGCCGCAATTGACATCACGATGGCGAGGGCAACCGCACGATTGTGGGCACGGATCCTGAGTCTTCGCTCCTCAGCAGCGCGTTCTGCTTCGATGGCTCGTTCCGATTCGCGTCGGGAATTGCTCGCTACCAGGTAGTCCCGTTCTGCCTCGGTGAGAGCGATGTCCGTCCGAAGCTCCCAGCCATCGTATTGATCGAGATGCGATCCGGCGATCAGGTAGTCGGGATCGCAACCTGACTCCTGCCATGCCCGCACTTCCGCGTCGAGCGACTCCCGAAGGTGGAGGTCGACACGCTCCAGTGCTACCCACGACCGCAGGCGCTCCCAATCCGCAATCAGTGCCTCGTGCGCCAAGGAGACGGTCGCCTGGCGGGTCGCCGGGTCCCGATCGAAGCCAATGAGGCGAAGTGAGCCGAAGCGATCGAGCACCTCGGATGCAGCCGGTCCGAGCGACAGGATCTCCTCCAAGGGGGCGCGCTGGCGGGTGACAGGACCGACTTCTCCAACTCTCACCAGGCGGAAGAACACTTGGCGTGCCGCGATTCGCTCGAACTTCCCAAGCCCCAGGTACGCGGACTCCGCCCGACGGGCCAGAATTCCGTGCATCCCCCCTTCCACGTCGAAGTCATCAGTCGTGATCGTGGAGCCCGTGTGGGCGTCGAAGAGTCGAGTCAACGCGTATTGGAGTTGTGGGAGGGCAGCCGGCTCTCGACGGACGTCTTCCGACAGTCGCGCCACGAGATCCGGATCGAACGACACGCCGACGCGGGCCGCGGGCTCCACGATCGCTGATCGGAGTTCGTTGGGGTCAAATGGAGTAACCGTCACCATTCCACGGACGATCAGATCTGCAAGCTCACGATTGTGAAGCGGTCGATCGTAGAAATCGGCTCGCAGGGCGAGCAAGACCATCATTCGCGGATCCGGGCATGTGGCGAACCGCACGACCGTCTCGATGAATCGATCTCGATCACGCGAATCGGTTGCGGCGAAGAGCTCCTCGAATTGGTCGACGACGAGAAGTGTCGACCGGCCTGCAACGCCGCGCCTGCACAGCACTTCGACGGCTTCCGTCGGGTTGGCTTCGAGTGCTGCGAGCAGCCCTCCGTCGGTGAGAACGGTCTCGTCTGCGACTGCGAGTTCAAGTGCTTCAAAGGGGTGTTGACCCGGTTCCATGAGAAAGGCCTGCAGAACGCCCCCGTTTCGCCGACTGCGGGAGCGGAGCGCCGGAATCGCCCCGGCGGTCAACAGGCTCGACTTGCCGCAGCCGCTGGGTCCGATCACGGCAACGAGGCGGTTCCCCGAAGCGAAGCGTTCAACGATCCTGGCGATGAGTCGGTCGCGACCGAAAAAATCGTCGGCGTCCCGCTCGGTGAAGGAGGCAAGCCCCTTGTATGGATTCCTGATCGAGGATCCACTGAACGGTTCGGCCGGTGTCAGGGTGGTTCTGCCGAGCAGGGGATCTTGGTTCAGGATCTGTTCCTCGAGCGTTCTCAACTCGGGCGAGGGATCGATCCCCAGATCGCCGACGAGCCGTTCGCGAGCCCGACCGAACGCCTTCAACGCGTCAGCCTGGCGACCCGATCGGTACAGAGCGAGCATGAGCTGACCCCATAGACGCTCTCGATACGGATCATCCAGGAGACACGTCTCTATTCGGGGAATCGCTTCGTCGTGGATGCCGAGCTCGAGCTCGAGGTCGAACGCGTCCTCGATCGCGTTCCTGCGCTCCTCGTCGTACGGATGCGCCCGAGTCGAAATGCCGCCGCCTCGCAGATCAGCCAGTGCGGGCCCCCGCCACAACGAGAGAGCCTCATGCATGGCGTCGAGTGCCCTTCTCGGATCAACCGCGCCGATCGAGCGCGCAACAAGCGTGAGTGCTTCAAACCGGTCCGCGTCGAGCTCTCCTTCGTCAACCCTGATCCGGTATCCCGGTTCGACCGACACGATTCGGTCGTTGCCGAGAACCCTCCGCAGTCGCGAAACGTAGGCCTGGACCGAGCGGCGGGCCGTCGCCGGAGGTTCCTCCCCCCATACGACGTCGATCAGCTGGTCGGTGGGAGTGACTCGATTCGCGTTGAGCAGCAGCGCGGCCAGAACCGTTCGCTGTCGGCGCCCGCCGAGCTCAATCAGCCCATTTCCTGCGGACACCTCAAGGGGACCGAGGATCCGGTAATCCATGGCTCCTTCATTTGACTCTCACCACGCCCACCGAACAAGGGTCGAAAGTCACCCGTCGGCGTCGCTGATCGCGATCCTGCGTTGCAGCGGCACGGCAAGGTCGTCCCGGTCGGGGACAACATGCTCCTCGAGGTCGAGCCGTGAGGCGATCGTCCAAGGCTCCGATGACAACGGGGCAACGACACGCGGAGTCACACGACGGGATTCGGCATGTGCGGCCTGCACCAGTGCCTCCCGCAGCAGATCGTCGAGTTCAAGATCGGTCGGTGCCGTCACCGCAGCGAATCGACGGAGTGCCGGGTACATCTCGTCGATGAGTTGCCACTCGTCGGGTTCGGTTCTGCTCAGCAGATCCATCACAACCACTTCTGTCGGTTTCGCCATAGAGATGCTCGTGGTGCCTCAAAGGTGAAGCAGGATCGGGCGGGTGATCAACAGAATCCCGACGCGGGACTGCCACCATGTCATCGCATGGCCGGCAGGATTCACGATGTGCGTGGTATTGCGCGCCGCGATCCGGCGTTGAGGGTCCGGCTGCAATGCGACGCTGTTGAAGAGCGGGTCGCGACGCTTTCGAGTCAAGGCGATGCCTCCAAGCGGAAGCGTTCGATCGCGATGCTTCCTGACCGTTGCGTAGCGGGGCCGTCTTGTTCGACATCGGCGGACCGGCTTGATGTATGCACGGCATCAGCGCATGCTCTTGTTTGGGAC
>CAZONX010000083.1:0-9897 GCA_964581295.1 uncultured Acidimicrobiaceae bacterium
TACCGTCGGCTGCTGAGTCGTACCTCAGACCTTCTTCGGCACCGAGCCCGCGATGTGGAGCACACTTTCCATGATCCGGTGTCCGAAGTCCGAGGAGGGTCCGTACATCCGAGGGCATCCACCGTCGATCACCGTCATGCCGTTTTCGCGGCCGAGGCCCGACGCCGACACGCTCCCGGCGCCCATGGAGCGGTGCATCCAGACGAGCGTGATACCTGCATCCACGCAGTCGTGCACCACCTGGTCGGTGTCGACCGGCTTGGTTGCAGTGACGATCGCGTCAACTCCGTCGGGGATGGCGTTGATGCTCGAATAGCGGGGATCCCCCTCGATCTTGTCGGCATTGGGATTGACGGCGAACACCTCGTAGCCGCGATCGCGGAGCCGTTGGTGCACGATATTGCCGCTGTGCTCGCCGCCGGTCGAACGCGACACGCCGGCGACGGTGATACGAGGTTGCGCCAGGAAATTCAGCGCTGCGGCCTTCGTCGATGTCACGGTGATGCCCCCCCCTTTCTCAGGCCCATTCATCGTGGTCGTGCCGCAGGCTCGCTGCCAGGGTGTTTAGTCACTCGCCTCGATTTGCGGACCGCCCGTGTGCGCCGCGGCGGTCCGCTGGGTCCGGTGTCGGGCTCACGCGGGTAGCGCGAACTCGAGCGAGCGACCATGCTGGTGGGGTCAACCAAGGAGGAGATGTGGAACCGACCGACAACAATCAACGACGCCCGCCGCCGGTTCAAATGGCGATTGGCTGGATCTTTGCTGCTGTGGTCATCTTCCTCGCGCAGCGCGATCTTCGTCGCCGGCCGCCAGAAGCGGTGCGCGGTCCGATTGTGATGTGGCGTGCCGTCGCCGCCGTGCCGCCCGGAGCCGTTGCGTATCTGATCTTCGGTCGCCGACGGTCGGCTTCCCTCGAGTCTTCCGAAGCGTCGGCCGAGCTGTCGGGAGCGTGAAGCGTTCTCGGGGTTCCGGGAACGCTCCAATCGGGCACGCATGGCGGTTCGAACGGTGACCGAACCGTTCGTGCCCGTGTCCTTCGACGTCCCGGACCGATTCGACGGTCCCGGCTTCCGGCTCGAACCGCTCGGGCCGCAGCACAACGAGCGTGACTTCGAGGCGTGGGATTCGAGCATTGATCACATCCGAGCGACACCGGGATTCAGCCCGGAAGGGTCGTGGCCTACGCCGATGAGCCTCGACGCAAATCGAGGAGACCTGATCAAACACGCACAGGATTTCGGCAATCGCGAGGGCTTCACCTATTCGATTCTCGACGACGACGCCGTGATCGGATGTGTCTACATCTATCCATCACGCGATCAGGGGCACGATGCCGATGTGCGGTCTTGGGTTCGCGGCAGTCGAGCGGAGCTGGATGCCGTGGTCTATCGGTCGCTCTCACAGTGGCTGGCCGACACGTGGCCCTTCGAGAATCCGATCTACGCGGTCCGAGGCTGACTCGCGGCCACTCTGCGCTTTCATTCTGTGGGCTCAGGACGTCAAATAGGACGTCGCGAACCCTGGGTACGCGTGAGGGGTAGGGAGGCGATAGAGTGCGACTCCCGCGGAGCCGGCTCGATGACTGGCGCGCTTCTCCGCTGAAGTCACCTACCAACGAGGAGCATCAGCATGGTGTCAACCGTCGAAGTCACCGACTCAGCGTTCAGTCGCCTCCGAACCTACAACTGGGTCATGGGTGGACTGCACTTCTTGCAGGCGATCCTCATCCTGGCACTGGCCACGGACTTTGCCTTGCCCGTGGTCGCATCGTTCCTCGAAGGTCCCCCCGGTACACCGGCCTCAGCGCCGACGGAGCTGTTCGACGTGTCGATCGCCTGGGGCGTGGCAACGTTCCTGCTCCTGTCGGCTCTCTTCCACTTCATCGTGGCGAGCGTCGGGTCTTCCCGCTACCGAGACCAGCTATCCCGCGGTCAGAACCAGTTCCGGTGGATCGAGTACTCGCTGTCGTCGTCGATCATGATCATCCTCATCGCAATGCTGACGGGGATCAGCGACGTCGCGGCACTGATCGCGCTGTTCGGTGTGAACGCCGGCATGATCTTCTTTGGTTCCGTGCAAGAGCGGTACGAGGCACCCGGCGGTTCTCTGTGGCCGTTCTGGCTCGGCGTGGTGCTTGGGGTCGTGCCCTGGATTGCCATCGGCATCTACCTCGTGTCGCCCGGTAGCGATTCTCAGCCTCCCGGGTTCGTCTACGGGATCTTCATTTCGCTGTTCGTGTTCTTCAACACCTTTGCGATCACACAGTTGCTGCAGTACAAGAAGATCGGCCGGTGGAGCAACTATCTCACCGGGGAGCGGACGTACATTCTCCTGAGTCTGCTGGCAAAGAGCGCTCTCGCCTGGCAGGTGTTTGCAGGAACGCTGGCCGGATAGGGACCGTCGCTCCCGTCACACGGCCGCGAGCTCAATCTGTGGGCTCAGGACGTCAAATAGGGCGTCGCGAACCCTGGGTACGCGGGAGAGAACGCGGAAGAGGGGCCGGCTGACTGGTGCCGGCCCCTCTTCTTCTATCTCCGATGCGAGAGAAAGGGGCCTCGCATCGGTGATCGCTAGCTCGCCGGGACGAGGACCGCGTCGATCACGTGGACGACGCCGTTGCTGGCCATGACATCGGCGGTGACGACGGTCGCCACCTCGTTGATCACGACGTTGCCGTCGACGATGGCGATCGAGATGTCGTTGCCTTCGTAGAGCGTCGGAACATCCGCCGGGGCGATGTCGATGACGTCGGCCGCCATGAATTCGCCACTCACTACGTGGTAGAGCAGGATGTTGCCCAGGTCGGGGTTGGCCAGGAGTTCCTCAGCGGTGACGCCGAGTGCTTCGAGCAGCGCACCGAAGGCTGCATCAGTCGGAGCGAACACTGTGAACGGGCCCGGGCCGTTGAGGGCATCGACGAGACCGGCGGTCTCGAGGGCTGCCAACAGGACAGTGAACTCGGCCGGGTCGCCTGCGGCGGCTTCGACGACGAGTTCGGCAATCGTGGGTTCCATGGCTTCGGTGGTTGTGGTCGTAGCTTCGGTGGTTGTTGTGGTCGCTTCTTCCATGTCGTCGGCCGCCGCGACGCCGAGGGCCGCAGCGATGTCCGGCGGCAAGAGGACGGCGTCGATGACGTGCACGATGCCGTTGTCTGCCGCGAGGTCGGCCGAAACGACGGTCGCCTGGTTGATCATGATCTGTCCGTCGACGACGGCGATGTCAACCGACTGTCCGTTGAGCGTCTCCACCGACGAACCGTCGAGCGTGGCGACCAACTGCGAGTCGGCTTCCTGGCCGAGTACGTGGTAGGTGAGGATGGACGTCAGGGTCGCTGTGTCGGCGAGCAGCTCTTCAGCTGTGATGCCGAGTGCTTCGAACGCGGCTTCGAAAGCGGCGTCGGTGGGTGCGAGGACCGTGAACGGACCTTCGCCTTCGAGCGTCTCGGAAAGGCCGGCCGCGTCGATGGCTGCGATGAGCGTTGAGAACTGACCGGCTTCGATCGCAAGATCGAGTACCGACTGTGATTCCGCAGGTGCTGCGGTCGTCGTTGTGGTTTCCTCGGATTCGCTGCTGCAGGCCGCCACGATCATGGCGAAGGCCAACAGGAGAGCGAAGAATGAGAATCGCTTCTTCATGGTTCGATGTGTCCTTTCAGACTTACTGATAAATCTGCGCCTTGCAGACAGACTCAATACGAAGCCGTGGGGGAAGGTGGATGAAGGGATCTGAAAGAGGTGCGCGAATCTTCGTCTCTCCCACGCAGGCGGGGGAGACGCGGACGAGCTGATGCTCGTCCGCAGAGGGGGCAGCGCTCGCGACTTCATCCTCCTGGATCAAGCTCCCAGTCCGCCCCCTCCGCTGCGCGCCGGTCAGAGGCCGGTGCTAGCGCCTCCCCCACACTTCGTTCGAGGGAGGCGAATCCCGGTGTCTGGCGACTGGCGACTGGCGACTGTCTCGGCAACCCTTCACTTTTCCTGCGCGATTTGCTATCTTCCTACTAAATGACAAACGACACACCTGATGACCTGAGCTTGCACGAGGTGGCCGAGCGGCTCGACGTGCACTACATGACCGCCTACCGCTACGTGCGCCTCGGCATCCTCCCGGCGCGGCGCGAGGGCCGCAGTTGGAGGATCCTCACCGCCGACCTCGAGGCATACATGGAGCGCGACGAACCGCGCACCGCTCGCGGTGAGGCCGACTGGAGCGACCGCTTCTTCAATCGGGTCCTGGCCGCCGACGAGGCGGGGGCATGGGGTGTGCTCGAGGCGGCCTTCAGCTCGGGCATGGCGATTCCCGAGGCCTCCCCGGAGCTCCTGACGCCGACGATGCAGCGGATCGGAGAACTGTGGTCGAAAGGCGAGATCGATATCGCGACCGAACACGCTGCATCCGAGGTGGTGGCCCGTATCGTCGCTCGACTTGGACCTCGCATGGCACGTCGTGGAGTCCGCCGTGGGACGGTGGTGCTCGGTTCGACATCCACCGAGCTGCATTCGCTCCCGCTGGCGATGGTCACCGACATGTTGCGGGCGGCGCAGTTCGAGGTGATCGACCTCGGCGCCTACCTGCCGCCCGAGTCGTTCGCGTCATACGTCGCGGAAAGAGACGATGTCGTCGCCGTGGGAATCGGTGTCACCACGCCGGGCCAGGAAGCGGAGATTGCCGTCACCCTTGCCGCTCTTCGCGGGGTCACGGAGGCGCCGGTGATCGTCGGTGGTGGCGGCGTCGACGAGGCGACCGCGATCAAGCTGGGAGCCGACGGCTGGGCGCACCCGGCCGGAGACGCCGTCGAGTTGATCGAGAAGCTGCTCTCCGAGTCGAAAGCGTCTGCATAGTTCGACTGTGTCAGATTTCGATGGCGGGTGGCGGGTTCTCCACACCCGGCTTGCGGTAGATGGCCTGCACGCCGTCGATGCGGCCGGTGCGGAACCCGGCGATGCAGTAGGCGAGGTAGTAGCGCCACATCCGGTAGAACCGCTCGTCGAAGCGGTCCGACTGGTCGCCAATCTCGGGCCATGCTGCAACGAATCGCTCGTCCCATGCTGCGAGCGTCCTCGCGTAGCTGGTTCCGTGTGTCGAGAGACCGATCCAATCCAGATTCGCTGCGTCGCCGAGTTGGCGGAGGATCTTGGTGGACGGGAGGGCGCCACCCGGGAAGATGTAGGCCCGAATGAACTCCTCGCGCCCGAGCATCTGAACGTGCAGGTCGTGGTCGATAGTTATCACCTGAAGCGCCGCCATCCCGCCGGGCACGAGCGAGCGGCTGATCACTTCATAGAGATCCACCCAAGCGGCTTCGTCGATCGATTCGATCATCTCGATCGAGACCACCCGGTCGTATTCACCCCGGATGTCGCGAAAGTCCGTGAGCAACACCTCGACGCGGTCGGAGAGACCCGCCTGCTCCATCCGACCGACGACATAGGCGTGCTGCTCGGGCGAGATCGTGACTGCCGTGACCGTGCAGTTCAGTTCTCCTGCGGCGTACTCCGCCATGGCTCCCCACCCGCACCCAATCTCGAGCACACGATCGCCCGGCTGGATGCCGCAGCGCGCTGCGATGCGCTCGTATTTCGTGCGCATCGAAGCCTCCAGGTCGGCGCCGTTCGTGAAGATCCCGGACGAGTAGCTCATTGATGGGTCGAGCCACGCGGTGTAGAAGTCGTTGCCGAGGTCGTAGTGCTCGACCATCGTGCGGACCGCGGTCGACCCGCTCGAACCGCGAAGCCGATTCCATGCCGTGCGAGACGTCCGCATGGCGGTCTCCCAGGTCGCGGTGTGGCGGCGACGATCGTGGTTGGACGCGGCGAGCTCGAGGAGACCGGCGAGATCCGGTGTGTCCCAGAGTCCGTCGATGTAGGCCTCGGCGAAGCCGACCCCGCCGGTGCGCAGCACGCGCCGCGCCACGCCGTCTGCATCTCCGATGGTGATCGAGGCCTCGACCCCCGGATTTGGCCCAACGATGTGCAGTTGGGTGCCCTCGACGTCGGCGCGCAGCGAGCCGGATCGCACCAAACGGTGCAATACCCGCGGCATAAGCCGGGCGGCTCGGGATGGGGTCCGGGTGGTCATACGGCCAGTTTGGTCGGCACCGAGACTGCGTCAACCGGCGGCGTGGGGCGCCTGCGGTATCGGGCTCCCTTGAGCCACAGCTTGGCGGCCTCCCAATGGATGGCCCCCATCACCTTGAATGTGATCAGTGGATAGCGTGTGACCGCGCCGAGAAGTGTCTTCGCGTTTAGGGGTATGCGTCGACCAGCGAGCGTCGCTGTGAACACCGTTTCGTCGTCAACTTCGTAGGTGATGGCAACCGACATGCGTTCTCCCGGCTGCGAGATCTGCACGTGGTAGCCACCCTCGACATCGAAGAATGGCGAAACGTAGAACTCCTTGCGAAAACCGTGGCGGTGGCGATCGCTCCCGTCCACTTCGACGAGGTGCGAGTGGGCTTCGCCGAACGTGTTGTGGATCTCGTAGAGGATCCAGCGCGGATTGCCGTCTTCGTCATCGATGAACCACACGGTCAGGGGATTGAACTCGTAGCCGGCGATGCGGGGGAGGCACAGCAAGCGGATTCGACCCGGGTTCTCCCGGATGCCGGCCCCGGCGAGCTCGGCGGTGATCCACTGTCGAAGATCTCCGCCGTCGCGGGCGCCGTGGTCTTCATCGAAGAAGCTCACCAGGTTCGTGCGGTTGTGTGAGAAGAACCGGAGCGCAGCCAAGTCGTCGAGCTCGTCGAGATCGATCAGGAGCGAGAACAGTCCGTACTGGAGTCGATGCTGGATTGGCTTTCGACGCACGTGCGTTGTGGTGCCTTCGTAAATCGCAGAGTTGGGCGTCGGCGTCATGTCCGTACCATGGCTCGCACAGGAGCACTATGCACCGACGCGGGCGTGGCCGGGACGATGTCGTCGTGCCACGGCGCCGGCGAGCCGAGGGCGGCAGCGACGGTCAAACCCGACTGCAACCCGTCCTCGTGGAAACCGTATCCGGTCCAGGCACCGCAGTACCAGATGCCATTGCGGCCCTGGATCTCGGGAAGGCGTTGCTGAGCGCGATCCGTCTCCGGGTTGAATTGGGGGTGGGCGTACCAGACGTCGTCGACGATCTGGGACGGTTCGGTCGAGGGATTCAACGTGATGAACACGTCGTGGCGCTCGTCGAGGTTCTGCAGACGGTTCATCCAGTAGGTCACCGAGATGGGCTGTTCGGACCCGGCGGGGGTGCCGACCGCGTTCCAGGCCGACCACGCCGCACGGCGCTTCGGCATGAACGAGGCGTCTCGGTGCACGACGGCACGATTCGGCGCGTAGCGGAACGCATCGAGCACCTCGGCCTCGTCGGCACGAAGGTCGTTGCCGAGGAGCCTCATCGACTGCGGGGCGTGTGTCGCGAGGACGACCTCGTCGAAATGCTCCTCACCGTCAGGTGTGGTCACGATCACGCCGTCGCTCGACCGCTTGACCGACGTCACTTCCACGCTGGTGCGAACGACCGGGATCTCCTTCGCGATCCGCTCGACGTACTCGCGGCTGCCGCCCATGACGGTGCGCCACTTCGGCCGATCGAGCTCGAACAGGCCATGGTTGGCCAGGAAGTGGAGGAACGTCCCAACCGGCATGGAAGCAGCGTCGGTACCTGCGCCCGACCACACGGCGGCAGCGAGCGGGAGGAGATAGTCGCTAATGAAGGGCTCCGGGTAGTTGCCGGCCTGCAAGAAGTCAATCAGTGTGGAGTCGGCGTTCTCGACGGTTTCGTAGCCGGTAATCTCCTTTCGGAATCGGTTGATGCCGCGAAGGATCGCCCACGTCCGGGGAGAACCGAGGCTGCGGGGGTTCGAGAGCAGAGCACCGGGGGTAGCTGCGAATTCATAGGAGCCGCTCTTCACCGAGAACGACATATCGGTCGATTCGGTCGAGACGCCGAGGGTCCCGAACAGATTCGTGAGGTTGGGATAGTTGCGATGGTTGAACACGATGAATCCCGTGTCGACCGGGACAAGGTGTTCGCCCATCGGGATGTCGATGGTGCGCGCATGGCCGCCCAGCCGATCGTCCCGCTCAAGTAGGGTGACACGGTGCTCTGCGCTCAATGCCCAGGCCGCACCGAGTCCGGTCACTCCCGACCCGACGACGGCAATATTCTTTGGTGCTGTAATCATGTCGTTCCGTGTTCGGTGCCGCCCTTCCGGCTGGATGTGAGTCATCCGGATAGCCGTGAGGCGTCGAAGAACAAGCAAAGCACACAACAACGTTGAGAGCAGAACATGCCCGTGACAACCAAGACCGTCAACACCGACCAGCACGTGAAGGACCAGTCCTAGTGGCATTCTCAATCGACGGTGTACTCGAAGGCTCGATCGTCGGCAGCTTCACCAACCTCGGGTATCGAGTTCGTTCCCGGGACTGGGACGCCGATCTCTCCAGTATGGACGGTATGACGGCGGTGATCACCGGAGCGACGTCCGGCATCGGTTTGGCGGCCGCGGAGCGGATGGCCGATCTCGGGGCGCGTGTGGCGTTGGTTGGTCGGAATCCGGACAAGCTTCGTTCCTCGGTTGAACGGGTCTCGGCTGCGGGGCCACGCGAGGCCGTCGGCTACCGGGCCGAACTTTCGTCGATCGACCAG
Organism: uncultured Acidimicrobiaceae bacterium; assembly: GCA_964581295.1. GTDB lineage: Bacteria > Actinomycetota > Acidimicrobiia > Spongiisociales > UBA5794 > JAHEEL01. Next base: position 8,632 of record CAZONX010000083.1, read on the forward strand.
GTGCGGCGCGTCGCTGGTGAGCTTCTCTTGGGTGAGGGGCGGATCGATGTTCTCGTGAACAACGCGTCGGTTCTCGCCCCAGAGCGTTCAACCAGCGTTGATGGTTTCGAACTCACGCTTGCCACCAATCTTCTCAGTACCTTCCTGCTCACCAACCTCCTGATCCCGCGCTTGGTCGAGAGTGCCCCGTCGCGGATCATCACGGTGTCGTCCGGAGGGATGTATACGGAGGCGCTTGATGTCGACGGCCTGGAAATGACGGACGAGGAGTACGCAGGCGCTGCCGCCTACGCACGGACCAAGCGGGCGCAGGTGGTCCTGACCGAGCTGTGGGCCGAGCGACTCGCCGGTACGGGAGTGGTCGCCCACTCCATGCACCCCGGCTGGGTGAGTACTCCCGGCGTTGCCGCATCGCTCCCGGCGTTCCGCAAGGTCATGGGGCCGCTGCTCCGCAATGCCGGCCAAGGCGCCGACACAATTGTCTGGCTCTCCTCTGACTCTGACGCGCTCGAGGCCTCGGGGCAGTTCTGGCTCGACCGTCGCCCGCGAGCGACGCACCGGCTGAAGCGAACCGTCGATGGCGACGCCCAGTCAGGGCGGCTGTGGGAGTGGCTATCGGACGCGACCGGCTGGCAGCCCTCGGCCGGATGGCCGGAACCGGAAAGCGCTTCATGACGATGATCGTCGTTTCCGTCGACCTCCCGCATCCTCCTGAGCACGTGTGGAGCGAAGTCGCCCAGCTCGAGCGCCACGCGGAGTGGATGGCAGATGCCGAGAGCATCGAGTTCGCGACCGAGCAGCGATCGGGTGTTGGAACCACCATGGCGGTGCGTACGCGGGTCGGACCGCTGGTCACCACCGACGTGATCTCCGTTCGGTCGTGGATCGAGGGGACGAGCATCGGCGTTGTACACCGTGGCCTGGTTACCGGTGTCGGTGTGTTTGTCCTCATGCCGATCGACGGGGGAACCCGATTCGTGTGGTGGGAGGATCTCGAATTCCCGTGGTACCTCGGTGGTGCGATCGTCGCTTGGTTCGCACGCCCGGTCCTGCGAGCAATCTGGCGAGGAAACCTGAAACGGTTCGCGGGGATGCTGGGATAGCGCCGGTCGTCGGTCACCTCGGAACTGTCTGACCCCCTCCGCCAGCGGCTGCGCCGCTGCCACCTCCCCCTGAGGGGGAGGACACGGTGGTGGGGTGTCGGACCTGGTGTCTCGGGTCTGATCTCTTTGGTCTTTGTCCTCCCCCTCAGGGGGAGGTGCCGCC
>CAZONX010000084.1:0-9881 GCA_964581295.1 uncultured Acidimicrobiaceae bacterium
TCGGCAGTGATGAGCACGGTGTGCTCGAAATGGGCCGAGATCGCTCCGTCGGCGGTCACGACCGTCCACCCGTCATCGAGCACGACGGTCTCGGCCGTGCCGAGGTTGAACATTGGCTCGATAGCGATCGCCATGCCCGCCTTGAGCTTCAGCCCCTTTCCCGCCACGCCGTAGTTCGGCACGTTCGGCGCCTCGTGCATCTGACGTCCGATCCCATGCCCGATGTACTCGCGCACCACGCCGTATCCACCGGGTTCGGCCGTTGCCTCGATAGCGTGGCCCACGTCTCCGAGTCGGTTTCCGTGCCGCGCCTGGCGAAGGCCGTTCCACAGTGCTTCCTCGGTGACTTCGAGCAGTCGCTGCACTTCGTCGGGTACGTCGCCGATCGCCATCGTGAAGGCGGCATCACCGTGCCACCCCTCGTAGATCGCTCCGGCGTCGATCGAGATGATGTCGCCGTTGCGCAGGGTGTAGCCGTCCGGGATGCCGTGAACGATCGCCGAATTCGGTGAAGCGCAGATGACGGCGGGGAAGCCGTGGTAGCCGAGGAACGAAGATCGGCATCCTCGGTCCGCGAGCACCTCGGCGGCGATTCCGTCGAGCTCACGGGTGGTCACGCCCGGCGCCGCTGCCTCTCGAACCGCTTGGTGCATTGCCGCGACGCACTGCCCGGCGATCTCCATCTTCGCGAAGTCATCGGGCTTCTTCTTCGAAATGACCTTCGCTCCCACCACTACGACGCCAATTCGAGCGCGACACGGCAGTAGATGTCCTCGATCGCCCCGGTGCCGTCGACACGGTGGACGCGATCTCCGTAGTACGCGATCAACGGCTCGGTCTCACCATGGAAGACTTCGAGCCGGTGGCGGATCGTTGCTTCGTTGTCGTCCGCTCGGCCTTCGAGCTCCGCTCGTTTGAGGAGGCGTTCGACGATCTCGTCTTCGCTCACGTCGAGGTACACGATGGTGTCGAGTGCCTCGTCGCCGAGGACACCCGCGAGCGCTTCGGCCTGGGCGAGGTTACGGGGGAATCCGTCGAGGAGGTAGCCGCCTGCCGCGTCCTCGCGAGCGAGGCGTTCCTCTACGAGTGCAACAACGAGTTCGTCGGGGACCAGATCGCCAACCGAAACGTACGTCTCGGCCTTCTCCCCCAGGTCACTGCCCGAGGCCATGGCCTCGCGCAGCATGTCGCCGGTGGAGACGTGCGGCACGCCGAGCGCCTTGCGAACCATTTTCGCCTGCGTCCCCTTACCGCCCCCAGGCGGGCCAAGAAACAGAATCCGTCTACCCATGAATGACTCCTGATCGGTGAAGTGCCAAGGATACTTGGAGAAGAGACCCCAGTCGCCGGTCGGCAGTCGCGAGTCGCGAGTCGCCAGTCGCCAGTCGCCAGAGACGGACAGGCCGATCGAGTCAACACCAATCGAGTCTCGTCTTGACTGGCGACTGAAGACTGGCGACTCGCTCCTAGCTCAGGAAACCCTCATAGTTCCGCATCATCAGCTGCGACTCGATCTGCTTCGTCGTCTCGAGGGCGACACCGGCCACGATGATGATCGAGACGCCGGAGAGGCCAACCGGGACGTTCCAGATGAAGCCGAGGATCGAGGGCAAGACCGTGACAACCGCGAGGTACAAGGCACCCGGCAGCGTGATCCGACTGAGTACGTACTGCAGGTAGTTGACCGTGGCACGTCCCGGACGGATGCCAGGGATGAATCCGCCCTGACGCTGAATCATGTCGGCTTGGCGCTCGGGGTCGAACTGGATCGCCGTGTAGAAGTAGGTGAAGAAGACCACGAGCAGTGCGAGCACGAAGATGTACCAGAGGCTCGGTGAGAAGCCGCCGCCGCTGGACGACAGCAAGTTGGTGTCGATCCAGTTGCGCACGGAGGCACCCCAGCCATCCGGCGGCAGAACCGACGCGATGAGGGCCGGGAAGTACATGATCGACGTGGCGAAGATCACGGGGATAACGCCCGCCATGTTCACCTTCAGCGGGATGTAGGTCGACTGACCACCCATGACCTTGCGACCTCGCACGCGCTTCGAGAACTGCACCGGAATGCGGCGCTGCCCCTGCTCGATGTAGATGATCCCGATGGTGAGCAGCACCATGGCGGCGGTGATCACGATGAACTGGTAGGTCTGCGAGTTGGCGTTCAGAACCGCGAGTTGCGACGGAATCTGCGAGATGATCGAAATGAAGATCAACAGCGACATGCCGTTGCCAATCCCTCGCTGGGTGATCAGCTCGCCGAACCACATGAGCAGGGCTGTGCCGGCCGTCATGGTGATGACGATGATGATCACGTTGCGGGGCGTGTAATCCGGAATCAGGTCGATGCCGCCGGTCAGCTGTCCGGAGTGGAACAGGAACGAGAAGCCGGTCGACTGAAGGAGAGCGAGGATGACCGTGAGGTACCGGGTCCACTGCGTGATGATCTTGCGACCGCTCTCGCCTTCCTCCTGGAGCGCTTGAAGCTTCGGGATGACAACGGCGAGCAGCTGCAGGATGATCGACGCCGTGATGTACGGCATGATCCCGAGCGCGAACACCGACAGACGCGTCAGCGCGCCACCGGAGAACAGGTTCAGCAGACCGACGAAGCCGGAGGTCGTGGCAGCGTCCGTGAACTCCTTGATGGCATTCAGGTCCACCCCCGGCACCGGGACGGTGGTCCCGAAGCGGTAGAGGACGAAGATGAACAGCGTAAAGAGGATCTTGTTCCGTAGATCGTGGATCCGGAACGCATTCCTGAAGGCGGTCAGCATGTGGTTCGGGTACTCCTATTGCCTGCAGTCGGCACGGTAGTAAGGATTCGCGGCGACTAGCCCGCGATGACCTCGACCGAGCCTCCCGCTGCCTTGATCTTCTCTACCGCACCGAGACTGAACGCGTGGGCCTTGATCGTCAACGCCCGGTCGATATCGCCCTCGCCGAGGACCTTCACCTTGCCGCGGTGCTTGACGAGACCCTTGTCCCTCAGATCGTCTGCGGTCACAGTCGAGCCGGCGTCGAATTCGTTGAGACGCTCAACGTTGATCACCGTGTACTCGACCCGGTTCGGGTTGCGGAAACCGCGAAGCTTCGGCATACGGCGCTGGAGCGGCATCTGCCCGCCCTCGAATCCGCGACGCACCTTGCTCCGAGCCTTCAGACCCTTGGTGCCCCGGCCGGCGGTCTTGCCCCGTCGGCCCGACTCACCGCGTCCGACGCGGATCTTGCGCTTCCTCGACCCTTCGGCGGGTCGGAGATGATGGAGTTTCATCAGACTTCCTCAACTTCAAGGAGGTGCTTGGCACGAAAGACCATGCCGCGCACGTCGGGTGTATCGGGCCGCTCAACCGAGTGGTTGATCTTGCGGAGCCCCAGGCTCTCGACAGTGGCGCGCACCTTCGGCTTCTCGCCGATCGTGCTGCGCACCAATGTGATCTTCAAGGTTTCTGCCATCAGTTCTAGCCTTGCGTCTTCATGAGTTCGGCCGACCGGTACGCCGCGAGCAGCGCCGGTGGGAACAACTCCTCAGGGCGCTTGCCCCGGGCCTTGGCAACCACATCGGGACGCTGCTGAGCCTGGAGAGCGTTGACGGTCGCCTTCGCCACGTTCACGTGGGTGGAGGATCCGAGAGACTTCGACAGTACGTCACTGACGCCTGCCGCCTCAAGGATCTGGCGCACGGCGCCACCGGCGATGACGCCGGTACCCGGCGCTGCCGGCTTCAGCAGAACCCGCGAGGCGCTCTGCTCGCCGATCACCGTGTGGATGATCGTCTGGCCCGCCATCGGCACGTCGAACATGTTCTTGCGCGCAATCTCCATGCCCTTCTGAATGGCCATGGGGACCTCTTTGGCCTTGCCGTATCCGATCCCGACCTTGCCCTTGCCGTTGCCGACAGTCACAAGCGCCGTAAACGAGAACCGGCGGCCACCCTTGACGACCTTGGCGACGCGATTGATCGCGATCACGCGCTCGTCGAACTCCGGCTCGCGGCGCTCGCGGCGGTCTCTGCGGTCTCTGCGGTCTCTGCGGTCTTTGTTGTCACGATTCGTCATGGCGCTCCTAGAACTCCAGCCCGGCTTCACGGGCTCCGTCGGCCAGCGCCTTGACGCGCCCGTGGTAAGCGAAGCCTCCACGGTCGAAGACGACCGCGTCGATCCCTACGTCCTTGGCACGAGAGCCGATGAGCTCCCCAACCTTGGTCGCGGTCTCGACGTTCAGCGTCTTCTTGGCCAGCTTGCCCTCTCGCGAGGACGCAGCGGCGACCGTGACGCCCTGATCGTCGTCGATGATCTGTGCGTAGATGTATCGATTGCTGCGGAACACTGCGAGCCGGGGGCGGGTCGTGGTGCCGTGCACCTTCTTCCGCACCCGGAAGTGGCGGTGTCGCCGAGCATCTGTGCGTGAACCTCTCATCAGGCAGCACCTGCTTTCCCGGCCTTGCGACGAACGTATTCGTCGACGTAGCGGATGCCCTTGCCCTTGTAGGGCTCCGGCGGACGCACCGCGCGGATGTTGGCGGCAACCTGGCCGACGAGTTGTTTGTCGATCCCGGTGATGATGAACTTCGTCGGCTCTGGAACCTCGAAGGTGATGCCGTCTGGGGCTTCGATCAACACGGGATGCGAGTATCCGACCTGAAGCTCGAGAGTCTTGCCCTTCAACGCTCCGCGATATCCGACACCGACGGCCTGCAGCTCCTTGCTGTAGCCGGCGGAGACGCCGACCACCATGTTGGCGATCAACGCGCGGCTCAGGCCGTGCAGAGCCCGAGCGTCGCGTTCGTCACCCTCTCGGCTGACCGTGAGCACACCGTCCTCGACCGAAACGCCGATGCGCGGGTCGAGGTCCTGGCTCAGAGAACCCTTCGGGCCCTTCACCTCGACGACGTTGTCTCCGTAGGAGACCTCGACGCCGGCGGGCAGGTCGATCGGTGCTTTTCCGATGCGGCTCATGTCACCACACCTCGCACAAGACTTCGCCGCCGACCTTGCGTTTCCGCGCTTCGCGATCTGTCATGATGCCGTCCGACGTCGACACGATGGCGACCCCGATGCCGCCGCGAACTCGCGGGACATCCGTCGCACCCTTGTAGACGCGGCGGCCCGGCTTCGAGACGCGCTGCAGCCCTTCGAGGATCGGCTGGCGGTCGTTGCCATAACGGAGCCGAACGGTGAGTTCCTTCCCGACGGGTGCGTCGTCGACGTTGTACCCGTCGATGTAGCCCTCTTCGGACAGGATCCGGGCGATCTCTTCTTTCAACTTGGAAGACGGCATCCTCGTCTCAGGGTGCAACGCGAGGTTCGCGTTGCGGATCCTGGTGAGCATGTCGGCAATGGGATCAGACTGCATGATTACCACGAAGCCTTTCTCACACCGGGCAGTTCGCCCTCGTGCGCGAGCTCGCGGAACGAGGAGCGCGACATGCCGAACTTGCGGTAGTACGCGCGAGGCCGGCCCGTCACACCGCAACGGTTGCGGTAGCGGGTCGCGCTCGCGTCACGCGGCATCTTGGCGATCTTCTGATAGGCCTCGCGCTTGTCCTCGTAGGAAGCGTCGGGGTCCTTGATGACCTTGACCAGTTCGAGGCGGCGCTCGGCGTACTTGTCGATCGTCGCTCGTCGTTGATTGTTCTTGGCGATCTTCGATGTCTTCGCCATCACACACCTGCCTGTTGACGGCGGAACGGGAACCCGAAGGCATCGAGTAGCGCCCTGCCTTGCTCGTCGGTTGCTGCCGTGGTCACGAACGCGATGTCCATGCCGCGGACACTGGCGACCTTGTCGTAGTCGATCTCCGGGAAGATCAGCTGTTCGGTGACGCCGAAGTTGTAGTTGCCCCGGCCGTCGAATCCGTTTGGATTCAAGCCGCGGAAGTCTCGAATACGCGGGATCGCGGTCGAGATGAGGCGGTCGAGAAACTCCCACATCCGTGCACCACGCAGTGTCACCGATGCACCGACCGGCACGCCCTCGCGGAGCTTGAAGTTGGAGATCGACTTGGTTGCGATCGTCACCTTCGGCTGCTGGCCGGTGATGGTCCGCAGGTCTTCGACGGCACCGTCCATGATCTTGGCGTCCTGGGCAGCGTCGCCGACACCCATGTTCACGACGATCTTGAGTAGACGCGGGACCTGCATGGCGTTGTCCAACTCGAGGTCATCCTTGAGTTGCGCAGCGATCTCAGCGTTGTACTTCTCTTTGAGGCGAGGGGCCATCAGAGCTCACCTCCACACTTGCGACAGACGCGGTACTTGCGCCCTTCGTCGTCGAACCCTGCGCCGATGCGGGTGGGCCCGCAGTCCGCGCAGACGATCATGACGTTCGATGCATCGATCGGCATGTCCTTGTCGATGATGCCGCCCTGCATGGTCTGTCCGGTGGCGCGTTGACTCCGGCGTGCGGTCGCGACGCCTTCGACGATGATCTTGTTCCGGTCCGGGTAGACCCTGGCGATCTTCGACTCCGTGCCGGCGTCCTTGCCGGTGATAACCCGCACGTTGTCACCCTTCTTCAGTTTCATCACAGCACCTCCGGTGCCAGCGAAACAATCCGCATGAACTTCTTGTCGCGCAATTCACGTCCGACCGGACCGAAGATCCGGGTGCCGCGTGGCTGCTGCTGGTCGTTGATGATCACGCAAGCGTTGTCATCGAAACGGATGTAGGTCCCGTCGGAACGACGGTTCTCCTTCTTGGTCCGCACGACCACGGCTTTGACGACCTCACCCTTCTTGACGGTTCCGCCGGGTGTGGCGTCCTTCACCGTGCAAACGACGGTATCGCCGAGGCTGCCGTACCGCCTGCCCGATCCACCGAGCACACGAATGACCAGGACCTCTTTGGCACCGGTGTTGTCGGCGACTCTGAGCCTTGATTCCTGCTGGATCATCTCGCACGCTCCACGACCTCGTCGACGCGCCAATGCTTCGACTTCGACAGCGGGCGGGTCTCGACGATCCGCACCGTGTCTCCGACGTTGGCATCGTTGGCCTCATCGTGCGCGTGGAAGCGCTTCCGTACCGGCACGGTCTTGCCGTACTTCGGGTGGCGTTTGGAGTCGCGGACTTCGACGGTGACCGTCTTGTCCCTGGCGTCCGAAACGACGACCCCGACGCGTGTTTTGCGGCGTCCCCGTTCCATCTACGCCTCCTCCTTGCTCTGTGTTTCCCAAGCAGCGATCTCTTGTTCGCGCATCATCGTCTTGACGCGTGCGACGTGACGCCGCACTTGCTTGATTCGTGCTGTGTTGTCGAGTTGGTTCGTGACGATCTGAAACCGGAGGTTGAACAGCTCCTCTTTGCCTTCGTCGAGTTGCTCTTGCAACTCCGCGTAGCTCAGCTTGCGCAGGTCGACGGTCTTCATACGTCCTCCCGCTTCACGAACTTGGTCTTGACCGGTAGCTTGTGTGCGGCGAGGCGCATCGCTTCACGTGCCAACTCCTCGTCGACGCCGGCCATCTCGAACATGACTCGCCCCGGCTTGACCACGGCGACCCAGTATTCGGGGTTTCCCTTGCCGGAACCCATGCGGGTCTCGGCAGGCTTCTCGGTGATCGGCTTGTCCGGAAAGATCGTGATCCAGACCTTCCCACCACGCTTGATCTTCCTGGTCATGGCGATACGAGCTGCCTCGATCTGGCGAGCGGTGATCCAGCCAGGCTCTTGAGCCTGGAGACCGAACTCGCCGAACGAAACCTTCGAGCCGCCCTTGGCCTTCCCGGTCATGCGGCCCTTCTGGACCTTCCGGTATTTGGTGCGCTTCGGCATCAACATCAGGCGTCATCTCCTTGCGAGGTATCGCCCGAGTCGTCGGCGGCGTCGTCTGTTGCCGCTTCTTCGTCGACCTTCTGAGTCTCCGTGGTCTCAGTGGTTTCGACCGTGGGGGTCTCCTCCACTTCGACGGAGTCGATCGCTTCCTCGACCACCTCGGCCGCGACCACGGCCTCGACAATCTCTTCGGCTGCGATGGCCTCAACGGCCTCAACTTCGGCGACCGCCTCTGCGATCTTCTCTTCCGCGATCACTTCAGCGACTTCGGCTTCGACGATCGCCTCGACGATCTCGACCTCGGCCACCGCTTCGGCAACCTCGAGCTCGACGACGGCCTCAACGACCTCCACCTCGGTGGTTGCCTCTGCGATCTTCTCTTCCGCGATCACTTCAGCGACTTCGGCTTCGACGATTGCTGCTTCGATCTTCTCTTCGGCGATCTCCTCGGCCACCTCGGCTTCAACGATCGCTTCAACGACCTCAACCTCGGCGATGGCTTCGGCAACCTCGACCTCGGCGACGACCTCAGCGACCTCGGCGGCGACAACTGCCTCCGCCACTTCCTCGGCGTCGGCCTTGGCGGCTTCGAACTCGGCGGCCGCATCGGCGGTCGTGGTCGTGGGGCGTTTACCGCCACCGGCCTCGATGAGACGCTTGCCACCGGTCTTGCCGTCTCCGGCTTCGGTGACTCGCTTGCCGCCACCGGCCTCGATGAGACGCTTGCCACCGCTCTCGCCCGCTGCCGCTTCGGCACGCGACCGTGCGGAGCGACGGCGTCGCTTCGCGGGGCCACCCGCTGCGAGGCGGGCCTCGGCTGCGATCTTCTCATTGCGAGCCCCTGCGCTGGTGAGCAGGTCACCGCGATAGACCCACACCTTGATGCCGACGGCGCCAACGCTGGTGCGTGCCGTGGCTCGCCCGAAGTCGATATCGGCGCGCAGTGTGTGCAGCGGAACGCGGCCTTCGAGATACCACTCGCGGCGGCCCATGTCGGCGCCACCAAGACGGCCCTGCGCCTGGACGCGCACGCCCTCGGCACCAGCCTTCATGGCGGTGGTCACGGTCCGCTTCATGGCACGTCGGAATGCGACGCGTCCTTCGAGCTGGTCGGCAACGCTGCGTGCAAGCAGCATGGCGTCGAGCTCGGGGTTGGCGACCTCGATGACGTTGAACTTGACGTTGCGTCCGCTGAGGTCCTCGAGGCCGGACCGAAGGCGTTCTGCCTCGGAACCGCCGCGGCCGATCACCACGCCCGGTCGCCCGGTGTGGATATCGATCTGAACCTTCTTGTCACCGATGCGCTCGATGTCGATCCGCGAGACCGCACCGCGAGTCAGTTCGTCGCGCAGGTACTTCCGGATCTTGTAGTCTTCGTTGACCTGTGACGCATAGTCCTTCTCGCTGTACCAACGAGACTTCCAGTCGGTGACGATGCCGAGTCGCAGGCCGTAGGGGTGAATCTTCTGGCCCATTAGGCGTTCTCCTCTGCGTCGGCAACGACGATGGTGATGTGACTGGTGCGTTTGCGGATCCGCGTGGCACGACCTCTGGCCCTCGGACGCCACCGCTTGAGGGTCGGCCCCTCGTCGGCATACGCTTCTGCGACGACGAGTTCGTCGGCGTCTGCGGCCAAGTTGTGCTCGGCGTTGGCAACAGCCGAATCGAGGCACTTGAGGATCGGATCAGCCGCTCGGCGCTGTGTGTGCTGGAGCACGACGCGCGCATCTTCGACCGGGAGACCCCGCACGAGATCGAGCACCCGCCGTACCTTGTACGGCGACTGTCGGACGTGTCTGGCTTTCGCGTTGGTCTTCATCGCTTCCTCGCAGCTTTCTCGCTCCCGAGGTGACCCCGGAAGGTCCGGGTTGGAGCGAACTCGCCGAGCTTGTGCCCAACCATCGACTCGCTGATGTACACCGGGACGTGCTTGCGACCGTCGTGCACGGCGATGGTGAGGGTCACCATCTCCGGCGTGATCGTCGATCGCCGACTCCACGTGCGGATGACACGCTTGTCACTGCTGTCGTTCGCTGCCTCGACTTTGCGCAGGAGGTGTTCGTCGACGAACGGCCCCTTCTTCAGGCTCCTCGCCATGGTCTACCTCCGACCCT